>JAEYVZ010000060.1 GCA_023431405.1 Actinomycetes bacterium
CCAGGCGGCGTCGAAGGGGTGAGCCCCGTGCCAGTCGGATGCCGGGAGCCAGCCGCCGTCGGGCGTGCGCACGGCGGCGGGAAGCGCGGCGCGCAGGCGCTTCGCCACGTCGTGCCAGCGCGCGACCGTGCCCGTTCCGAGCCAGCGTTCACCGGAGGGCGTCACGAGCCACTGACGATCGACCGCGCCGAGGAAGCCGGCGGTCGCGGCGATCTCGACGAACTCATCGGCCGCTTCGGGCGATTCGACGGCGCCCTGCTCGAGCAGCCGGCGACGGTCGACGGCGCCGATGGCGCCGGTGCCGATGCGTCCGAGCGGTGTGGCGATCACCGACTGCAGGACGTCGGCCAGGGCCGTGGATGCCGAGAAGGCGCGTTCGGCGGCATGCGCGTCGTCTTCGCCGGTGGCCTCGAAGGGTGTCGGCTCGGCCGGGCGGGGGAGTGCATCCCAGGTGGCGGCGACGACGAGGTACGGGCGCCCTTCGGGGTCGGCCAGTGCCGCCCGCAGGAGCGCCTGACGTTCCACGCCGTCGGGAACCGGATTCCCCGAGGTGACGGCCTGCTCGAGCGCTTCGGCCTCCGGGCGGGCGAGCGCCGCGAGCCCGCGCAGGATGGACGGGGCTTCGAGCAGCGCATCGGCGGCGTCGAAGTAGTCGGACCATCCCGCGGACGGCGGGACCTTGCGTACGGTCAGCAGGTCTGACAGCGCCGCATCATCGAGCCCGGCGAGCGAGGTCGCCAGTGTGCGTGCGTCAGGCCCGGCCACGTCAGCGCCCCTTGCCGCCCCTTGCCCTGCGGACGAAGGTCATGACGAGCACGGTCACGAGGAGGAGGAACGCGATGATCGGCGCGATGTAGACGACGATGCCGACGGTCGGCCACAGGCCCTGACTGAAATCGGCGTTGTTCGCCGTGCCGACGATGATCGCCACGAAGCAGGCGAGGGAGAGCAGCAGAAGTCCGAGCGACATGACGGCGAGGATGCGGTCGATGCGACGGACAGGAAGCTCGTCACCGGCGGAAGGCGTGCTCATCTGACTCAGCCTAGTGGCTTGCGGCCGTGGCGTAGGCTGTTGCGGGGGTCGACCGGGCCCCGGTTCCGCCCTGCCCGCGCACACCCCGTGTGTCGGGCCAAGCAGTATCCAGCGAGGTTGAGATGCCCACCGGCAAGGTCAGGTTCTACGACGAAGAGAAGGGCTTCGGCTTCATCACCACCGATGACGGCCAAGACGTCTTCCTGCACGCGACGGCTCTCCCGGCCGGCACGTCGTCGCTGAAGGCCGGCACACGCCTGGACTTCGGCGTCGCCGACGGGCGCCGAGGCCTTCAGGCGCTCGCCGTGCGCGTGCTCGACGCGCCCGTGAGTCTGTCGAAGCGCAACCGGATGAAGCCCGACGACATGGCTGTCGTCGTCGAGGATCTCGTCAAGCTGCTCGACACGATCGGCGGCGATCTCCGCCACGGACGCTACCCGAGCGGAGCCCACGGCAAGAAGGTCGCGGCGATCCTGCGCAAGGTGGCTGATGAGCTCGACGCCTGAGTCCGCTGACGACCACGCGGCCACGACCGTCGACGAGCGTCTGCTGTCGGCGCACGACCTGGCGCGCGCTGCGCTCCTGGAGATCACGCCGGCGTCGACGGTCGGTGAGCCTGCGGGCTACACCATCGAGGACGGCGGGGTGGTGTCGCTGCGGTTCTACAACCGTCTGGCGGGATATCCGCACTGGTTCTGGACGGTGAGCGTCGCTGTCGTGGAGGGCGCGGAGCCCACGGTGCTGGAGGTGGAGCTGCTTCCCGGTGAGGGGGCGCTCCTGGCCCCCGAGTGGGTTCCGTGGGCGGAACGACTCGCCGAGTATCAGGCGGCGCAGGCCGCTCTCGCCGAGAGTCAGGAAGCCGACGCCGACGCCGACGAGAGTGACGACCTCGATGAGGATGACGACGACGATTCGGACGACGACGACGACGATTCCGCAGACTTCAACGAGGACGGCTCCCGCATCCTGCACGCGGGTGACCTCGACGGCGTCGACATCGACGAGCTCGACGAATCCGCGTCGGACGCCGCCGCAGACGACGATTCGGACGACGAGGACGAGTCCGACGACGAGGACGAGTCCGACGACGAGGACGACGAGGACGAGTCCGACGACGAAGACGACGACGACTCGGAAGACGACGACGAGGACGACGTCGACGACGACGAGTGATCGCATCCTCCGCAGATGAGGGCCGCCCCCGACCGCAGCGCGCTGTCGGGGGCGGCCCTCTTCCCGTCGGGCGTCAGCGCACCTCGAACGACACCGACTGCAGCGACTCGTCGCGCGACGACGGTCCGATGAGCAGCTCGAACGCGCCGGGCTCCACGACACGTCGTCCGCGGGCATCGACGATCGTGCAGTCGTCGACGGCGACGGCGATCTCCAGACTCACCGTCTCACCGGGTGCGACGTCGATGCGCCGGAAGGCCTTGAGCTCTCGGTCGGCCCAGCTCACGGAGGTCACTGCGTCGCGCACGTATGCCTGGACGACCTCGTGCGCGAGACGTGTGCCGCGATTGGCGAGCGTGATGCGGGCGCTCACCGTGTCGCCGGGGCGCACGACAGGGGTGAGCAGCTCCACGTCGGTGTACTCGACGCGCGTGTACGAGAGGCCGTCTCCGAAGGCGAACGCGGGTCGCTGCGTGAGGTCGGCATAGCGGTCGCCGTGCTGTCCACGGATCTGGTTGTAGTAGGTGGGCTGCTGGCCGGCATGGCGCGCGAAGGAGATCGGCAGGCGCCCGGCCGGTTCGACGACGCCGAGCAGCACTTCCGCGATCGCGCGACCGCCCTCCATGCCGGGGTTGGCCACCCAGAGAAGGGAGGCGTCCTCCACCTCCCGCGGCAGGATGAGGGGCTTCGATGCCATGAGCACGACGACCAGCGGGACGCCCGTCGCCGCCAGCGCCTTCAGCAGAGCGTTCTGGCCGCCGATCAGCTCCAGGGTCGCCGTCGAGCGCCCTTCGCCCACGAGCTCGATCCGGTCGCCGACGACGGCGACGACGACGTCCGAGCGTTCGGCGAGTGCGACCGCCTGCGCGATCTGGGCGGCATCGGGCTCGCGCGGCACCACGACCTTCGGCCGTGGCTGTCCATCGGGGAAGTGCGACCCGCTCGGGTCATCGCGCAGGTCGAGGATGCCGGCGCCCTCCGCGTATTCGACCACCCAACCGTGGGGGGTGGATCGGGTGAGTCCGTCGAGGACGGTCGTGATCTGCGATCGCGGGTGGCCCTGCGGCATCCAATCGACCTGCCCCGATGAGCCCGCCCAGTCTCCGAGCTGGCTCTGCGCATCGTCGGCGAGAGGGCCGACCACGGCGATGCGGCGCGGCGGCGCCTCACCCTCCGGTGTCGGTGCCGGCAGTAGCGGCAGAGTGCCGTCGTTGCGCAGAAGGACGACCGAACGTCGCGCGACCTCCAGGTTGAGATCCGTGTGGGCGGGAGCGGCGATGACGTCCCGTATGCGCTCGCCATCGGGAAGGCGAGCGTCTTCGAACAGCCCGAACCGGAACTTCAGCGAGAGCACGCGCCCGACCGCGCGGTCGATGTCCTCTTCGGCGAGGAGACCGTCGGCCACCGCCTGCAGGGCGCCTTCGAAGAAGCCCGGAGTCGTCATGATCATGTCGTTGCCGGCCTTCACCGCCGCAGCGGCGGCGTGGACGTAGTCAGGCTGAACTCTCTGCTCCCACACCATGCGCCCGACGTTGTCCCAGTCGGTGATGAGGGTGCCGGTGTAGCCCCACTCACCGCGCAGGACATCGCTGAGGAGCCAGTCGTTGATGGTGATCGGCACGCCGTCCGTCGTCTGGTAGCCCAGCATGAAGGTGCGGCATCCTTCACGCGCGACGCGTTCGAACGGGGGCAGGAACCACGAGCGGAGCTTGCGCGGCGAGATGTCGGCCTCGCTCGCATCGCGCCCGCCCTGCGTCTCCGAGTACCCCGCGAAGTGCTTGGCGGTGGCGAGGATCGCGCTCGGATCATCGAGGCCTGTGCCCTGATATCCGCGCACCATCGCGGAGGCCAGTTCGCCGATGAGGAACGGGTCTTCCCCGAAGGTCTCGTTCACCCGCCCCCAGCGCAGGTCGCGCGCGATGCACAGCACGGGCGAGAACGTCCAATGGATGCCGGTGGCGGCCACTTCGGCTGCCGTCGCCCGAGCGACCTGTTCGACCAGCGCCGGGTCCCACGTGGCGGCCATGCCGAGCTGGGTGGGGTAGATCGTGGCGCCCTCCCAGAAGGAATGGCCGTGGATGCAGTCCTCGGCCACCAGGAGCGGGATGCGCAGCCGAGTCTGGGCGGTCAGGTCGGCCGCCCGAAGCACCTTCTCCGGGGAGGTGTGCAGGATCGACCCGGCGTGCTTGGCGAGCACGGCGTCTTCGAGATCCTCGCGCGCGTCGAGCTGCATCATCTGCCCGACCTTCTCCGGCAGCGTCATCCGCGCGACGAGATCGGCGACGCGCTCCTCGACCGAGCGGCTCGCGTCGCGGTACGGCGCGTCGTGCGGCACCGGTGCGGCGGTGGTCGGCGCCGCAGCGGAGGCGGCAAGGGGGCTGGACGTCATGGTGCTTCTTCCTTGAGGTGATGCGAGACGGGGGAGCTTTCGTGGGCGCGCGCGGGC
>JAEYVZ010000078.1 GCA_023431405.1 Actinomycetes bacterium
TGGTCCGACGTCGATTTCGTCGAGCTCAATGAGGCCTTCGCCTCGCAGAGCCTCGCGTGCCTCCAGGGGTGGCCCGAGCTCGACCCCGAGCGCCTGAACATCCACGGCGGCGCGCTGGCGATCGGCCTCCCCCTGGGCGCGTCCGGGGGCAGAGTGGTCGCCCATGCCGCCCACGAGCTCAAGCGCCGCGGTGGCGGTGTGGCCGTGGCGGCTCTCTGCGTCGGAGTGGGGCAGGGTCTCGCCGTCGTTCTGGAGCGATGACGAGGCACCGGGCTGCTTCATCTCGCATCCGAGGAAGCGCCAGATAAGTCAAGGGCGGACAGCGGAGAAGATGCGTGGGGACCGAGACGCTCGCCCGTGCACACAGGGACGCGTTCCAGGTATCGAGATCACTCGGCAGCCGACCGCATCAGAAGACCATCGACAGCGACTACGAGCGCCTACGCCGCCAGGGCGAGATACGGCTCCCATGAGGGGTCGGCGCGATCGGTGCCGCGTACGGTCCACTGCGGCCCTCGCGGCGGCTGCGGGATCCAGCGCAGCTCCCAGCCCATCTCCTGAGGCGTCCGGTCTCCCTTGATGTTGTTGCACCGCAGGCAGCAGGCGACGAGGTTCTCCCAGGAGTCGGCACCCCCGCGCGAGCGCGGCACGACGTGATCGATCGTCGTGGCCCCCTTGTTGCAGTAGGCGCACCGGTGGGCGTCACGACGAAGCACGCCGCGCCGGGTGACGGGCGTGCGGCGAGCGCCAGGCACCCGCACGTATCGGGTCAGCAGGATGACGGCGGGGCGATCGAAAGCACCGCGCACCCCCCAGACCGGGTCATCGTCGACGCGTTCGACGACGGTCGCCTTGTCGCTCATCACGAGCACGAGTGCTCGCTTGAACGACACGACGGCCAGGGGTTCATATCCTGCGTTCAGCACCAGAGTGCGCATGGGGTGTCCTCTCGAACTGCCGTGACGGCTTCAGCGGTTGTTCGGTTGCGACGTTGCGCTCACAGAGGGGTCGCGGGCACGAAAAAAGGCGCTGTCGATGAGACAGCGCCTTGGGTCCGCGGCGAAGGCCGCGGCAATCGTGGACACGATGCCGAAGGACGTAGCGACCGGAGGCACACCCGGAGCACCGGGCATGGCGGTCGTGTGCATTCGTGGATCGAATGCGGGGTACTGCGTCCATCTGCTCCCCCTCGGCTCACGCGAGCGTCGGGATCAGGCTAATACAGGCCGCGGGGCGTGGGCGCATCGAGAGGCATCGGATGCCGCGTGTCACGGCCGGAGCGTGATGCTCCCGCCGTGACACGTGGTGAGTCGTACGGGCCGATCGATCGTCAGCCGACGTTGGCCTTGAGCCACGACTCGGCGTTGACGTAGCCGCCGTTGAGGCGGATCTCGAGGTGCAGGTGGGTACCGAACGCGCGGCCGGTGTCGCCGACCTGGCCGATGAGCTGACCGGCCGAGACCGTCTGCCCGACCGAGACACGGCGAGTGCCGTAGCTCATGTGCGCGTAGAGCGAGGTGACGCTCTTGCCGCCGATGTTGTGGGCGACCTTCACGTAGACGCCCCAGCCGGGGCCGTTCTCGCTGGAGGCCACCACGACGCCGTCGGCGATCGAGTAGATGGGGGCGCCGCGGCCGACCATGTAGTCGGTGCCCTTGTGACCGGCGTAGGGCGTGCCGAAGTTGTTGAACGACGCCAGCGGGCGCACGACGTCTCCCGACGCGGCGATGCGCGCCGGAACGGCCATGCTGAACGACGACGAGGAAGACGACGAAGAAGATGACGACTGAGCGGCGAGGCGCGCAGCGAGGGCGGCCTTCGCGGCCTCCTCCTGCTTCTTCTTCTCGATCTCCTTCGGCGTGGTGGCGGAGTAGCCGCCACGGTCGAGGGCTGCGGGCGTCGCCTCCGAGGCGATCACGAGCGACTGCGCGTTCTCGGCCGCGACCTGCTGCAGGGTCATGGGGTCATCGCTCACGCCGCGTGCGGCGGCGAAAGCGGGGATCGCGACGGTCGCCACCATTCCGGCGACGGCGGTGACGGTCAGGAAGCTCCGCACGGGGTGCACGGTACGCGTCGACTTGCGAGCGGAGCGGCGCGAGGGCACGACCTCCGCGGATGCGAGCGCAGGGCTCTTCGCAACGGGACGACGTACGAGCAGGCGGCGCGCGCGGCCGCGGGGCACGGGTGTCGTCTCGGAGTCGGATGCTTCCTTCGACGAATCGAACTGTTCAGCCAAACTTTCCTCCCGGCCTCCACTTCTCCCGAGGCCGGGATCGGCGGGTCCGTCGGCAGTTGTTCGTCGCACTGTGTCGGGCACAGATGTACGGGCCTCACCACACGGACGACGGACCGTCGAGGCTTCCCGTGTGGAGGTCCTGTGGCGGGCTTCTCGCCGTCGGACTATCCGAGGCTACCGGAAGGTAACGAATAAGTCACGCAACAGACAGGTCTGCCAGCACGCTCCCTGGCGATGCTCAGGGTTCTGTCGCGGCCCTGGAGCTGTTCAGGACGCGGGCTGCGCCTCGACCAGGAAGATGTGGGACGCCACCTCGACCGGCAGTTCGAGGCCGTCGTCGTTGCCGTCCATCTGCACCAGGACGTAGCCCTCGCTGAACTGGAAGAGCCCCTTCGCACCGGGGACGACACCGGCCGCCCGCAGCTGCTCGAGCAGCTCCGGGTCGACCTGCACCGGCTCCGCCAGGCGGCGGACGGTTCCCCTCAGCGGGGCACCCGCCGCGTTGAGGGCGCGCACGAGACCGACCACTCCCTCGTCGGAAGCGCTGGCCGGGAGGTCGCCGAGCTGGTCGAGTCCGGGGATGGGGTTCCCGTAGGGCGACTCGGTGGGGTGCCCGAGCAGTTCGATGAGACGGCGCTCGACGAGCTCGCTCATGACGTGCTCCCAGCGGCAGGCCTCCTCGTGCACGTACGCCCAGTCGAGTCCGATGACGTCACTGAGGAGGCGCTCCGCGAGGCGGTGCTTGCGCATGACGTCGACGGCCTTCTGCCGTCCGGCGTCGGTCAGCTCCAGGGAACGGTCGTCGGAGACGACGACCAGTCCATCGCGCTCCATGCGGCCTACGGTCTGCGACACCGTGGGGCCGGAGTGGCCGAGGCGCTCGGAGATGCGCGCGCGCAGGGGGACGATGTCCTCCTCCTCGAGCTCGAGGATCGTCCGCAGGTACATCTCGGTGGTGTCGATCAGATCGGTCATGTCGGGCCCTGTCGCGCTGTTCGTGGTGTCATCCCAGCCTATCGGCTGCATCGACACGTGGCCGCGGGCGTCGGCGCCGCGACCCTAGAATCAGAGGCATGGCCCACGTGACGCTCCCCCGCGACATCCTGCCCACCGACGGACGCTTCGGCTGCGGACCGTCGAAGATCCGCGGCGATCAGCTCGTCTCGCTCGTCGGCCCCGGGGCCGTGCTGCTGGGAACGTCGCACCGCCAGGCGCCGATCAAGAGCCTCGTCGGCCAGGTGCGCATGGGCCTGTCCGACATGCTGCGCCTCCCCGACGGCTACGAGATCGTCCTCGGCAACGGCGGCTCGACCGCGTTCTGGGATGCCGCGTCGTTCGGCCTCATCGAGAAGCGCGCTCAGAACCTCGTCTTCGGCGAGTTCGGCGGCATGTTCGCCAAGGCGGCGGCGGCCCCGTGGCTGGAGGCCCCCGACGTCCGCAAGGCGGAGCCGGGCACGAGCGCGCGCGCCGAAGCCGTCGAGGGCGTCGACGTCTACGCGTGGCCCCACAACGAGACCTCGACCGGTGTCGCGATGCCGGTGGAGCGCGTGCACGGAGACGACGGCGCGCTCACGGTGATCGACGCGACCAGCGCCGCCGGCGGCATCAACTTCTCGGTGTCGGAGTGCGACGTCTACTACTTCGCCCCGCAGAAGAACCTCGGCTCGGACGGCGGCCTGTGGTTCGCCGCGGTGTCCCCCGCGGCCATCGAGCGCATCGAGCGTGTCGCGGCGTCCGGTCGCTACATCCCCGAGTTCCTGAGCCTCAAGAACGCGCTCGACAACTCCCGCCTCAACCAGACGCTCAACACTCCGGCGATCGCCACGCTCCACCTGCTCGACAAGCAGCTGGAGTGGATCAACGACAACGGCGGGCTCGGCTGGGCGGCAGCGCGCACCCACGAGTCATCGAGCGCCCTGTACGAGTGGGCCGAAGACGCGTCGTTCGCGACGCCGTTCGTGGCCGACCCGGCAGACCGTTCCCCCGTCGTGGTGACGATCGACTTCGACGACTCGGTCGATGCGGCCGCCGTCGCCGCGAGCCTGCGCGCCAACGGCGTCGTCGACACCGAGCCGTACCGCAAGCTCGGCCGCAACCAGCTGCGCATCGCGACGTTCGTGTCGATCGAGCCCGACGACGTGCGTCAGCTCATCAAGTGCATCGACTACACGATCGAGCACCTCGGCCGCTGAGCCGGCCCGCACCCGATACGACGGGCGCGGTGTCACTCCGCGAGGGGTGACGGACGAGGCTCGAGCACGGCGGCGACGATGGCCTCGATCGCGAACTCCGATGCGCGGGCGAGGTCGACCGCCTCGGGATCGAGAAGCCACTGCACCTGCAAGCCGTCCATGACGGCGAGGATGGCGGCGGAGGCACGGTCGATGTCACCCGGGCGGTCGATGCCGCGCTGAGCGCACACGAGCCGGAACGCCGCCGCGACCTCTGATCGCAACGTGCGATACCGGCTCTCGAAGTAGTCGCGCCCGGGGTGCCCATCGGTGACGGACTCGGCCGAGAGCACGGCGTACGCCTGCACGATGCCCGCCCGGCGCGCGTTGACGAACGCCGTGCGCACGAGATGACGGAACAGGTCGATGCCGTCGGGGATGTGCTGGCCCTCCAGATCGACGACATCGGTGCGGTCGCGGTGCTCGAGCACGTCGATCAGCAGCTGATCCTTCGAACCGAAGTGATGCAGGATGCCGGCGTGCGTCATCCCCACCTGGTCGGCGATGTCCTGAAGCGTGCCGCCGGTGAAGCCCTTCGCGCCGAAGATGTCGACCGCGGCATCCAGGATCTCGCGTCTGCGCACGAGCGTCTCCGGCCGGGACCGCGGCGAACGTCGTTGATCGGCCATGCGTTTCCTCTTCCCCCCAGACGCGGATCGAGTCTACGAGGTTGGCATCGCCGGCGACGCCTGAATCTCGCGTCTCCGCGGCTGGGTGTGATCGAGCTTGTCAACTTACTTACTTGATTGTAAGTTGTCGATGCAATCACACTCAGCGCCGAGATCTCCTCCTCGAGAGGTCCCGTTCACGGCGCCGGGATCCATCAACGAAGGAGAAGCAATGAGGCTCAAGACCTCCCTCGCCGCCCTCGGGCTGGTCGCCGCCCTGGTGCTCACCGGGTGCTCGACCGGCACGTCGGATGACAGCAATCCGCAGCCCGGCGCCGCGCTCACGATCGCCAAGCCCGACGGCGCGATCACGACGGAATCGCACAATCCGTACCTGGGCGACTCCTCGGCATCCAAGTACGGGTACGCGAAGGTCATCTTCGAGCCGCTCGCCCTCGTGAACCCGACCGGCGACCTCGGCACGACCCCGTGGCTCGCGGAGTCGGTCGAATGGAACGACGACTACACCGAACTGACGGTCGTCCCCCGCTCCGGCGTCACCTGGAGCGACGGAACCGAGTTCACCGGCGACGACATCGTGTTCACCTTCGACCAGTACCTGAGCGGCAAGCTCGCCGACACGTCAGGCCTCGACTACAAGGGTGCGACGGTCGATGGCGACCGCATCACCCTGAGCTTCGGCAACTCGAAGTTCACCGCCCAGGCCCGCGTGCTGCACACCCCGATCGTCCCCGCGCACATCTGGAAGGACATCGAAGACCCCAACACCGATCCGCTCACCGGCGAAGGACTCGCCGTCGGCACCGGCCCGTATGTGCTGTCGAACTGGTCCACCGAGTCGGTCACCCTCACCGCCAACCCCGACTACTGGGGCGGAGACCTCGCCGTTCCCGAACTGCACTACGTGTCCTACGGCGACAACGCCGCCCTCACCACCGCTCTCGTCTCCGGTGAGGCGGACTGGGCGCAGGCGTTCATCCCGCAGATCGAGTCGAGCTTCCTGGCCGCTGACGACGCCAACCGCTTCCTCGTCTCGCCGACCGCGGGCGCGGGGACTCTGTTCATGAACCTGCAGGAGAAGCCCTTCGACGACCTCGCGCTCCGCCAGGCGCTCGCCTGGACGATCGACCGTCAGGCGTACGTCGACATCGCCCGCGAAGGCGCAAGCGCCCCCGTGTGGAGCGTGACCGGCCTCGGCGACGTGCTCTCGTCGGAGATCATCCCCGAGTACGAGGGGCAGAACTACGCTGTCGACGTCGACAAGGCGAAGCAGATCCTCACCGACGCCGACTACACCTGGAACGACAGTGGCAAGCTGGTCGACCCCGACGGCGAGGTCGTCACGTTCTCGATCTCCGTGCCCGCCGGCTGGAGCGACTGGAACACCGAGCAGGCCCTCATCGCCGAGGAGCTCGACGAGAGCCTCGGCATCGACGTCAAGGTCGACCAGCCCGACTGGGGCGGCTGGGACGCCGCCCGGCAGGAAGGAACGTTCCAGGCGATCATCCACTGGCTCGAAGACACCGGCAACGCCTACGGCATGTACACCTCGACCATGGACCCCAAGTGGATCGTCGACGACAAGGCGCAGTACAACTTCGGCCGATTCGACGACCCGAAGGCGACCGAGGCGCTCAACACCTATGCGAACGCCTCCTCCGAGGAGGAGCGCAGCGCTGCGCTCGCGGTCATCCAGAAGTCGTTCGTCGACAACGTGCCGGCGATCCCCCTCGGCTCCCACCCTCTGCTGGGCGAGTTCAACACCCGCAATTACGTGGGATGGCCATCGGAAGACGATCAGTACGCGTCTGCCGACCCGACCCAGCCCGCGATCGTGCAGATCCTCACGAAGCTGACACCGGCCGAGTAAGCACGCTCCCCCGCGCGACCGGGTGGGACG
>JAEYVZ010000058.1 GCA_023431405.1 Actinomycetes bacterium
TGCCGGACCTCTTCGCAGCGATGTCACCCGCCGCGAACTGCGCGCCACCCCGACCGTCGACGACCTCCTGAACTCCCGCACCGAACGTTCGCGCCCACGTGCGACGGAAGGCTGGCAGGGGGCGGTGCGCCGGGCCACCGGCGGTGCGATCTCCCCGCGTCCCGGACGCGCCGAGCGGTCGCGCATCGAGCGCGAGCGCAAGGTGCAGCGCCGCCTCGACGCGCCGCGCACCATCGTCGTTCTCAACCCCAAGGGCGGCGCGCACAAGACGACGAGCACGCTGCTGCTCGCGGCCACCTTCGGCACCCAGCGCGGCGGCGCCACTCTCGCGTGGGACAACAACGAGACCCGCGGCACGCTCGGCTGGCGTGCACAGCATGCACCGCACCACCGCACGGCCGTCGATCTCCTCGCCGACCTCGACCGCTTCTCGGGCGCGAACGACGCCAGCCTCGCCGCCCTCGACACCTACGTGCGCACGCAGGTCGACGCCCGCTTCGACGTGCTGGCATCCGACGAGGACGCGGCGGCGTCGTCGACGATCGACGCGGCCGCTTTCGACCGGCTCCATGGTGTGCTCTCGCGCTACTACCGCCTGCTCATCGTCGACACCGGCAACAACATGCGTGCGTCGAACTGGGTGGCCGCCGTCGCCGCGGCGGACCAGCTCGTCATCGTCTCGACGGTGCGCGAAGACACCGCGGCGAGTGCGGCATGGCTTCTCGACGGCCTCCGGGAGAAGGGCTTCGACCGCAAGATCGACGACGCGGTCACGATCCTGGCCGCTCCTTCCGCCCGCCCCGACAAGAAGCTCGCCGATCGCCTCGAGCGTCACTTCGCCCAGGTCACCTCGGCCGTGGTGCACGTGCCGTTCGACCCCGCGCTGGTCGACGGCGGTCCGATCGACTTCGATTCGCTGTCGCCCGAGTCGCGCGATGCGTGGCTCACGGCGGCGGCCACCATCGCCGAGCGCCTCTGAGGCGGACCGCGGCTACAACAAGCCGCGCCCGTTCGCCAGCCCCCTGACAACGCGCGGGCACGGACGTATCGTGACGACCGGTTGGGAAGTACCTGATCGGAAGGGGGACCTCATGGGACTCGACGACAAGATCAAGAACGCAGCCGAAGACCTCACCGGCAAGGCGAAGGAAGGTGTCGGCAAGGCGACCGACAACGAGCGCCTGGAAGCCGAAGGTCAGGGCGACCAGACCAAGGCCAACCTCAAGCAGGCGGGCGAGAACGTGAAGGACGCCTTCAAGTGATCGTCGCCTGACGCTGCGCCCCGCTGTCTGACGGCGGGGCGCAGCTGTGTGCGGCGGCGACGCCTGTCCCCGCCCTCTGTCAGCTCTCGATGACGACGTTCTCGGGCTCTTCGCCGGCGAGGAGGTGCTCGATCTGACGGCGGATGAGCGCCGTCACGCGCGGCTTCATGGCGCTCGACGCGCCGCCCACGTGCGGTGAGATCAGCACGCCCGGAAGGCCCCAGAGGGGATGGTCGTGCGGCAGGGGCTCAGGGTCGGTGACATCGAGCGCCGCCCGGATGCGGCCCGCACGTACGTGCCGCACGAGCGCATCCGCGTCGATGAGCGGTCCTCGGCCGACGTTCACCACGAGGGCGCCGTCGGGCAGGGCGGCGAACTCCGCCTCTCCCAGCAGACCGGTCGTGCTGTCACCGCCCGGCAGCGAGGCGATGACGATGTCGGCGGTCGGCAGGAGCGCGGCCAGATCACCGATCGCGTGCACGTGCACACCGTCTTCGTCGCGGGCGCGGGAGGCGACCGGGACGATCTCGACCTCGAACGGCGCGAGACGCGCCGCGATCGCTTTCCCGACCCCGCCGTAGCCGAGCAGGAGCACCCGGCGGTCGGCGAGGCTGTCGGCGAACACGGGTGCCCAGCGCCCCTGCGTACCGTCGATCGCGAACTGATCGATGTGCCGCTGCGCGGCGAGCGTCAGCGCGAGCGCGAGCTCCGCCGTCGATGTCTCGTGCACGGACGACGCGTTCGCGAAGCGGATGCCGGGCGGAAGCATCTCGCGCACACCGTCGTAGCCGATCGCCTGCCCCTGCACGAGGCCGACCTCGACGCCTGCGAGCTTCTCGAGGAACGCCGCCTGCTTCATGTAGGGCGGCACCGCGATGTCGATGTGCTCGGCAGGCGCCGGGTCATCGCCATCCCACACGTCCACCCGCACGCCCGGAGGGAGGGGGCGGAGCGATTCGGCGAGCTCGGATGTGGGAACGGTGACGACGAGACTCATCCTTCGACGCTACCGGGAGTAGCCTGCAGAAGGGTCGGACGAGAGGTCGTCCGCGCCATCGGACGGAGGTCGACGATGATTCCCGAGATCAACTACGCCGCGGTGGCCGTGGCGACGATCGCCGCGATCGTCGTCGGGTCGATCTGGTACGTGCCGCGAGTGTTCGGCGCGCGGTGGAAGAAGCTGGCCGGGGTGCGCGATCCCGAGACGTCGCTGCAGGCGGTGCTGCCGATCATCGTCTCGATCGCGCTGTCGTTCCTTCTCGCATGGGTGCTGGCGGGAGCGATCGCCATCGCCTGGCACTTCTATGGCGGAAGCTATCTGTCGTCGGCGCTCGTGACGGGGCTCACGCTGTGGGCGGGGTTCACCGGCGGCCGCATGATCGTGCACGACGTCTTCGCGGGGCGGCCCACTCAGCTCACGGTGCTCAACATCGCCCATGAGCTTCTGCTCGTGGTGGTGATGTCGGTGATCCTCGGGCTCTGGCCGCCTGCCGGCACCGTCTGAGCGAGGGGTCGGGTCAGGCGGCGGAGGCAGCCAGCGACGCGATCGCCGAGGTGAAGAACGTGAGGCCGTCGACACCGGAGCGCATGGCCGCGGGGGTGTCGGGGCCGAACCCCGGCTCGACGGCGTGCTCCGGGTGGGGCATGAGGCCCACGACGTTGCCGCGCTCGTTGGTGAGACCGGCGATGTCGTCGAGCGAGCCGTTCGGGTTCACGCCCACGTAACGGAAGGCGACGAGGCCCTCGCCCTCGATACGCTCCAGGGTCTCCGCCGAGCAGATGTAGCCGCCGTCGCCGTTCTTCAACGGGATCGTGATCTCCTGGCCCGCGTCGAAGCCGCTCGTCCACACCGTGTCCGCGTTCTCGACGCGCAGGCGCTGGTCGCGGCGGATGAACTGCTGGTGGGCGTTGCGGATGAGGCCTCCGGGGAGGAGGTGGGCCTCGACGAGCATCTGGAAGCCATTGCAGATGCCGAGGATCGGCATCCCCTGGGCTGCGGCGGTCTTCACTTCGGCCATGATGGGCGACAGCGCCGCGATCGCGCCTGCACGCAGGTAGTCGCCGTAGCTGAAGCCGCCCGGAAGCACGAGGGCGTCGACCCCTTCGAGGTCGTGGGAGCCGTGCCACAGCGCCACCGGCTCCGCGCCCGCGAGACGGATCGCGCGTTGCGCGTCGCCGTCGTCGAGCGAGCCGGGGAAGGTGATGACCCCGACGCGAGCGGTCACTCGACGACCTCGATGCCGACGACGTCTTCGATGACCGCGTTGGAGAGGATCTCGTCGGCGACCTTCTTCACGGCGTCGAGCGTCGCCTCGTCTGCCGTCTCGACGGTGAGCTCGAACCGCTTGCCGATGCGCACGTCGGTGACGCCGCCGATCTCGAGGCGAGACAGCGCCCCGGCCACGGCCTTGCCCTGCGGGTCCAGCAACTCGGCCTTGGGCATGACGTCGACGACGATGGTGGGCATACGAAGCTCCGGAGGTCGCGGGAAAGGGTTGTCCCTCCAGTCTACGGGGCGGCACGACCGTGTGCCGTTGCGTGCGATGCCGCCGCCGTCAGGCTGTCGGCATCCTGTGATCGAACCGTGATCTCAGCGTGGGAGCGCTCCCTTGACACGCGTGGGAGCGATCCCATAGCGTCTAGGCGACTGATGAGAGCGCTCCCACGATCGGGTGGGTCGTGTCCGTCGTCGAGTACCCGCACGCAGCACCACCACCACACCACAAAGGAGTGACACGTGAACTCACGCGCACTGCGCCGCGTCGGCCTCATGGCCGGCGTCGCGACCACCGCCGCGATCGTCCTTGCCGGATGCTCCGGCACGGCGAGCCCGGCACCGTCCAGCGGCGACGCCGACCAGAACTTCGAGGGCGTCGAGCTCACCCTCGCCACGTTCAACGACTTCGGTTACACCGACGAGCTCCTCAAGGAGTTCACCGACGAGACCGGCATCACGGTCGTCCACAACAAGGCCGCCACCTCCAACGACGCGCGTGCCAACTTCTTCCAGAAGCTCGGCAAGACCGGCCTCGCCGACGTCGAGGCCGTCGAGGTCGACTGGTTCACCGAGATGATGAAGTACTCCGACCTCGTCGCGCCGGTGCCCGCCGACCTCAAGGGCCGCTGGCTCGACTGGAAGGAGCAGGCGGCGACCGACGCCGACGGCAACCTCGTCGCGTACGGCACCGACGTGGGCCCGCAGGCCGTCTGCTTCCGCCAGGACCTCTTCGAGGCCGCCGGCCTTCCCACCGATCGCGACGAGGTCGCGAAGCTGTTCCCGACGTGGGACGCGTTCTTCACCGTCGCCGACGACTACGTCGAGAAGACCGGCAAGCCGTTCATCGACTCCGCCAACTCGGTGCTCCAGGGCCTCGTCAACCAGCTCGACATCGCCTACGAGCAGCCTGACGGCACGATCGTCGCGACCGAGAACCCCGACATCCGCGCCGCCTACGACACGGTCGTCGACCGCGCCATCCCGATCTCGGCCTACGCCGGCCAGTGGAGCGAGGACTGGTTCGCCTCGATGGCCAGCGGTGAGTACGCCGCCATGCTGTGCCCGCCGTGGATGCACGGCATCATCGCCGGCAACGCACCCGACATCACCGACTGGGACGTCGCCAACGCGTTCCCCGAGGGTGGAGGCAACTGGGGCGGCTCGTACCTCGTCGTCCCCGCCAACGGCAAGAACGTCGCGGCGGCGCAGAAGCTCGCCGACTGGCTGACCTCGCCCGAGACGCAGATCAAGGCGTTCAACAACGCGGGCACGTTCCCCAGCCAGCCCGACGCGCAGTCCAGCGCTGACCTGACCGGGTTCGTCAACGAGTACTTCAACGACGCCCCCACCGGCGAGATCGGCATCGACCGCGCCAACGCGGTGACCGTCTCGACCTTCAAGGGACCGAAGTACTTCCAGTACCACGACGCTCTCCAGAACGCCGTGACCCGTGTCTTCGACGACGTCGAAGACAAGGAGACCAGCTGGAACACCTGGGTGACCGAGGTCGGCGCCTTCTGACCTGACGAGACCGGGGGCGCGGCCGCTCGAACGCCGCGCCCCCGGCATCCACCCTCCCGACGCCACCTCCGAAGGACGAACGTGACCACCACACAAACGCGCCCGGCGACGCGCACCACCACGACGGACGACGGCCCCCGTCAGCCCCGGGTCATCTCGTTCTCGCAGAAGCTCAGCAAATGGGACCTCAAGGTCTCGCCCTACCTCTACATCTCGCCGTTCTTCATCATGTTCGCGATCGTGGGCCTGTTCCCGATCGGGTACACCGCCGTCATCTCGTTCATGGAATGGGACCTCGTCCGCAACCAGGGCGAGTTCATCGGCTTCGACCAGTACATCTGGATCCTGTCGCAGCCCCACTTCTGGACGGCGCTGCGCAACACCTTCAGCATCTTCCTGCTGTCGAGCGTGCCGCAGCTGATCCTCGCGATCTTCATCGCCGCCGTGCTCGACCGCAACATCCGCGCCAAGACCTTCTGGCGCATGAGCGTGCTGCTGCCGTTCGTCGTCGCGCCCGTCGCCGTCGGCCTCATCTTCACCGCGATCTTCGCCGACAACTTCGGCCTCGTGAACACGTGGCTGAACTCCATCGGCATCCCCGGCATCCC
This sequence comes from Actinomycetes bacterium, assembly GCA_023431405.1. GTDB lineage: Bacteria > Actinomycetota > Actinomycetes > Actinomycetales > Microbacteriaceae > Microbacterium. The sequence continues at coordinate 5,889 of JAEYVZ010000058.1, forward strand.
GTGGCACAAAGACCCGCTGGCCAGCCACGTCGCGATCGCCACGATGGTCAACTACCGCTGGGTCGGCTACAACACGCTCATCCTCCTCGCGGCCATGCAGGCCGTGAACCGGGACTTCTACGAAGCGGCCACCGTCGACGGCGCCGGCCCCGTGCGCCAGTTCTTCTCCATCACGATGCCGTCGCTCAAGCCCACGCTCATCTTCGTCATCATCACCTCGACGATCGGCGGTCTGCAGATCTTCGACGAGCCGCGCGTGTTCGACCAGTTCGGTCGCGGCGGCGCCGGCCAGCAGTGGCTCACCATCGCCCTGTACCTGTACGACATCGGCTGGGGTCAGTGGAACTTCGGACGCGCCGCGGCGATGGCGTGGATCCTCTTCATCATCATCCTGCTCATCGGCCTGCTGAACCTGTTCATCACGCGCACTCTCGTGCGCGACGAAGGCCTCCACCGCGAGCTCAGCAAGCGCCAGCAGCGCGAGCTGGAGAGAGCGGCCAAGAAGAACGTCAAGGAGGGATCGCGATGAGCACCATCGACACCACCCCCGCATCGCTCGCGATCGTGGAGGAGAACATCCCCACCGCGAAGCAGCGTCGTCGCAACGCCAAGACCATCAAGATCCGCGGCGCCCGCCCCGGGTGGGTCGTCTACGGCATCCTCTCGGTCGTCTTCCTCACCGGCGTCTTCCCGCTGTACTGGTCGTTCATCATCGGCTCCGGCGACGCCTCGTCGCTGCGCCGGCCCTTCAGCTGGGTGCCGGGCGGCAACTTCTGGGAGAACGCCCTCGCCGTCGTGAACAACCCGGCCGTCAACTTCTGGCCGGCGCTGTGGAACTCCATCTACAGCTCGTTCCTCATCGCCGCGGCCGTCGTCATCACCTCGACGCTGGCCGGCTGGGCCTTCGCCAAGCTCCGCTTCCACGGCGGGCCGGCGCTCCTCGTGTTCGTCGTGGCGACGATGGCCGTGCCGCAGCAGCTGGGCGTCGTGCCCCTCTACATCCTGTTCAGCGAGCTCGGCTGGACGGGTCAGATCGGGGCGATCGTCATCCCCGCGCTGACGAGCGCGTTCGGCGTGTTCTGGATGACGCAGTACCTGCGCCAGGCGGTGCCCGACGAGCTGATCGAGGCGGCCCGCGTCGACGGGGCCTCGATGATCCGCACCTTCTGGACGGTCGGCGTGACGGCGGCGCGTCCTGCCGCGGCCATGCTCTTCCTCTTCACGTTCGTGGGGGCCTGGAACAACTTCTTCTGGCCGTTCATCGTGCTCGACCGCCAGAATCCGACGCTGCCCGTGGCCCTCTCGCTCCTGCAGTCGAACTACTTCGTCGACTATTCGATCGTGCTCGCGGGCGTGATCCTGGCCACGATCCCGCTGCTCCTGCTGTTCATCTTCGCGGGCAAGCAGCTGGTGAGCGGCATCATGGCGGGTGCCGTCAAGGGGTAAAAAGGAACCCTCATGACCCACTCTCCGCGAGAGGACTCTGTCTCCATGTCGCGCTCATTCCCACCCGGCTTCCTCTTCGGCGCCGCCACCGCCGCCTACCAGATCGAAGGTGCGGCCTTCGAAGACGGCCGCACGGCCTCGATCTGGGACGCGTTCTCACGCGTGCCGGGCGCCGTGATCAACGGCGACAACGGAGATGTCGCGTGCGACCACTATCACCGGTACGCCGATGACGTGGCGCTCATGAAGGAGCTCGGGCTCGACACGTACCGCTTCTCGGTGTCGTGGTCACGCGTGCGCCCTGACGGCGGCGCGCTCAACCACGCGGGCCTCGACTTCTACAAGCGTCTGGTCGACGAGCTGCGGGAGGCGGGCATCCTGCCGTGGCTCACGCTGTATCACTGGGATCTCCCGCAGGCGCTCCAGGAGCGCGGCGGCTGGGCGGCGCGCGAGACGAGCGACCTGTTCACCGAGTACGCGCTGGATGTGCACGATGCCCTCGGCGACCGGGTCGAGAACTGGACGACGCTCAACGAGCCGTGGTGCTCGTCGTTCCTCAGCTACACCGCCGGCATCCACGCACCAGGCCACTACTCCGTGACGGAAGGCGTGCTCGCCGCGCACCACCTGCTCCTCGGGCACGGTCAGACGATCCGCGAGCTCCGCGCGCGCGACGCGTCGCTGAAGCTCGGCATCACCCTCAACCTGACCGGTGCCGAGCCGGTCGACCCGTCGTCGCCCGGCGACGCGGATGCCGCGCGCCGCATCGACGGACAGTTCAACCGCTGGTTCCTCGACCCGATCTTCCGCGCCGCGTACCCCGCCGACATCGTCGAGGACATCCGGGCGGTGGATGCCGCCGCGATCGACGCGCTCGACGCGGCGACGCGGCCGGGCGACCTCGCCGTCATCGCCACGCCGCTCGACGCGCTCGGGGTGAACTACTACCACAACGAGTTCGTGGGGGCGGAGCCCGACCCGAACCCGCCGGCGCCGACCGACGCGCCGACGAGCCGCCGAGCCGAATCGCCCTTCCCCTCCCACGACGGCATCCACTGGCACGAGCGCGGCCTCCCGCGCACCTCGATGCACTGGGAGGTGCAGCCGGAAGGGCTCACGACCCTGCTCGAGCGGGTATGGACCGAGTACGCGCAGCCGGTGGGGACCGTGCTGTACGTGACGGAGAACGGCGCGGCGTACGACGACACCGTGAGCGCCGACGGAAGCGTGCACGACGCGGAGCGCACCGAGTTCCTCCGCGGCCACCTCGGCGCGGTGCGCGACGCGATCGATGCGGGCGTCGATGTGCGCGGCTACTTCTACTGGTCGCTGCTGGACAACTTCGAGTGGGCCTGGGGCTATGAGAAGCGGTTCGGCATCGTGCGCGTCGACTATGAGACGCAGGAGCGGACGCTGAAGGACAGCGCTCTCGAGTATCGTCGCGTTATCGCCGCTCGCGCGATCGACGCCCCCTCCGGGGCCTGAGCGACCGGTACCGAGCGACCGGTCCGCGATCCTCCGCCGCCGACCCGGCGCCACGATCCGCCCCCGACGGCAGAAAGCAGAACGACAGTGACCATCGACTCGACACGGGCGCCGGCGACCATCGAACAGGTCGCCGCCGCCGCCGGCGTGTCGCGGTCGACCGTCTCGCGCGTCGTCAACGGGTCGACGGCGGTGAGCCCGGCCGCTCTCGAGGCGGTGCAGCGGGCGATCGCGGAGCTGAACTACGTCCCCAATCGCGCCGCGCGGTCGCTGGCGAGCAGGGCGACGATGGCGATCGCGCTGGTGGTCCCCGAAGACACGACGCGCTTCTTCGGCGACCCGTTCTTCGCGGCGATCGTCTCGGGCATCAACTCTCGCCTGAGCCGTTCCGATTACGTGCTGAACCTCATCATCGCCAGCGACGACCCGCAGGACAAAGCCACGGCGTACCTCCGCAGCGGTGCCGTCGACGGCGCTATCGTCGTCTCGCACCACACCAGCGACACCTTCATCGACCGCATCGCCGCGGCCGTGCCGGTCGTGTACGGCGGCCGTCCGGTGCGGGAGCGCGAAGACGACCACTATGTCGACGTCGACAACTTCGCGGGCGGGCGCAATGCGACCGAGTACCTCATCGACAAGGGGTACCGCCGCATCGCGACGATCACCGGGCCTCTCACGATGCCCGCCGGCGTCGACCGGCTGCAGGGCTACCGGGCGGCGCTGCGCGGCGCGGGCCTCGAGGAGGCCGGCGTCGAGGACGGCAACTTCACCGCCGACGGCGGCTCGACGGCGATGCAGCGGATGCTCGACGCGGGCGCCCGGTTCGACGCCCTGTTCGTCGCGAGCGACCTCATGGCGCGGGGGGCGATGTCGGTGCTGGAGCGTGCCGGCATCCGGATTCCGGAAGACGTGGCGATCGTGGGCTTCGACGACTCGCCCGTGGCGCAGAGCGTCACGCCGCAGCTGACCACGATGCGCCAGCCCTCGTACGCGCAGGGGGAGCGGATGGCCGACATCCTGCTGTCGATGCTGTCGGGTGGGCGTCCGCCGCACGTGACGATCCTCGACACGGAGCTGATCGTCCGCGAATCGGCCTGATCGGGCTCGGCTCCGGGCGGGGTTTCCGCGGCGGGCTTGACGTAACTCCTGCGATTCGGCGTGTTTTCTGCCCAGAACGGGGCGGAACGCGCCCGTGCGCCCCGATCTGCAGGAGTTACGCCGCGCGCCCCGCTCCGGAGATATCTTGCATGCAAGAAGAATCTGGGCCACGATGGAGCCATGACCACCGTCGCCCCCGCGAACCGCATGAATGAAGCGGTGTGCCTCGCGCTGTACTCGGCGATGAACGCGACGGTGCAGCTCTACCGCGACCTCCTCGCGCCGTGGGGTCTCACCTACCAGCAGCTCATGGTGCTGGGTGTTCTGTGGCAGGAGCACGAGGCGACTCCCGGGCGGATCGCCGATGTGCTCATGCTCGACTCCAGCACGGTCGCCGGGCTCCTGCGCCGCCTCGAGGCCGCGGACCTCGTCGACCGCACCCCCGATCCCGACGATGGCCGCCGCGTGAGGGTGGTCGCCACAGCGCGCAGCCGCGAGATCGCGAGCGAGCTGGGCTGGCTGGAGGCATGCCTCGCCGAAGCGATCGACCTCACGCCGGCCCAGGCATCCGACCTCATCGGACGACTCCACGCGCTCCGAGCGTCGGTCACGCACTTCCCGCGGCCCGCGGGAGCAACCGGGCACGCCTCGCAGATGAAAGGAACACGACCATGAACCTCGACGACATCGAAGTGACGACGCTGCGCGGGGAGTCGACCACGTTCGGTGCGCTGCGGGACGGCAAGGTGGCGCTCGTCGTCAACGTGGCCTCCCGGTGCGGACTCGCGCCGCAGTACGAACAGCTGGAGCAGTTGCAGCGCACCTACGGCGACGCCGGCTTCACCGTGATCGGGTTCCCCAGCAACCAGTTCCTCCAGGAGCTCGGCAAAGCCGAAGCCATCGAGGAGTACTGCTCGGCCACCTGGGGGGTCACTTTCCCGATGACCGAGAAGGTGAAGGTCAACGGTCGCAGCGCGCATCCGCTGTACCAGGAGCTCACGCGGCATCCGGATGCCGACGGCAAGGCCGGTCGGGTCAGCTGGAACTTCGAGAAGTTCCTCGTGCACCCCGACGGCCGTGTCAGGCGTTTCCGCCCGCACACTCTGCCCGACGCCCCGGAAGTGGTCGAGACCATCACGGAGTGGATCGCCGAGCGCGACGCCGCCTGACCCGGCCCCGGCCGCGTCGCCTCACGCCGTGGTCGCCGACAGCTCGTTGAGCCACGGGTCGTCGAAGCGCAGCGTCTTGCCGTCGTCGCGCACCGCGACGCCGTGGTGGCTGAGGCGCTCGCCGAGGGCGCCGAGGCTGTCGGCATCCGGGAGTGTGAGGTCGACGCGGCCGAGTCCGAGCGCGGGCATCCGGGGGCCCGCACCGCGGGAGTTCCACACGTTCATCGCCATGTGGTGGTGGTAGCCGCCGGCGCTCACGAACAGCGCCGAGGAGCCCATCGACAGGGTGGCATCGAATCCGAGGGCCTCGACGTAGAAGGCGCGAGCCGTGGCGACGTCGCCCACGGAGAGGTGGACGTGGCCGATGCCGGCGGCGTCGCCCGCCGTGCTGCCCGCGGCGGCGCTCTCGCTCAGGTGCCCCCGGAGGAAGGCCTGCGGGTCGAGGTAGAGGGTGTCCATCTCGACCTGGCCGTGGGTCCATGACCACTGGGTGCGGTCGCGGTCCCAGTACAGCTCGACGCCGTTCCCCTCGGGGTCGGTGAGGTAGAACGCCTGGCTCACGAGGTGGTCGGCGCTTCCCGTGAATGTTCCGGGCGCGTGCCGGGCGACGCTGTAGAGCGCGGCGGCGAGGGCCTCCTGCGTCTCGAACAGGATGGCGGTATGGAAGAGCCCCGCCGAGCCGGGGGAGGCGTGGCGAAGTTCGGGGGCGTGGCGGAGGATCACGAGCGGGGTTCCGGCACGGCCGAGGGTGACGGTGTCTCCTGCGGCATCGATGACCTGCAGGGTGACGACGTCACGGTAGTAGCGGGTCATTCCGTCGAGGTCGCCGACCAGCAGGGTGACCGCACCCATGGTCGTCGCGGGCGCGAGGGAGCCGGATGCCGGAGAGGCGGATGCCGGAGGCATTGTATTCATATGAATATTCAACCTCCGGCATCCGCCGCCTATTCCCGTGAGAGCCGCCTCGCGTCAGCGGTGGGCGTTCTCCGGGTCACCGCCGAGGGGGCCGACCGAGGGAAGCGGGCCGCCGTCGTCGGCGCCGGTCTTGCGCCAGCGGGCGATCGCGTTGCCGACGTGGTAGATCAGCAGGGCTGCGACGGTGCCCAGCACGATCCCGCCGAACTGCAGCTGCTCCCAGGTCATCGTGAACCCGGCGATCGCGACCACGAACGACACGGCGACCGTGTACTGGTTCACGGGGCGCGAGAAATCGACCTTGTTGTCGACCCAGATCTTCATCCCGATCACGCCGATGAGGCCGTAGAGAGCTGTCGTGACACCGCCGATGACGCCGCTCGGGATCGTGAAGAGCACCTGCCCCACCACCGGGGAGAACGACAGCAGCACCGCGATGATGCCCGCCACCCAGTAGGCGGCGGTCGAGTAGACGCGGGTCGCGGCCATGACGCCGATGTTCTCCCCGTACGTCGTCGTGCCCGAGCCGCCGAAGGCGCCCGCGATCGTCGTCGCGACGCCGTCGGCCAGCAGCGCCCGCCCGGTGCGCTTGTTGATGGTCTGGTCGCCGGTCATCGTGGCGACGCCGCGCACGTGGCCGACGTTCTCCGCGATCAGCACGAGCACCACGGGAATGAACATCGGGAGGGCGCCCCACGCGGCCGCGTCGCCGAAGGCGGGGAGGTGGAACTCGGGGAGCCCGATCCAGGCCCCCTCCGCGACCAGCGCGTTGACGCCCGTGAAGTCGACCTTCCCCATGATCACAGCGACGATGTAGCCGACGACGACACCGAGGAAGATCGAGATGCGGCCGAGGAAGCCGCGGAACAGCACGGCGAAGAGGATGCACGCGACGAGCGTGATCGTCGCCAGCAGTGCGTCGGTCTGGAAGTTCTGCCAGGCGACCGGTGCGAGGTTGAGGCCGATGAGGGCGACGATGGCGCCGGACACCACCGGCGGCATGAGCTTCTCGATCCAGCGAGTGCCGGTGAGCTGTACGAGGAAGCCGACGGCGGCGAGCAGGACGCCCGCGACGAACACGCCGACGAGGGCCTGGCTGATCTGCTCGGCGGTCTCGAGGGGCTTTCCCTCGCCCGGGCCGAAGGCGACGATCGGCGCGATGAACGCGAACGACGAGCCGAGGTAGCTCGGCAGGCGGTTGCCGGTGAGCAGCAGGAACAGGATGGTGCCGAGGCCGGAGAAGAGCAGCGTCGTCGAGACGGGGAAGCCCGTGAGGATCGGCACGAGGAAGGTCGCGCCGAACATCGCCACGACGTGCTGGGCGCCGATGGCGATGGTGCCACCCCAGCTCAGGCGCTCGTCGGGTTTGACGACGGCTCCGGGCGCGATGCGGCGGCCGTCGCCGTGAAGGGTCCACACGGGCATAGGGATGCTCCTCAGAATGGGTGGGTACGGGGCGAGATGTCTGTCGCCAGCGTATCTGGGAGAACCCTGTGAGCGCGCGTGCGGCGTGCGATCCGTGTCGCGCGCAGGCCGGCTCTCAGGCGGTGAGCAGTCGGAGCAGTTCGCGGTACTTGTCCGCGGTGCGTGCGACGACGTCAGCGGGCAGCTCGGGCGGAGTCCCCTGCTTGTCCCAGTTCGCCGACAGCCAGTCGCGCACGATCTGCTTGTCGAAGCTCGCCATCCGCTCGGCGGGAGTCGTGCCGGCACGCCAGGCGGCGGCATCCCAGTACCGCGAGGAGTCGCTGGTGAGCACTTCGTCGGCCAGGGTCAGCACTCCGTCGGCATCCACGCCGAACTCGAACTTCGTGTCGGCGAGGATCAGCCCATGCGCCTCGGCGGTGGCGGCGGCGCGCCGGTAGATCTCCAGCGACAGGTCGCGCAGCTCGGCTGCACGGTCGCCGCCCACGATCTCCACCGTCTGCTCGAACGTGATGTTCTCGTCGTGCTCGCCCATCGGCGCCTTGTAGGCCGGGGTGAACAGCGGCTCGGGGAGACGGTCGCCGTTGCGCAGGCCTTCGGGCAGCGCGATGCCGCAGACCGTGCGGGTCTGCTCGTACTCGGCCCATCCCGATCCGGTGAGGTAGCCGCGCACGACGCACTCGATCGGCTGCATGTCGAGCGCCTTCACGACCATCGCGCGGTCTTCCACCTCCGCGGGAGGGTGGGCGCCGTCGACGAGGTGATTCGGGATCGGCTGTCCGCCGTCGCCGCCGGCGAGCTGCTCGAACCACCACAGGCTCAAGCGCGTCAACAGGGCGCCCTTTTCCGGGATGCCGGGACTGAGCACGTAGTCGAACGCGCTCACACGGTCGCTCGCGACCACGAGCATGCGTGCCTCGTCGCCCGCTGCGGGTCGGTACAGGTCGCGCACCTTCCCCGAGTACACGTGGGTCCAGCCGGGGAGGGAGAGCGCTGCGGTCACCTGTCCATTATCCGGGCTTGCTCGCGGGGTGCACGCTACCCGTCGACCTCATCATCGCCAGGGGGGATGTCGAGGTCGAGGTGGAGAGCAGCCTTGGCCAGCGGCCCGGCGATGCGGGCCTGGAAGCGTGACTGCTTCGCGTTCCGTCCGCCTGCGAAACCGGCGGCCGCTCCCAGGTCATATCCGGTGGCGAAGTCGGCGATCGAAGGATGCCCTGCCACGCCGAAGTACTCGATGGCGTGGCCGTCGAGGAGCGTCCTGACGATGGAGTCCAGCTCGTCGTGGAGGAGAGCCCCGAAGCTGTCCGCAACAACCCGGACAAGCGTCCCGGATCCGGCGACCACCCACACCTCATCGCCCCGGAGTTCCAGTCGCACCGTGATCTGGTTCTCAGGATGCCACGCGACGGCGGAGGTGCTGTCGCCCTCGCAGAGGTGGGCCCTGGCGTAGGTGCCGATGCGGCGAACGACGGCTGCGAACTGAGCCTCATACGAAGACGCCATAGATCCCTCCGAGCAGAATGACATCCGCCACCACGTGTACTCCAATGCACCAGGCCACAGATCCGCGCGAGAGCGCCCGAAGGGCACACATGGCCAATCCGAAAAGGCTGGCGAGGGCCATGCCGAGGATACCGCCGGGTGTGCCGTTGACGTGAGCGATTCCGAAGCAGGCTGAGACGATCACCCACTGCAGTGCGGTGTGGGCCCGGCTACGAACGACGCGTCCTGCGAGCCCAGCTCTCCACACGATTTCCTCGAAGCTCGCGTTGACCACCGATGCGACCAAGACCACCAGAACTGCTCCGGCTGGGCCCCACTCTGTCCCGGGCATTGCCGTCCACCCGAACGAGCCGGCGGACTCTGCGCCGCCACGTGAAGCCGCTGCGTAAGCGCCGACGCAGGCCACGACGATGAGGGACATGAAGGCCGGTGCGCGCACTGGGCTCGGACCGAAGAGATGGCGCAGCGGCGGGCGGGCGCGTCGGACAGTCAACAGCAAGACGATTCCCACGGTGGGTGTCACCAGGTGCCAGCCCCATGTCATCGGCAGCATCGCGAGTGTGCACACGGCGAGGAATCGTTTCTGGGCATGCTCTCCCAGTGCGCCCGAGACGACGGAGAGCACCGCGAGCAAAGCCAGCGAACCCAGGGCAACCCAAACCGTGAGGTTCACGCCTACGTAGATCGACGCGACGACGACCGGCGCCGCCAGCGAGACCGACCATCGAGCCGTCTCCGTCACGCTGGAACTCACCTCAGTCGCCCTCACCCCACTGTGACCACTTTCAACGGTTTCTCGCACGGGTTCTTCACACCCTTCCGTGTGTGAGTGGTCATCCAGCTGCTCAGGCCCGAGTACCTGCCGTCGAGATACGCCCCGGCCCGGGACTGTGTTCGAAATGTACCTTTGGCGCACAGGATGAAGTCGCTTACTCCGGTGTAGGTGGCGCCCGACCGCACCTTCGAGACTCGCGTCGTTTCGGACGAATCGACAACCGTCACCCAGGTTTTTCCGCTCCACCTCTGCAGGCGGGTCTCAATCTTCAGTTCAGTGATCTTCCCCGACGTGTAGTCGCAGCGGACCTTCCCCTTGCCGTCGATCGATCCTTTGACCGTGTGGGATCCGTGGGGGTAGTCGACGTTGAGGGTGCACAGGCCACTGCCGTTCGGAAGCGCGGCGGAGCATGCGCTCAGCGGCAGGGTGAGTGCGGCGATGGTGATGCCCGCCGCGATGATCGATCCGATTCTCTGTTTCACCAGGCCAGACTCCCCGCACTCGAGGCGGCGTCCGCGTGGTTTCGCCGAAGACCCGTGCGCCATCGCTCGACGTTGGGTCCAGGTCCCCCGCTCGCCATGGCGGATCCGCGTGCGCCTCCCTCCGGCCCTCGGTGTCTGCCGTGACCGGTATAGTCCATCTGGACTAATTGCGATCGGAGAGTCGGATGACAGAGCCCTCGCGCGCGGTGACGCCTCTCGCCGTCGTCGTCCTGGGGCTCCTGCGTGAGCGTGCGATGCACCCGTACGAGATGCTCCGGCTGATGCAGCAGCGGCGTGACGACCGACTCGTCGGAGGTTCTCGCGGCACGCTGTACCACACGGTGGCGCGGCTGGAGCGGCAAGGACTGGTCACAACCGTCGGCACCGACCGCGAAGGGAATCGGCCGGAGCGCACGACGTACGAGCTGACGGATGCCGGCGCCGCTGCCGCCGAGGCCTGGGTGCGCGATCACCTGTGGCGGGTCGACCGCATCCTCGAGTTCCGGGTCGCGCTGTCCGAGGCGCACGTGCTGCCCCGTGCCGACGTCGTGCTGCTCCTGTCGACACGGCGCGAAGCGCTCCGCGCGTACCGGCGGAGCCTCGAGGCGAGCCATGCCGGTGCCGGCGAGCGTGAGGTGCCGTTCCAGTTCCTGGTCGAGCTCGAGCGAGAGCTCATGATCCTGGATGCCGACCTGCGGTGGCTCGACGGCATCCTCACCCGTTTGGCCGACCCTGCACTCCCGTGGGGTCCGCAGGAACTCACCGCCGAGACGCGAGGGCGTCTGGCGGCCTTCAGAGAGAGCGTGCTCGCATGACCGACACCCAGCGCCCCGCGGCGCCGCAGCCCGGCGCCACCCCGAAGCGGCAGGGATCCGACTCCCGTTCGTCGCGAGTGGCGAGCCCGTGGGCGGGCCTGTGGGCCCTCGTCATCGGATTCTTCATGATCCTCGTCGACACGACGATCGTCTCGGTCGCGAACCCGGCGATCAAGGCCGACCTCGACCCCGCCTCGTCGAACCTCGACAACGTCGTGTGGGTGACCTCGGCGTATCTGCTCGCCTACGCCGTACCGCTGCTCATCACGGGCCGCCTCGGCGACCGGTTCGGCCCGAAGCGCGTGTACCTCGCCGGCCTCGCCGTCTTCACCCTCGCCTCTCTGGGCTGCGGCCTGTCCGACTCGCTGGGCATGCTCGTCGCCATGCGGGCGGTGCAGGGGCTCGGCGCTGCGCTCATGACGCCGCAGACGATGGCGGTCATCACCCGCACGTTCCCGCCCCAGCGCCGCGGCGCGGCGATGGGCCTGTGGGGCGCGACCGCCGGTGTGGCGTCGCTGGTGGGCCCGCTCGCGGGCGGCCTCCTCGTCGACGGCCTCGGCTGGGAATGGATCTTCTTCGTGAACATCCCGGTCGGCGTCGTCGGGTTCGTGCTGGCCTGGCTGCTCGTGCCGTCGCTCGAGACGCACCCCCACCGGTTCGACATCGTCGGCGTCGTGCTCAGCGCCGTCGGCCTCTTCCTCATCGTCTTCGGCCTGCAGGAAGGCGAGGCGAACGACTGGGCGGCATGGGTGTGGACCATGATCGCCGGCGGCGTCGCCGTGCTCGCGTTCTTCGTCTGGACGCAGTCGCGCACGCGACGGGAGCCGCTCGTGCCGCTCGAACTGTTCCGCGACCGCAACTTCTCCGTGGCGAACCTCGGCATCACCGCGGTCGGCTTCGCCGTGACGAGCATGTCGCTGCCGTTCATGTTCTTCCTCCAGCTCGCGCGCGGGCTCACCCCCACGGAGTCCGCGCTGCTGCTGATCCCCATGGCCGTGCTGTCGGGCGCGCTCGCTCCCGTCGCGGGCCGCCTGCTCGACCGCGTCGACCCGCGCGTGCTGCTCGTACCCGGTCTGACGCTGGTCGCGGTCGGACTCGGCTGGTACGCGCTGCTCATGCATCCCGACACCCCGACGTGGATGTTCCTGCTCCCGTCCGCCATCACCGGTATCGGCTACTCGGGCATGTGGGGGCCCCTCGCCACGACCGCGACCCGCAGCCTTCCGCCGCGGCAGGCGGGCGCCGGTGCCGGCATCTACAACACCACCCGCACGGTCGGGTCGGTCGTCGGCTCGGCGGCGATCGCCGCGTTCATGCAGAACCGTCTCGTCGCGAACCTGCCGGGAGCAGCGGATGCCGCCGACGGCGGCTTCGGTCAGGGGCCGATGCCGCCTGCCGTCGCCGACGGGTTCTCCACCGCCATGGGGCAGTCGCTCGTGCTGCCGCTCATCGTCATCGTGCTGGGCCTCGTGGCGGTGTGCTTCATGCAGCGTCCCGCAGCGATCCCGTCGCGGCGGGGCCCCGCGGCCGTCCCGCAGGAGGCTTGAGACCCGGCGTCAGTCGACGACGCGCGCCGCGATGTCGGTGCGGTGGTGCGACCCTTCGAGGGAGATCTCACCGAGAGCACGGTAGGCGCGCTCGCGCGCCTCGAAGAACGTGTTGCCGAGCGCGACGACGTTGAGCACGCGACCGCCGGTGGCGAGGAGATCGCCGCCGGACGCGGTCGTGGCCGCGTGGGCCAGGTGCACGCCCTCGACGGATGCCGCGGCATCCAGCCCAGACAGGGCGCGTCCCGTCACGGGCGCCTCGGGGTACCCCTCGCTCGCCAGCACGACGGTCACCGCGGCAGCTTCCGCGAACTGCGGCGCGGGCTCGTCTTCGAGGTGGCCGCTGGCCGCCGCCATGAGGAGGCTCGACAGCGGGGTCACGAGACGCGCCAGCACGACCTGCGTCTCGGGGTCGCCGAAGCGCGCATTGAACTCGATGACCTTCACGCCGTCTTCGGTGAGGATGAGCCCCGCGTAGAGCAAGCCGATGAACGGGGTGCCCTCGGCATCCAGCTGGCGGATGACGGGCTCTGCCACCGTGCGGGTGACCTCGGCGACGAACTCCTCCTCGCCGCCGAAAGCGCCCGCGAGCCACGGCAACGGCGAATACGCGCCCATGCCGCCCGTGTTGGGTCCCTCGTCTCCGTCGTAGGCGCGCTTGAAGTCCTGCGCGGGGCTGAGGGCCCGCACGGTGTCGCCGTCCGACACGAAGAAGAGTGACACCTCCGGACCGCTCAGGAACTCCTCCACCAGCACCGGCCCGCTCGGGAGGTACGTCTCCGCATGCCCGAGGGCGGCGGCGCGGTCTGACGTGACGACGACGCCCTTGCCGGCGGCCAGGCCGTCGGCTTTCACGACATATGGTGCGCCGTAAGCGTCGAGGGCCTCCTCGACCTCCGTCAGGGAGTGCGCGCGGGTCGCGCGACCGGTCGGAACGCCTGCGGCATCCATGACCCGCTTGGCGAAGGCTTTCGAGCCCTCCAGCTGCGCGGCCGCCTTGCCCGGACCGAACACCGGGATGCCGCGTTCCCGCAGCGCGTCGGCGACCCCGGCCACCAGCGGCGCCTCGGGGCCGATCACGACGAGGTCGATCCGCTCGTCGTTGGCGTACTGGGTGACCGCCGCCGGGTCGTTCGCATCGAGTCCGTCGACGATCACGGCGTCGCGAGCGATGCCCGCGTTGCCGGGGGCGGCGAACAGCTCGTGGCCGGCATCCTCCGCCTTCAGAGCGAGGAGGATGGCGTGCTCGCGGGCACCGGAACCGAGGACGAGAATGCGCACCCCTCCAGCCTAGCGACGAGGCTTCTCGCCGGTCTGCCGGGTCGTGCGGCGGTACCGTGGTGCGCATGGCCCGCAAGATCACGACCGACGAGGGGCGCGCCGCGCTCGCCGCCGTCACGGCTGCGCAGACACCGGCCCGCCCCGACCTCGCCACGGCCGTGCGGTACCTGCTGCAGCTGCTCGCCGAGAAGGCGCCGGGCAACTCGGTCGAGGTGCGCGTTCCGCCCTTCGGAGCCGTGCAGGTGATCGAGGGTCCTCGTCACACCCGTGGCACCCCGCCGAACGTCATCGAGACCGACGCGCTCACCTGGATCGCGCTCGCGACCGGTGCCGAGGCGTGGGCGGATGCCGTCGCCGGCGGCCGCATCCTCGCCTCGGGCACCCGCGCCGACCTCGCCGCGCTGCTGCCCCTGCGTCCGTGAGGCGTTGCTGAGCGCTCGCCGGGAGGCGGCGACCGCAGAGAGACGGAGTGGGAGAATGGATGACATGTCCCACTCCGGCGAACACCGCATCGAGACCGCGCAGCTGCGCCGTGCCCCCCGATATGGGGTGTTCATCGTCGCCGGTGCCGTGCTGGGGGCCGTCGTCGCGCTGGTCCTGACGGCAGCGTTCGACGGTTCTCAGGACAAGAGCGCCTACACGGGCGTCGTGTACTCGTGGGAGCAGGTCTTCGGCTTCCTGATGCTGGTCTGCATCCCCGTGGGGATCGCCCTCGGCGGGCTCGTCGCCCTGCTGCTCGACCGTGTCGTCGGCCGCCGGACACGCGACGTGCGCATCGACCGCGAGACGGTCGTCGAGCACGACGTGGATCCCGGCGCCTGACCCGGATCACCGACCGCGTCGGGGTGCGTCACGCCAGGTCGGCGATGACGGGCGCGATGGCGGAGTCGAACGCGGCCACATCGCCGCGCAGGCCGTCGGTCACGGCCACGGTGAGCGCTCCGATCCACCACACCCCCCGCTGGGTCAGCGGAAGCACCTGCACGTTGAGTTCGAACGAGTGGGCGCGCCGCCCGACGGTCCGCTCGTGCTGCGCGATCGCGCTCGCGTAGGCGCGGTACGACGATCCGGTGCCCAGCGCCGCACGGTAGCGGTCGTGGGCGCGCCGCGCGTAGGCGACAGCCGCCGCGCCGTAGGGCGCGATCGCCGCCTGGAATTCGTCGAACCCCTCCGTGGGGAGGGCGACGAGCATGTCGAAGCCCTCGACGAGATCGAGCGGCACGGGCGACGGATGCGCCTGCGGCTCCACCGTCATCTCCCAGAACGCGCGCCACTGACGGAGCAGCTCGGGGTCGTCGACGAGGTCGTCGGGCGGGCGCGGATCGACCCCCCGCAGGTGGGGCAGCTCGTCGGGGTAGCGCAGTCCCAGCACCTGACGCAGGTAGAGCGCGACGAGCACAGGCATCCCGGCGTCTTCGCGCACGACCCACTCCGGTCCTGCGGCGGCATTCATGCGGCCCATCCTAGGGAAGGGCGAGCACGTCGGGGCCCCTTTCCTGACGGCACCGGAGAGCGTCCCGGGGCCGGTAGGCTGGGGGCGTGGCCTCGTCTCCACCGAATCCCTATTCCGAAGCCGGCGTCGACACTGCGGCGGGCGATCTCGCCGTCGAGTTGATGAAGTCGGCAGTCCGCCGCACCCACGGTGCCGAAGTGCTCGGCGGGGTGGGCGGCTTCGCGGGCCTGTTCGACGCCTCCGCGTTCCTGGCGTACGAGAAGCCCCTGCTCGCGACCTCCACCGACGGTGTCGGAACGAAGGTCGCGATCGCGCAGGCGATCGACAAGCACGACACGATCGGGCAAGACCTGGTGGGGATGGTCGTCGACGACATCGTCGTGGTGGGCGCGCGTCCCCTCTTCATGACCGACTACATCGCGTGCGGCAAGGTCTTCCCCGAACGCATCGCCGACATCGTGCGGGGCATCGCCGACGGCTGCGCCGCCACGGGCACGGCGCTCGTGGGAGGCGAGACGGCGGAGCACCCCGGCCTTCTGGGCATCAACGACTACGACGTCGCGGGGGCGGCCACCGGAATCGTCGAGGCCTCGCGCGTGCTGGGCGCCGACCGCGTGGGCGCCGGTGACGTCGTGCTCGCCCTCGCCTCGAGCGGCCTGCACTCCAACGGCTACTCGCTCGTGCGCCACATCGTCGCGGGCGCAGGAATCGGCTACGGCGACAACGCCACCGACTTCGGAACCACCTGGGGCGAGGCGCTCCTGGAGCCCACGCGACTGTACACGTCGCCTCTTCTGCGGCTCATCGACCGGATGCCGGATGCCGTGCACGCGCTCAGCCACGTCACCGGGGGCGGCATCGCCGCGAACCTCGCACGCGTGCTGCCGCAGGGCACCTGGGTCGATGTCGACCGTTCCACGTGGTCGCCCTCGCCGGTCTTCCGCGTGCTCGCCGACCTCGGGGGCCTCGACCTCACGGCGACGGAGGGCACCTGGAACCTCGGCATCGGTTTCCTTGCGGTCGTCGCGGCAGACCAGGCCGACGCCGCGACGGCGGCGCTCGTGGCCGAGGGCATCGATACGTGGCAGGTCGGCGTCGTCCACGACAGCGCGCTGCCGGCGGGAGAGTTCGAACAGGGCGCGAAGGGCGTCGACGGCGGTGCCGTGCGTCTCGTGGGCGCGTACAGCGAAGCAGGAGCTGAGTAACACCACATGTGCGGAATCGTCGGCGTCGTCTCGCAGGGTCCAGCCAACCAGGAGGTGTACGACGCGCTGCTCCTCCTGCAGCACCGCGGTCAGGACTCGACGGGCATCGCCACCGCCGAGGCCAACGGCGTGTTCCACATGTTCAAGGCGAAGGGGCAGGTGCGGGAGGCCTTCCGCACACGCGACATGCGCGCGCTCCTCGGCAACATCGGCCTCGGGCACGTGCGATACGCGACGAAGGGCACGGCATCCAGCGAAGAGGAGGCACAGCCCTTCTACGTGAACGCCCCGTACGGCATCGTGCTCGTGCACAACGGCAACCTGACCAACACGCGAGAGCTCACGCAGGACCTGTTCCGCAACGACCGGCGCCACCTCAACACGTCATCCGACACCGAACTGCTCGTCAACGTGCTCGCCAACGAGCTGCAGCATTCGATCTCGGGATTCGAGCTAGACCCCGAGCAGGTGTTCCAGGCGGTCGAGCGGGTGCATGAGCGGGTCGAGGGCTCGTACGCGGCGATCGCGCTCATCGCGGGCTACGGACTGCTCGCCTTCCGAGACCCGTTCGGCATCCGTCCGCTCATCCTCGGCACGCGCAAGGCCGACAACGGCATGTACGAGTGGACCGTGGCATCCGAGTCGCTCGTGCTCGAGAACGGCGGCTTCGAGGTCGTGCGCGACGTGGAGCCGGGCGAGGCCGTGTTCATCACGCTCGACGGTCAGCTGCACACCCGGCAGTGCGCGAAGAGCCCGCAGCTGGTGCCCTGCTCGTTCGAGTACGTCTACCTCGCCCGCCCTGACAGCGTCATGAACGGCATCTCGGTGTACGAGGCGCGTCTGCGCATGGGCGAGCGTCTGGCCGACACGATCGCCAAGTACACGCCGCGCGAGGCGATCGACGTGGTCATGCCGATCCCCGACTCCGCACGTCCCGCAGCGATGCAGGTGGCGCGCAAGCTCGGCGTCGAGTACCGCGAGGGCTTCTACAAGAACCGTTACGTGGGTCGCACCTTCATCATGCCCGGACAGGCCGTGCGCAAGAAGAGCGTCCGGCAGAAGCTGAACGCGATGTCGAGCGAATTCAAGGGCAAGAACGTGCTGCTGATCGACGACTCGATCGTGCGGGGCACCACGTCGCGCGAGATCATCCAGATGGCACGGGATGCCGGGGCGCTCTCGGTGACGTTCGCGTCGGCGGCCCCGCCGGTGCGCTACCCGCACGTGTACGGCATCAACATGCCCTCCCGTCACGAGCTCGTCGCGCACGGGCGGACGATTCCCGAGGTCGCGAAGGAACTGGGCTGCGACTACCTCGTGTACCAGGAGGTCGACGACCTCAAGGCGGCGATCCTCGAGGGCTCTCCGGACGTCGAAGACCTCGACATGAGCTGCTTCGACGGACGGTACGTGACGGGCACCGTCTCGGAGGAGTACCTGTCGTGGCTGGAGAGCTCGCAGGAGAGCTGACGCCGCGTCGGGAGGGGGCTCTCGGCGGCAATAGGCTGGGGGAGTGACCGCCCCCGCATCTCGCTCCCTGTGGCGCGGCCGGGCTCTCGCCCTTCTCGGCATCGTCTTCTTCGCGTTCTCGCTGCGCTCGGCGGTCGCCTCGCTGTCGCCGGTCCTCGACCACATCCGGGCAGACTTCGACGTCGCGGGCTGGGTCGTGGGTGCCATCGGCACGGCGCCGCCGGTCTGCTATGCCGTCGCGGGCATGCTCACACCCCGTCTCGGGCGCAGGCTCGGACTCGAGCGGCTCACGGTCATCGCCCTGCTGACCGTCTCGGTCGGGCTCCTCGGCCGGGGCCTCGCCGACGGCGCGACGACCCTCACGATCGCGACCGCGGTCATCTTCATGGGGGTGGGCGTCGGCAACGTGCTGCTGCCGCCCCTCGTGAAGCGCTACTTCCCCGACCGGATCGGGCTGGTCACGACGATCTATTCGACGACCATCGCGCTGTCGACGTTCCTGCCGCCCCTCTTCGCGGTGCCCGTGGCGGATGCCGCGGGCTGGCGAACCTCGCTCGGGCTGTGGGCGCTGTTCAGCGCGGTGGCGATGATCCCGTGGGTCACGCTCCTGGTGCGCACCCGCAGTGAGGCGAAGCTCGATCTCGAGCAGGCCGATTCGGCGCTGTTCGGGCGTCTGTGGCGACTGCCGCTGGCGTGGGCGATCACCGTCATCTTCTTCACGTCGGGAGCGGTCGCCTATACGGCCTTCGCGTGGCTCCCGTCGCTGCTCGTCGACACCGCCGGCGTCACGCCCGCACAGGCGGGAACGCTGCTGTCGGTCTTCGCGATGGTCGGGCTTCCGTCGTCACTCGTCGTGCCGGTGCTGGTCGCCCGATTCAACGCCGTGCCCGCACTGTTCACGGTGGCAGTCGCCGCGGGCCTTGCCGGGGTGGCGGGCCTCATGTTCGCGCCGGCCGCCGTGCCCTGGCTGTGGGTGATCCTGCTCGGCACGTGCCCGCTGTTCTTCCCGCTCAGCCTCGTGCTCATCGGCGTGCGCGCGCGCACGCACGAAGGTGCGCTCGTGCTGAGCGGCTTCGTGCAGAGCATCGGCTACGCCGTGGTCGCGATCGTGCCGCTGGCCGTCGGAATCGTCCACGACGCGACGGCATCGTGGACGATTCCGCTCGTGCTGATCGCGATCGTGATCGTCGCGTCAGTGCCTGCCGGTGTCAGCGTCGCTCGGCCGCATACGGTCGAGGATGAGTGGGAGCGTCGCCACGGTCGCCCGTGGTGACGCTCGGGCTGATCACGCCTTTTCGAGCTCGTCTTCGTCGTCGACGTACTGGTCTGCCCACTTGTCGACATACTCGTCCTGCTCGTGGTGACCGAGCTCCTTCTCAAGTGCGGCAAGGTTCACGTTGTACGTGTCGTACTTGAGTTCGCGAGCGATCTTGGTGTGCTTCGCCTTCTGACGGCCACGCCCCATGCGAGACCCCCTCAATTCTGAGTCACGGGCTGTGCGTATTCGCCCGTCGCAAAACGAACCGGCACGAAGCCGGGAAGAGTAGCATTCAGGATAACACGGAGCCCCTGAGGGATCGCCTTCGGGGTCACCGCGGTGCGGTGCCCGTGCGCTGGTGCGCCGGTTGCGGCCGACCGATCGAGAGACCGGAGGGTGACATGACCGACAGCGACGAGCCGCGAGGCGTCGACGACGAAGCGGTGCCGCAGCGTGCGGTGATCGTCGGGGTGATCCCCGATCAGCCGGAGCGGGTGCTCCGCGAGGCCGCCCGCTACGCATCGATGATGTCGGCCCCGCTCATCGTCGCGCACGTCGACGTGAGTCGCTTCGTCACCTACGAAGACCCCGACGGCTACGTCCACTCCGCTCCCATCGACATCGACCTCTCCACCGGTGAGGCCGAGATGAACCTCGTTCGCGAGACGGCCGAGCGGGTGCTGTCGGGCCTGTCCGTGCCGTGGAGTGTGCAGCAGCTCGTGGGCGACCCCGCGCTGGCGATCAAGCACCTCGCTGAGAAGAGCGACGCCCGGCTCCTCGTCGTCGGCACGCGCCGACGCGGGTTCGGGGAGACGATCCGCGAGTTCTTCACGGGCTCCGTGGCGGCCCGTCTCGCGCATCGTCAATCGCGCCCGATCCTCGTCGTGCCGCTGGAGGACCCGGCGCGCGACGATGAGGAGCTCTGGCCCGACGCCTGATCTCCTCGCCGTCGCATCACGCCCGACGACCTGTCGCCAGGTCAGCGCCGCAGCGACGCAGCGAGCGTGCGCTTGGCCTCATCGAGTGCTCCGATGAGCGTGTCGACGACGGATGCCGGGAGCTGCCCGCCTCGCGCCACGTGGGTGCGCAGGTCGGCACGCACGGCGGCGCGGAACTCGGACACCGCGGCATCCGCTCGTCGCAGCTGCTCACGTGAGGCCGTGCGGGGGTCATCGGCGGGAGGCGGTGCCGATGCCGCAGACGTGCGTTCGGACTGGGCGGCGGCGGCGAGGTCGGCCCGCAGGCTCTTCATCGCCTCGCGGACGCTGCCGCGCACCTCGTCGGCGATGAGTCGCACGCTGTCGGCGAGCCCGGCCTCGATGCCCTCGAGCTCGTGTGCGCGGGCGGCGACCTCGGCGCGCCCGGCGTCGGTGATCTCGTAGACCGTCTTGCGGCCGTCGACGGTCTTCGTGACCAGGCCCTCCTCCTCGAGCTTCGCCAGACGCGGGTAGATGGTGCCCGCGCTGGGCGTGTAGGTTCCGCCGGTGCGGTCGGAGAGTGCCTGCATCAGGTCATAGCCGTGCCGGGGTGCGTCGTCGAGGAGCCGGAGGATGTAGAGGCGCAGGTCGCCGTGGGAGAAGACGGGGGGCATCTCACCACTCCTCGGGGGTCGGAGCAGCGTCGGCTCCGATGGGGTCGACCGTGCGCCGGAGCACTGTGATGGCACCCGAGACCGAGTTGGCCCGCACGTCGACGAAGCTGCCGCTGAGCTCGCCGACCGAGTCGGTGTAGCTGGTCGGGGTGGAGGTCGAGCGCTTGATGCCGTCGACCGTCACGCGGCCGCTGACGCTGCGCAGCACGAAGTTCGCCGGCAGGCCTTCGTCGAGGCGGATCGTGGCGTCGCCGCTGACGGTGTTGAGCCCGATGGCATCGGTGGGGCCGGTCGAGTCGACGAGCATCGCCCCCGAGACGGTGTCGATCGAGGCCTTGCGCAGAGAACCGGTGGCCGCGACGTCGCCCGAGACGGAGTTGGCGCTGAGCGCGCCTTCCAGTCCGCGAATCTGGACGTCGCCGGAGACGGCGTTGACGGAGACGTCGCCGCTGTGGCCGTCGATGATCACATCGCCGGAGACGGTGCTGATGCGGGCGTCGGTGGCCAGACCCGAGACGAGGGCGCTCGCGCTGACGACGCCGAGGTTGAGCTCGATGCTGCGGGGGACCGCGACGCTGATCTCGGCTTTCGGCCCGCCGCTGCCGAAGTTGCGGAACACCTCGAGGAAGTTGTCCCACCGCAGCTGGGCGTGATCGATCTCGACCGTGTCGCCGGTGGCCTCGATGCGGAGGTCTTTCACGCTCACCCCGTGCACCTCGATGCGAACGCCGGGCTCATCGTGGGCCACGATGTCGACCTGACCGCCGACGAGACCGACTTTGAGGCGGCGCACCGACTCGATGTCGATGACGCGGGTCTGCCCGGGCTGGATGAGCCATTTCTCCAGAGTCATGCGCGATCTCCTCTCTTGGATCCCACCGCGGCTGCGGTCGAGATATATCGCGTGTTGGGAGGATAACACGATATATCTCGAATGTGTCAAGGGGTCGCCGACATCCCTTCCGCTTCGGCCTTGACCTTGACGTAACGTCAAGATCTACCGTGGAACCATGACGCGCGAATGGTCGATCCAACAGCTCGCCAAGATCGCGGGCACGACGAGCCGCACCCTCCGGCATTACCACCAGGCCGGGCTGCTGCCGCCGACGCGCACGGGTGACAACGGCTACCGCTACTACGACGAGGCGGCGCTCGTGCGCCTGCAACGCATCCTGCTGCTGCGGGAACTGGGCCTGGGGCTCCCGCAGATCGCCGACGTGCTCGCCCGCTCGACGAGCGAGAAGCACGCCCTCACCGTCCACAGCCGATGGCTGCGCGAAGAGCAGGAGCGGCTGGCGCGCCAGATCGCGTCGGTGGAATCGACCATCCGCGCCCTGGATGAAGGAGAAGGACTGATGGCAGAGAAGATGTTCGACGGTTTCGACCACACGCGGTACCGCGAAGAGGTGGAGCGGAAGTGGGGCGCCGACGCGTACGACGCCGGCGACCGCTGGTATCGCGCGATGGACGACACGGAGCGTTCCGCATGGCAGGACCGCGCGCAGCGTCTCGCAGGGGACTGGACCGACGCGGCCTCGCGAGGCATCGCGCCCGACGGACAGGAGGCTCAGGCGCTCGCGGAGAGGCACGTCGCCTGGCTTCGCGGCATCCCCGGCACTCCCGCCTCACAGGAGGGCGGTGACCTCGCCGGCTATGTGTGCGGCCTCGGCGACATGTACGTCGCGGACCCGCGGTTCGCGAGCAACTACGGCGGCGAGGTCGGGGCGGCGTTCGTGCGCGACGCGCTCCGGCACTACGCCGACACTGCGCTGTGAGCGCCTGGGCCCGCGGTGAGCGCCTGGGCCCGCGGTGAGCGCCTGGGCCAGCGGTGAGCGCCTGGGCCCGCGGTGAGCGCCTGGGCAGACGTGACCGCACCCACAAAAGATGAGTGCCCCCGCGGAACGAACCGCGGGGGCACTCAGTGGGGGGTTGAGTCAGGTGCGGCTTCCACCGCGGACGACCCTCAGCAGGAAGGCGATCAGCGCGATGATGCCCACGATGATGGCGACCCACAGCAGCCACTGCAGCGAGGCGTTCAACCCGCTGACGATGGCGAGCACGATGGCCACCACGATGATGATGAGGAGTGCGATGTTCATTACGTTGCTCCGTTCTTCGGACCCTTATGCGATCCGATCGATCCCGATCCGGTCCGATCCGGGTGTGAGCGGTGTTCCGTTCGCCTCGAAATTAGGGCCCAAAGTCCCTGTCCCGACAGCCCCTTGACGCTGAACTCTCCGCAGTGCTATTCGACGCCGTGATGTCAAAGGGTTCCCGGATCGCCCGTGTGACCAGGTGATACCTCTCGGCTCGGGCCTCGTCAAGCCCCTCCGTCTGCGACGGCACGCCTCGTACCGTCACTTCGACGAAGGAGGATGCCATGCCCAGAAGAAGCGGATCGGGCGGTGGAAGCGGATCGAGCGGTCGTGGCTCGAACAGCCTGAAGGACCCCGAGCTCTACGAGGAGCTCCGGGAAGACGGTGCGTCGAAGGAGAAGGCCGCACGGATCTCCAACGCCGCCGCCCGCGACGGTCGCAAGGCCGTCGGACGGCGGGGCGGGAAGTCGGGGGACTACGACGACTGGACCGTCGCCGACCTTCGCGCCCGTGCCAGAGAGCTCGGCATCAGCGGCTACTCCGGCAAGCGCAAGGCGGAGCTCATCTCGATGCTTCGCAACCACTGACGCCGTGACCTGCGCCGATGCGCTCCCCGTGTGGGAGATTTGACGTATGCCCCGACTGTCCCGTGTGAAGCCCGGGCGTGACCTCGGCTACCGACGGGTACGAGGAGGCGGCGGATTCCGCTATGTCGATGCCGATGGTGACGCCCTCCCTGCCGACGAGCGAGACCGTGTCGCTGCGCTCGTCATCCCGCCCGCCTGGCGCGACGTGTGGATCTGCGCGAACCCGAACGGGCACATCCAGGCCACCGGCATCGATGACGCCGGCCGGCTCCAGTACCTTTATCACCCGCAGTGGTCGACCGGTCGCGACAAGGGCAAGTACGCCCGCGCGCTGCAACTCGCCGAGTCCCTGCCGCGCGCACGCGCCCGGGTCACCACCTCGCTGCGCCGTGACGACATCGACCGCGAGCGGGTGCTCGCCGCCGCCTTCCGCCTGCTCGATCAGGCGGCGCCTCGGGTGGGCTCCGAACGCTACCTCGAACGGCACGGCAGTCGAGGGCTGACGACCTTGAAGCGCCGCGACGCGCTGATCGAGGGCACGGTCACACACCTGCGCTTCCCGGGCAAGAGCGGGAAGAGGCAGCAGCTGCAGATCGATGATGACGACCTGGCGGTCGTGATGGAGATCCTCGCCGCCGGCCGCCCTTCCTCGCCGCTGCTCGCGTATCGCCGCAGCCGTCGTCGCGTTCCGCTCACCCCACGCGAGGTGAACGCGTACGTCCGCACCATGACGGGCGGCTCGTTCACCGCGAAGGACTTCCGGACACTCCGCGGCACGATCGTCGCCGCAGAAGCCCTCGCGCGCATGGGGCTCGGCGAGACGAAGACCGATCGCAAGCGCGCGGAGGTGATGGCGGTGAAGGTGACGGCCGAAGCGCTCGGCAACACTCCGGCGGTCGCGAAGAGCTCGTACATCGACCCTCGCGTGTTCCAGGCCTACAAGCGGGGTCGACTCCTCGACATGTCGATCTCGCCGGAATCCGCGATCCGTGCCCTCATCCTCGGGTGACCAGGTCCTACGGTGAGGGCGTGGCCTCGTCGCGCTGGTTCTCCCCCATCGCGCTCCTGCTCGTCGTCGTGGGCGGAGCGCTCGGGGTGGCTGCGCGTGCCGCGCTGACCGTGCCCCTCATGTCGGGGGATTCTGCGGGTGCCGCGGTGGCGGCGCATCCCCTCGTGGTGCCCGCCGTGACGATGGCCATCAACGTCGCCGGCTCCTTCCTCCTGGGCCTTCTCGTCGGAGCAGTCGGGGAGCGGATGCCGCGGCTGCGCGCCTTCGCCGGCTCCGGTGTGCTCGGAGGCTTCACGACCTACAGCGCGTTCGCCGTCCACACCGTGACGACGGCAGGCGCCTCGCCCGTCGTGGGGCTGGCGCTGGCCGTCGCGACGCTCTTCGTCGGGGCGCTCGCCGCGGCCGCCGGACTCGGTACGGGGGAGCGCGCGACCGGCAGGCGCGTCGCCGGCACCGGGGAGGAGCCCGCATGACACTGCTCGACGTCGCGCTGCTCGCGGGCGCGGGCGGGCTCGGTGCGGGAGCGCGCTACCTGCTCGACGGGGCGGTGATGCGGGGCCGCCGCGATGCGTTCCCGCTCGGCATCCTCGTCGTGAACGCCGTGGGCTCGTTGCTCCTCGGCTTCCTCACCGGTCTCGCGCCGTCGGGGGCGTGGTGGCTGACCGTTGCCGGTGTCGGCTTCCTGGGCGGATTCACGACGTTCAGCGCCGTCTCGGTCGACACGGTGCGGCTGGCGCGCCGTGGGCGCCGGGAGTGGGCGTGGGCGAACCTCCTCGGCACGTTCGGCGTGTGCGTCGTGCTCGCGGCCGTCGGCTTCGCGATCGGCGGGCTCTTCCCTCGGTGAGCCCGGGCCGTGCGCCGGGTCGGGGCAGGGGCTCCTCCACCGTCGAGGATGGGTGCAGGCTGTCCCCAGCCCGCCTTTCCGCGAGGGCTCCCGTGTGAGAATGGATGCGGATACACCCCTGTATCGGCATCCCGCTTCCACCGCAAAGGTCTTCCGTGTCGAACCTCGCTGTCCTGAGCCTCAAGAACCGGGCCCTGATCGCCCTCATCACGATCGTCGCGGCGATCTTCGGCGGCCTCGCGCTGACCAACCTCAAACAGGAGCTCATCCCCTCGATCGAGTTCCCGCAGCTGTCGGTACTCACGACCTACCCGGGCGCCTCGCCCGACGTCGTCAACAATGACGTGTCGACGCCCATCGAGACCGCCATCCAGGGGATCCCCGGCCTGGAATCGACGACGGCCACCAGCACGACCAACGCCTCGATCATCCAGGCGTCCTTCACCTACGGCACCGACCTCGCCACGGCCGAGCAGAAGATCCTCCAGGCGATCAACCGCATCAAGAGCGACCTGCCGGACGCCGTCGAGCCGAACGTCGTCTCGTTCTCGATCGACGACCTCCCCGTCATCGCCCTCGCCGTCACGGGGTACGACGACGAGCGCACCATCCAGTCGCAGCTCGAGGCGAGCGTGGTCCCCGACCTCGAAGACATCGACGGCGTGAGCGCCGTGGCGATCATCGGCGGTCAGGGCCAGCGGGTCACCATCGTGCCCGACCAGGCCGAGCTCGCTGCCGCCGGGTACACGCAGGAGGCCATCACCGACGCGCTCGACCAGAACGGCGTCCTCTTCCCCGGCGGCACCGTCACCGAGGGCGACCAGTCGCTCACGGTGCAGACCGGCACGAAACTGGCATCCGTCGACGAGGTCGCAGAACTGCCGCTGGTCCCGAGCGACGCCGAGCAGTTCGCCGCCGGCCCTCTCACGATCGCCGACGTCGCGAGCGTGAAGCTCGACAAAGACCCGGTCACCTCGATCTCGCGCGTCGACGGCAAGCCGGCGCTGACACTGTCGATCACGAAGCTCCCCGCCGCCAACACCGTCGACGTCTCGCGTGACGTCGCGGCGATCGTGCCCGACCTGCAGGACGCCATCGGCGAAGACGCCGAGTTCACCGTCGTCTTCGATCAGGCGCCCTACATCGAGCAGTCGATCGAGGCCCTCGCGCAGGAGGGCCTGCTCGGGCTCGTCTTCGCCGTGATCGTGATCCTCATCTTCCTGCTGTCGGTGCGCTCGACCCTCGTCACCGCCATCTCCATCCCGACGAGTGTGCTGATCACCTTCGTCGGCATCCAGGCGTTCGGCTACTCGCTCAACATCCTCACCCTCGGCGCGCTCACGATCGCGATCGGCCGTGTGGTCGACGACTCGATCGTCGTGATCGAGAACATCAAGCGGCACTACGTCGGAGACGCCGACAAGATGCGCTCCATCCTGCTCGCGGTGCGCGAGGTGGCGGCGGCCATCACGGCATCCACCATCACGACCGTCGCCGTGTTCCTGCCCATCGCCTTCGTCGGCGACGTCACCGGCGAGCTGTTCCGCCCGTTCGCCCTCACCGTCACGATCGCGATGTCGGCCTCGCTGTTCGTCTCGCTCACGATCGTCCCGGTGCTCGCGTACTGGTTCCTGCGTCCGGGCAAGCCCCTGCGCGATGCGGAAGGACGCGTGATCGACCCCGAGCACCCCGATGCTCCGCCGTCGCGCCTGCAGAAGGCGTACCTGCCGGTGCTGCGCTGGACCCTCACGCACTCGTGGGTCACGCTGCTGCTGGCCGTGCTCGTGCTCGCCGGCACCGTGGCCGCCGCGCCGCTGATGAAGACGAACTTCCTCGGCGACTCCGGTCAGAACACGTTCACCGTGACCCAGGAGCTCGGTCAGGCGCCGAGCCTCGCATCCGAAGACGAAGCTGCGCAGACCGTCGAGCAGGCGCTGCTCTCGGTCGACGGCGTCGTCACCGTGCAGACCTCCATCGGCTCGAGCGGGTCGGCGATCCGTGACGCCTTCGCGGGAGGCAACGCGGGCATCACCTACTCGATCACCACCGACACCGCGGCCGACCAGGTCGAGGTGCGCGAGGCCGTGCAGGCCGCTGTGGCCGACCTCGAAGACGTCGGAACCGTCACGGTGTCCGCCGGCCAGGGCGGCTTCGGGTCGAGCGACATCGAGATCGATGTCACCGCACCCGACAGCTCGACCCTGACGGAGGCGACGGATGCCGTCGTCGCCGCGCTCGAGGGAGAAGACGGCATCGGGCAGGTCACCTCGAACCTCGCCGCGTCGCTTCCGTACGTCGCCGTGACCGTCGACCGCGACAAGGCGGCCGAGCTCGGTCTCTCGGAGGTCGCCGTCGGGGCGCTCGTGTCCAACACGATGCAGCCGCGTCAGATCGGCTCCGTCGAGCTCGACGGCACCGCCGTCACCGTCTACCTCAAGGCCGACGAGATCCCGCAGACCATCGCGGAGCTGAAGCGCCTCGAGATCGCGTCTGCAACAGGGCTCATCCGCCTCGACGAGGTCGCGAAGGTCGCACAGAGCGAGGGTCCCACGTCGATCACGACCCAGCGCGGGCAGCGCACCGCCACGGTCACCGTCACCCCCTCGACCGACGACCTCAACGCGGCGTCGGCGACGGTCAACACGGCCCTCGCAGAGGTGGAGCTTCCCACGGGCGCCGACGCCGAGATCGGCGGCGTGCTCTCGCAGCAGCAGGATGCCTTCGGGCAGCTCGGCCTCGCGATGCTCGCAGCCATCCTCATCGTCTACATCGTGATGGTCGCGACCTTCAAGTCGCTCCGACAGCCGCTGCTGCTGCTCATCTCCGTGCCGTTCGCGGCGACCGGTGCGATCCTGCTGCAGATCGCGACGGGCGTGCCGCTGGGTGTCGCATCCCTCATCGGTGTGCTGATGCTCATCGGCATCGTCGTCACCAACGCGATCGTGCTCGTCGACCTCGTGAACCAGTACCGGGAGAAGGGTCTGTCGGCGCACGACGCGACGATCGCCGGTGGTGCCCGACGCCTCCGCCCGATCCTGATGACCGCCCTCGCGACGATCTTCGCCCTGACCCCGATGGCGCTCGGCATCACCGGGCACGGCGGCTTCATCTCGCAGCCCCTCGCGATCGTCGTGATCGGCGGGCTCATCTCGTCGACGATCCTGACGCTGCTCGTTCTGCCCACTCTCTACAACCTGGTCGAGGGGGCGAAGGAGCGTCGAGCCGCGCGTCGCGGTCACCAGCTCGCGCCCGCCGGCGCCGCGACGGGCCTCACGGCCGCCGTCACCTCTCCCGTCGCTCCGGGTGAGCCGATGCCCGCGACGCGTCGGGAACGGAAGATCCTCGAGGCTGCCGCGTCGGGGGCGATCCCCATCGTCACGTCGCCCGTGATCGTCGTGAGCCCCGGTGAGCTCGACGGTGAGGCCGCGGGTGCGCCGGTCATCGAGGAAGCCCCCGACATCGAGGTTCCCGAGTCGGCGACCCGACCGGGTGGCACTGACTCCGCCGTTCCCTCCGGTGTGGACGACGAGCGCGATGCGGGCGGCGCGGACGACGCGCACGACGTTGCGCGCGACGAGACAGCAGCTGACCGCGACGAGACAGAGGCCGACGGCGACGAGCGAGAGCCCGAGCGCGACGAGCGACCCGAGCAGGCCTGATCCGCCGGGCAGGTTCCCAGGGCCGGCCTGTACAGTAGTCAGGTCGGCTCTGGACACCGCGACGTGCTCGCGGATGGGTTTGTGAGTCCAAGGGGCCGATGGTGGGAGCGAATCCGCTCCGACGACCATCACTGTGAATGGCCCCCGGCCGACGGAAGTCCGGGTTACTCCACGCCGCCCAGGGCGGCCGCGCGTGTGCGCGTTCGAGGGAGTGCTGTTCTCGATCGAGACAACCCAGAAGGACCCCCGCATGCCCAAGAACAAGAAGCCCGCCGGCGGACGAGCGCAGAACTTCGAGCCCCGCTACGGCAAGAAGACCGCCTACCAGGACCTCAAGCGCCGTCCCGGCCAGTCCTCCGCAGGCAAGCCCGGCAGCAAGAGCCCCGGCCACCGCGGCTACCGCCCCGCCGAAGAAGAAGCGCCCGCCAAGAAGTCGCGGTGGAGCGCGCAGGAGCGCGCCGGCCGCGACGAGGCCCGCGGCATCCGCACCCAGGCTCGCAACGACCGCGGACCCCGCTCATTCGACGACCGCCCGCAGCGTAACTCCTTCGATACCGACCGTTCCGGCTCCCAGCGCGGAGAATCCGGCCGGTTCTCGCAGGATCGCAGGAGTTACGACCGTCCGCGTCGCGACGATGAGCGACAGCCGCGCGACGATCGCCCCCGCCGCTCGTTCGACGACCGCCCGCGCGGCGAGCGACAGCCGCGCGACGACCGCCGATCGTTCGGAGACGCGCGGCCGTCGTACCGCGACGACCGTCCGCGTCGTTCGTTCGACGACCGTCCGCGTCGTGACGATGCCCGTCCGGCGCGTTCGTTCGATGACCGTCCGCGTCGTGACGACGCCCGCCCGCAGCGTTCGTTCGACGACCGCCCGCGTCGTAACTCCCTCAATTCCGACCGTTCCGGCGCGAACCGGGGCGAAAGCGGCCGGTTCTCGCAAGATCGCAGGAGTTACGACTCTCCCCGCCGCGACGACCGCCCGCGCCGTGACAGCGACCGCCCGCAGCGGCCTGCGGCCAATCGGTCGGATTGGAACGCGGATGCCAAGGCCGCCGCGCACGACGCACACGTCGACGTCGTGCACGAGCGCCTCCAGGCGGAGGCCGTGCAGGCCGAGCAGGTGGCAGATGTGACCTTCGGTTCCCTCGGCCTCGGCGAGAACATCGTCCGCGCGCTCGCCGACATGGGCGCCACGACACCGTTCCCGATCCAGGCGGCCACCACCGTGCCGATCCTCGAGGGTCGTGATGTGCTCGCCCGCGGCCGCACCGGCTCGGGCAAGACGATCGCCTTCGGAGCGCCGCTCGTCGAGTCGATCCTCCGCTCGCAGGCCGGCCAGCGACGCGAGTTCGGCCGCAGCCCGAAGGCGCTCGTGCTCGCCCCCACGCGCGAGCTCGCGCTGCAGATCGACCGCACCATCCAGCCGATCGCTCGAAGTGTGGGCCTGTTCACGACGCAGATCTACGGCGGGGTTCCCCAGGCGCGCCAGGTGGGCGCGCTCAAGAAGGGCGTCGACATCATCATCGGCACCCCCGGCCGCATCGAAGACCTCCAGGCGCAGGGCAAGCTCGACCTGTCCGACGTGCGGCTGGTCGTGCTCGACGAGGCCGACCACATGAGCGAGCTCGGCTTCCTCGAGCCGATGCAGCGTCTTCTGCGTCTCGTGCAGGACGGCGCCCAGAAGCTGCTGTTCTCCGCGACGCTCGACCGTGAGGTCGCGGCGCTCGTCGACGAGTTCCTCGTCGACCCGGCCGTCTACGAGGTCGCCGGCGAAGACCAGGATTCGGGAACGATCGACCATCGCGTGCTCGTGATCGATCACCGCGACAAGGCCGAGATCCTCACGTCACTCGTCGACCGTGACGCCAAGACGCTCGTCTTCGCCCGCACCCGTGCGTACGCGGAGATGCTGGCGGAGCAGTTCGAGGATGCCGGCATCCGCGCCGTCGCGCTCCACGGTGATCTCAACCAGGCCAAGCGCACCCGCAACCTGGAGCGGCTCACGTCGGGCCGCGTGGAGGTGCTGGTCGCGACGGATGTCGCCGCACGCGGCATCCATGTCGACGACATCGACCTGGTCGTCCAGGCCGACGCGCCCGACGAGTACAAGACGTACCTGCACCGTTCTGGCCGCACCGGCCGTGCGGGGCGCAGCGGCACGGTGGTGACGCTCATCACCCGTCAGCGCCGCCGGCGCATGACCGAGATGCTGGAGCGCGCCGAGATCGCCGCGCCGTTCGATGAGGTGCGGCCGGGTGACGACCTCCTCGAGGAGCTCTCGGGGCGCCAGCTGGCCGACGTCGATCGCTGACCCACAGCGGGTCTGACGACCCCTGCGCGGGGCGCTCGGAGCGCCGGGTGGGCGGGCCGTAGGATCGGCCCATGACCCCCCGGCGCTCGCTCTCTCGGCTGTCCCTGCTTCCCGCGGTCGTCGTCCTCGCGCTCGTGCTGAGCGGGTGCGTGCCCGAAGGCGCGCAGCCGGGGCCGACCGGTTCTCCCTCCGGCTCGCCGTCTGCCGGCGGTCAGCCCACTCCGCTCGTCGTCGTGCCGTGCGCCGACCTCCTCAGCCGCGCCGACATCGACCGTCTGGTCGGGGCGGAGGCCGTCGCCGCCGACCTCGACGAGGCGGACGTCGAGAGCATCATGCCTTCCGCTGCCGCCGCGGACGCGCTGGCGTCGGCGTCGTCGGCGACCGGATGCCGCTGGGCGGAGCCGCAGGACGACACCGGAGTGCGTGCCGTCGTCGCGGACATCACCCCGGCGCAGGCGGCGACGCTGCGCGCCGCGATCGTGTCGGACCCGAGCTTCACTTCGGAGTCGACGGCCGGCGCAGAGGTGTTCTCGACCGGCGGCGAAGATGCCGCCACCGCCATCGTGCTGCTGGGCTCGGCGTGGGTGACCGCCGCAGCGACCGGTGTCGAGCAGGCTCGCGACACGGCACTGCAGCTGCTCGATACGTTGCGCTCGCTGAACCCCGGACTCCCCGCCGCGCCCACGCAGCCGTCGGAGGAGCCGGAGCCGTCTGCCTCGCCGACTCCGTCGCCGTCGCCCACACCCTCGTCATCGCCCGGCGCGCCCGACGCGTCTGCGGTGCTGCCCGCCTGCGGTGAGCTGCTGCCGATCGCCGTCGTCCGTGACCTCTTCGCCGACGCCGCGGAGCCGCTCAAGGCCACCGGGTCGCCTGCCGACCACATGCCCGGCCCCCTCGCAGCCTCGACGGTGCGCGAGGCATCGCAGTCGCGCATGTGCACGTGGGGCATCCCGTTCTCCGACGGCGGGTTCAGCGTTGTGACCGCGCAGATGGCCGCTCCGGCCCAGGCTCGCCTCCTCTCCTCGCTGCGCAGCGCCCAGGCGTACACCGAGCGTGCGATCGATGGGGAGCCTGCGTTCACGTACTCCGCCGAGACCGAGCTGGGCACGACGACGGTCGTCTACGTCTTCGTCGGCGACGTCTGGATCACGGTGAACGGCACCCTCGACATCCGCACGGGCCGCGCGCTTGCGCGGGAGGCGATGGATGCCGTGCGCCTCGCCGGCGACTGAGCCGGCGCAGCCGGGTCTCCTCGTGGGAGACGGAAGGCCATCAGGAAGCGGCGCGCGGGTCAGAAGAGCATCGCTGGCGCCGCCCTCGGTGACGGTGCCGTGGCCGTGGCGGCGAGGGCGGCGCGGCCGCGAGTCGTCGTGACGACCGGCCCGCGCTGCGCGGTTCTGGGCCGGGCCTCCTCCTCTTCCTCGACCCCTCCCGTCAGGCCGAGGCGTCGCAGCATCGGCCGCACCCGGGCCGCGAGCATCTTGCGATACCCGGCCGGGGCGTTGACCGACACGCCGGGGTAGAGCCCGCGGTAGACGGGGAGGAGCTCTGGATGCTCGCGCTCGAGCCATTCCCAGAACCACTCTCTGGCTCCGGGACGCAGGTGCAGGGTCCCGAACACGACGCGCCGGGCTCCGGCATCCTTCAGCTCGCTCAGCGCGTGATCGAGGGTGTCGGGATGGTCGGTGAGGTGGGGAAGGATCGGCATGAGGAACACGGTGGGGCGGAAACCGGCGTCGCTCGCGGCGCGGATGGTGGCCAGCCGGGCGCGCCACGTGGGCGCCCCCGGTTCGAGCGACTCTCGCAGCCGGTCGTCGGCGACCGCGATCGACATCGACAGGTCGACGGAGACAGCGCGCGCCGCGTCTGCCAGCAGGGGGAGGTCGCGGCGCAGGAGCGTGCCCTTGGTGAGCACGGAGAACGGCGTGCCGCTGCTCGCCAGGGCGTCGATGATGCCCGGCATGAGGGAGTAGCGGCCCTCGGCCCGCTGGTACGGATCGGTGTTGGTGCCCAGCGCGACGTGCTCGCGTCGCCATGACGGCCGCGCCAGTTCGCGCCGGAGCACCTCGACGATGTTCGTCTTCACGACGATCTGCTCGTCGAAGTCGTGGCCGGCGTCGAAGTCGAGGTATTCGTGCGTGCGGCGCGCGAAGCAGTAGACGCAGGCGTGGGTGCACCCGCGGTACGGGTTCACGGTCCAGTCGAACGGCATCGCCGGCGGACCCGGAACGTGGTTGAGGGCTGACTTCGCGAAGACCTCGTGGAAGGTGACGCCCGCGAACTCGGGCGTGGTGACGGTGCGCACGAGACCGGCGAGCGACCGTACGGTCGACAGGCTTTCGAGCCCGGGCAGCGCGTCGGCATCGACCGCCCCGAGCTCCTGGCCTTTCCACCGCATCTCTCAAGGGGAACATATCTTCTAATCTGCGTCAAGCGATATCGAATCCTGAATCGAACGCTTCTGTACGTCGGAAAAGGTTCCGCGCTCCGAGCTGCTCTCTTCTTCGCTAGATAAGCGAGAGAATTCGTCATACCCTCGTTGTTTACGGGATTCGATGACACACCCTTCAGGAAGAGGGAGCGACGCTCGGATGCAGGAGCTGCGTTGGGGAACACTCACGGTGGAAGTGAAAGAAGAGATCGCTGATGCGCTCTGGGATCTTCAGGCGGTCATCAGTGAGCGGCGGGGGGCCGCGACGATCGAGATCCCTGCCACCTATCACGGCAGCACCGTGCGACTCCGCCTTGCATTGAGCGCTTCGTCGCCGCTCGCTCTCGCCTCCATCCCCTGGTCGCCCCCCACCGGTCTCGCCGACGGGGAGCGCGACATCCTCGACGTCCTCGAGCTCCAGCGGTCGCTGCTGCTGGCCAAGCCCGTCGGGCAGACCTCGGAGTAGCGCGCAGCGCAGTAGTGCGCAGCGCACGGTGCGCGGCGACACCGCGATCCTCTCCCAGGCAGACAGAATGGGGGGATGCCCGACAGACCTTCCCCGTCGCGCGCTGCGCGCCGGCGCGCCACCCGACGGCTGCGTTGTCGGCGGTTCGCGGCGGTCGCGCTCGTTCTCGTCGTGGTCGGCGCGGTCGCGGCTTTCGCGCTGACGCGACCGGCGACCGCGGACGCGGAGCGGGCGGACGGCCCACCCTCGCCGGCTGTTACCGACGCGCCGACGCCTCCCGGTGAGGCGCCGGTGACTGCGCCCACGCCGGTCGACACCGCTTCCGCCCCGGACCCCGACCCGACGGCCGCGTCGAGCGTGTGCAGCGACCCCGCGGTCGCCGCGGCGCTCACCTCGGGCGATGACGACGCCGTCGTCCAGGCCGTGGGTGGCGGTGCCGCGTTCCGTGACGCGGTCGTGGCCGGCGCCGCGCCGTGCCTCGACCTGGGAGAGGCTTCGCGGACGTGGGTCGTCGTGAACAAGCTCCGCCCGCTCGCGCCGCTCGACTATTGGCCGGCTCCCCAGGCGCAGGCTGACGGCATCCGTGTCGTGTCGGGTGGCGGGTGGCTGCGCGCGGATGCTGCGGCGGCGCTCGAGCGGCTCGCGTCGGCCATCGTCGCAGACGGTGCCGGACGGGTCGGCATCTCGAGCGCCTTCCGCCCGTACGACTTCCAGGTCGACCTGTACAACGGCTACGTCGTCTCGCGGGGTCAGGCCGCCGCAGATCTGCGCAGCGCCCGGCCCGGGCACAGTGAGCACCAGACCGGTCTGGCCGTCGACGTCGTCGCGTGCGACTCGGGCTGTGGCACCCACGACGGGTTCCGCGGCACCGCGCAGGCGCGCTGGCTCGTCGACAACGCGTGGCGCTTCGGGTTCATCGTGCGCTACGAAGACGGTCAGACCGCCGTCACGGGCTACTCCTGGGAGCCGTGGCATCTCCGATACGTCGGCACGGCCCTCGCCGAGGCGTATCACGCGGGCGACTACCGCACCCTCGAAGAGTTCTTCGCGCTCCCGGCAGCACCCGACTACGCCGGCTGAGCGCACCGAACCTCGCCGAACCGCGCACGCAAGACCCGTGGTCGCGGCACTGAGTTCCGCGTGGACTGATACCGAATCTCGACGTAGAGTTACGTAAGGCGACGCGGCCATCTCCCGCCGCCGTGAACCACCAGCCACAGGCGAAAGGGGTCGGCTCGCAATGGAGCGCGACATCTACGACGAGGACCACGAAGCGTTCCGCGACGTCGTGAAGGAATTCTGCAAGCGCTACGTCACCAACGAAGCCCGCGAGAAGTGGGATGCCGCGGGCGAGGTCGACCGCGCCACCATGCGGGCTGCCGGTGATGCCGGCATCATCGGCCTCTCCGTGCCCGAGGAGTTCGGCGGGGCGGGGATGCTCCAGGACTACCGCTTCCGCGCCATCGTCAACGAAGAGGTCATCCGGGCCGGTGCCGGCTCGCTCGCCGGCGCCTTCGGCATCCAGGACGACCTCGCCGTGCCCTACCTCGTGCACATGGGCACGCAGGAGCAGAAGGAGAAGTGGCTGCCGGGGATGGCGACCGGAGAGATCCTCGGCGCGCTCGCGATGACCGAGCCCGGCGCCGGCTCCGACCTCCGCGGCATCAAGACGACGGCCAAGAAGGTCGACGGCGGCTACATCGTCAACGGCGCGAAGACCTTCATCTCGTCGGGCAAGACGGCCGACATCGTCGTGACCTTCGTCAAGACGGGAGAGGGCACGCGCCCGGACGCGTTCAGCCTGCTGATCCTCGAGGACGGCATGGAGGGCTTCGACCACAGCAAGAAGCTCGAGAAGATGGGCTTCCACGGCTGGGACACCGCCGAGATGTCGTTCGTGGACGTCTTCGTGCCCGAGGAGAACCTCATCGGCGGCAAGGAGGGGCTCGGCTTCATCCAGCTCATGATGAACCTCCCGCTCGAGCGACTGTCGATCGGCGTCGCGGCGGCAGCGGCCGGTGAGGCGGCCTACGTCTGGACGCGCGACTACACCC
>JAEYVZ010000021.1 GCA_023431405.1 Actinomycetes bacterium
CCTGCTCGTTGACCATGCGCTCCTCCGACGGGTCGGCCTCGGCCCGCTCGGCGGCCGCGACCTCTTGTTCGAGCCGCTTGATCGTCTCGTACTCCAGCTGCGACGCGCGGGCGTAGTCGGCCTCGCGGAGGGCGCGATCGCGGTCGGTGTAGGCCTGGTCGAGCTGCTTCTTCAGCTCGCCGACGCGGTTGAGACCGGCGCGCTCGCGTTCCCAGCGCGCCTCCAGCACCGCCAGTTCGGCCTGCGCGGCATCCATCTGCTCGCGCAGCTTGGCGCGACGCTCCTTCGAGGCGTCGTCCTTCTCCTTCTTGAGCGCGAGATCTTCCAGACGCATGCGATCGACGCGGCGGCGGAGCTGATCGATCTCGACGGGGCTCGAGTCGATCTCCATCTTGAGCCGGCTCATCGCCTCGTCGATGAGGTCGATCGCCTTATCGGGCAGCTGACGCGACGGGATGTACCGGTTCGACAGCGACGCGGCGGCCACCAGTGCGCTGTCGCTGATCGTCACACCGTGGTGCGCTTCGTAGCGGCCCTTGAGCCCGCGGAGGATCGCGATGGTGTCCTCGACGCTCGGCTCACCCACGTACACCTGCTGGAAACGGCGCTCGAGCGCGGCATCCTTCTCGATGAACTCGCGGTACTCGTCGAGCGTCGTCGCGCCGATGAGGTGCAGCTCGCCCCGGGCGAGCATGGGCTTGAGCATGTTCGACGCCGCGACCGACCCTTCACCGCCGCCGGCACCCATGAGGGTGTGGAGCTCGTCGATGAAGGTGATGATGCGCCCCTCGGATTCGGTGATCTCCTTGAGCACGCTCTTCAGCCGCTCCTCGAACTGACCGCGGTACATCGCACCGGCGACCAGGGCGGAGATGTCGAGGCTGACGAGCTCTTTGTTCTTGAGAGACTCGGCGACGTCGCCGGCGACGATGCGCTGCGCGAGCCCTTCGACGACGGCCGTCTTTCCGACGCCGGGTTCACCGATGAGCACCGGGTTGTTCTTCGTGCGGCGCGTGAGCACCTGGCTGACACGGCGGATCTCGCTGTCACGCCCGATCACCGGGTCGAGCTTGCCGTTGCGCGCGCGGTCGGTGAGGTTGATCCCGAACTGCTCGAGGGCGCTCTGCTGCTCCTCCTGCCCGGGTGAAGGTTGTGCGTTCATTGGTTCTCCTGAAGCCTCGGTCGATCGACTCAGAAACTTGAGTCATATTGGCTCAAGTTTATCACCTCCACCTCCCGACGGCGAGGGCCCCCGGAGCAGCGCGACGGCGGCGTCAGGATGCCAACGGCTCGGGCACGACGCAGGCGAAGCGAGCCCGGTAGGCGGTGGGGGTCGTTCCCAGCGCGCGCGAGAAGTTCTGGCGGAGCACCGCCGCCGATCCGAAGCCGCATTCGTACGCAATCGCATCGAGTCCGAGATCGGTCTGCTCGAGGAGCCGCTGGGCCTGGATGATCCGCTGGCGACCCAGCCACGCTGCCGGCGTCGTCCCGAAGTCGGCCTTGAATCGGCGGGCGAAGGTGCGCGGCGACATGTGCGCACGGGCGGCCAGCTGGTCGACCGAGAGATCGAGTCGGAGGTTCTCCAGCATCCAGTCGGTGACCGGTGCGAGCGAGAGCGACGTCGTCACCGGGAGCGGCTTGTCGATGAACTGCGCCTGGCCGCCGTCGCGCTGCGGCGGCACGACCATGCGGCGCGCGATCTTGTTCGCCATCTCTGCGCCGAGCTCGATGCGCAGCAGGTGCAGGCAGGCGTCGATCCCCGCAGCCGTGCCGGCACTCGTGATGATGCGCCCGTCTTGCACGTAGAGCACGTTCGGGTCGACCTCGACGTCGGGATACATCGCCGTCATCGTGTCGGCGTACCTCCAGTGCGTCGTCGCCCGACGCCCGGAGAGCACGCCCGCGGCCGCCGCGACGAACGAGCCGCTGCACACCGTGAGCACCCACGCACCGCGGTCGACCGCACGCCGCACGACGGCCAGCGCCCGCTCGTCGACATGCCCCCACGCCTCGCGCGGGATGGGCGAGATGACCAGGAGGTCGGCCTCGTCGGCGAACGACAGGTCGTGCTCGACGTTGATGGAGAAGCCCATGTTGCTCGAGATCGCGCCCGGTTCGGGCGTGACGATGCGGAAGTCGAAGTTCGGGATGCCGTCGTCGGAGCGGTCCAGCCCGAACGCCTCGCAGGCGAGACCGAACTCGAACGGGGCGAATCCGGGAAGCACAAGGCACGCGACGGTCTTCATGGCAGGAATCCTACTGTGAGGTGCAGTCCTGCCACTAGTGTCACTTTCCGCGCGAGCGTAGCGTTTCTGCCATGTTCATGATGATTCTCCTTGCGGCGGTGGCCGTGGTCGGTCTGGTGGGTGCGCTGCGCGCCCTCCCCACCGACGGCTACCGGGCCGTGCCCACCGACCCCGCGCGTCTGCCCTGACGCACGCGGGCCGCCTCCCCGGAGGCTCCCCCTTCCCCGCGAAAGCGCCGGCTGCTGGCGAAAGCGCCATTGTGGCGCAGCGGCATCCGGCGCTTTCCGCACGTTCGGGCGCGCTCGGCCCTGCGCCGATCGACCCGCACGGAGATGCGGCTCGGCGCGTCAGCGTGTCAGCGTGTCAGGCCCGCGACCGTGTCGAGCAGGATGCCGGCCGAACGCTCCCACGAGAACCGCGAGATGTGCTCCCTGCCCGCCGCCACCGTGCGGGCGTACTCGCCGGCGTCGTCCAGAGCGCGCACGCCGGCGGCGAAGGCCTCGGCATCCGTGCCGGGCGCGTAGCGCGCACCGCCGCCGGCGACCTCCCGGAAGATCGGCATGTCGGTGACCACCGCGGGCACGCCCAGGGCGAGAGCCTCCGCCAACGGGAGCCCGTAGCCCTCATCGAGGCTCGCGCTCACGAGCACCGCACGGTCGGCCAGCAGCGCCGCGTACTCGGCGTCGGTCACACCGCCGTGGAACACCACCGACGCTCCGGCGGGAACGAGGGCCTCGAGCTCCGACCGCCGCGCCGGGGAGATGCGCGAGAGGAGGTGCAGGGTGCGGCCCGGAAGCGAACCCATCGCGCGCACGAGCGTCTCGACGTTCTTGTAGGGCATGAACGAGCCCATGTACACCAGGTTCTGGGTGCCCGGCACCACCTCGGCACCCTCCGGCAGCAGTTCCGCCAGTCGCTGCGGCGCGTTCGGGATCACCGCGACCGGTCGCTTCGTGAGCCTCACGGCGGCGAACTGCTGCGCGCTCGTCTCGCTGACCGTCGCCACGACGTCGGCGGCGTTCAGCGTCAGCCGCTGCGGCACGTAGGAGAGGTGGAACAGCCGCCAGCCGAGGCGCACGTACCAGGGCAGGTCTTTCGGGGGGGTGCGGTGGCGGTAGTAGATGGTGTCGTGCAGGGTAAGGATCTGCCGATACCGCCGTCCGAGGGTGCCGATGGTCTGCATCGGAGAGAACACGACATCCGGGCGGTGCCGGTTCAGTTCCCGTGCGCGCAGCGGTTCGCTGATCGCGGTCGGCGCGCCGATCATGAGGGTCGCCGCTTCCGTCGGCAGGAAGCGGCGCTGCGCCTCGTCGAAGATGAGGAACGTCACCTCGACCCCGCGCGAGGGGGCGGCCGACGCCACCGCCGACGCGAGCTCCGCCGAGTACCGGCTGATGCCGTCGTGGAAGTCGGTGCGGATGTAGCGCGCGTCGAAGAACAGCCGGGTCACGCGCGACTCACAGCGGTTCGCCGCGGTACAGCTTCTCGAAGGTGTCGAGCGTCTTGTCGATGTCGTGGATCTCGACGCCGTCGAGCGAGGCCTGCTGCA
Organism: Actinomycetes bacterium; assembly: GCA_023431405.1. GTDB lineage: Bacteria > Actinomycetota > Actinomycetes > Actinomycetales > Microbacteriaceae > Microbacterium. Next base: position 3,796 of record JAEYVZ010000021.1, read on the forward strand.
TCCGGAGGTATTCCTCGGGAGACGCCGTGAGCACGCGACGCAGCTTGTCGGCCAGGTCGTCGACGTTGCCCGGCTCGAACAGGTAGCCGTTCTCGCCATCGTGCACGAGGTGCGGGAGGGCGACGGCGTTGGCCCCGACGACGGGGAGGCCGGATGCCATGGCCTCCATCGTGGCGATCGACTGCAGCTCGGCGATCGAGGCGATCGCGAACACGTCGGCCTTCGTGTAGGCGGCGCGCAGCTCCTCCTCGTCGACGCGGCCGCGGAAGGTGACGCGGTCGCTGATGCCGAGTCGTTCGGCGGTCTGCTCGAGGTTGCGTCGCTGGTCGCCGCCGCCGACGATGTCGAACGTGATGTCGGGAAGCTCCGGCGCCAGGCGCGCGATCGCCTCGAGCGTGACCTCGACGTGCTTCTCGGTCGTGAGCCTGCCGACGAACAGCACCCTGCTGTGCGGGCGCGGAGTGAGGTCGGGTGTGTAGTTGCGCTTGTCGATGCCGCAGCTGATGGGGATGACACCGTCGATGTCGATCGTCTTCTCGAGGAACTCGGCGGCGCGGCGGGTGGGTGTCGTGACGGCGCGCGACATGTCGAATGTGCGCTTCGCGTCGTCCCACGCGAGCTTGACGACGATCTTGTCGAGCAGCGGCGGGAGGGTCGTGAAGTCGATGATGTTCTCGGCCATCACGTGATTCGTCGCGATGACGGGGATGCCACGCTGTCGTGCGATGCGGGTGAGGCCGCGCCCGATGACGATGTGCGACTGACTGTGCACGACGTCGGGCTTGACCTGATCGAGCACGCGGCGCGCGTAGTGCTTGCTCATCCACGGGAGCACGAAGCGGAGCCAGTCGTGCGGGTACCAGCGCCATCCGGGCAGGCGGTGCACGGTGAGCTGCTGTCCCTCGATGGTCTCGGTGAACACGCCGTGGCGGGAGTGGGTGACGCTGGGCGTCACGACGTGCACGTCGTGTCCGCGTGCGGCGAGGCCGGCGGAGAGCCGCTCGGCGAAGCGGGCTGCGCCGTTGACGTCGGGCGCGAAGGTGTCGGCGGCGACGACGATCGTCAGCGGACTGTGGTCTCGGAGCGGATCGTCGGCGGGCGTCTCGGATTCGGTCACGGGATGCGGGGCCAATCTGTGCGGCGGCGGAACGCGGTCGCGTGCACGCCGCCCCGAGTCTACCCGAGGGGGTGCCGGCGACCCGGGAGGCTCACTTCAGTCCGACCTCGACGAGCAGCGGATGGTGGTCGGAGCCGAGCGGTGCGACGTAGCGGCCCTTCGACATCTTTCCGGCGACCTCCCAGCGGTAGACCACCGACCGCGAGGCGCGGACGAGCACCTTGTCGACATGGTTTCCCCAGGTGACGCCGATGACGGGAGCGGTCGTCCACGTCGGGTTGGCCGTGCTGTGGTGCTGACGGCTGAGCGAGCGAGCCTGGTCGAAGGCGTCGCGCCAGCCGGCCTTGCGCAGCACGGAGAGCGTCGGGTCTGTGGTGTGCGACTTATGGGTGTTGAGGTCTCCCAGCACCAGCACGGGCGCGGCGGACCAGTCGGTGAGCGAGCCGTGCGACTTCTTCAACGCGGCGAGCGTGCGAGCGATGTACGGGCCGACGCGCCCCGCCTCGTAGGCGCGCTGCTTCACGGCCGCGCGGGAGCTGCCGGTGACCAGGTGCACGTCGACCACGAGCATGTACTGCCCGCTGGTGTGGCGGACCGCCGCCCACGCGAACCCCCGTCCCGGGGCCGCGTACTTCTTCGCCGGGCGCAGGTACCCGCTCGTGGGGGCGGACGCCTTCGCCCGCACCTTCGTGAGAACAGACGAGCGGAGGAGGATGTCGTTCTGGCCGTTGTAGGCGAAGGAGTAGCCGGACGGCGCCTTCGTGTACTTCGACGCCTCCTGCAGCGCCACGATGTCGGGCTTCAGTTCCGAGATGCGCGAGTTGATGATCTTGGCGCGCGAGGAGAACGATGCGCACGCCGTGGAGCAGACGTTCCACGTGAGCGCCTTGTATCGAGGGCTCCCTGCGGGGAGGCTCGCCTGACCGGCGATGGTGCTGTGACCGACGCGCCACGATCGGGGGCCGGGGCCGGCCGCGTTGACGGCGCGCACGTACACGTAGTAGTCGGTGCCGCGGGCAAGGCCCGAGATGGTCGCCTGCGATCGGCTGACCTTGGCTCGCGGCGCCGCCCCGGCCGGGAAGTCGAAGGTGCGGGAGGCGTACACCTCGTAGAACGCCGCGCCCGGCACATCCGGCCAGTCGACGGTGAGAGTGGCTCCCGACGGGGTCAGCGATGCTCCCGTGAAGCTCACGAGCCCGACCGTGCCGGGGCGGGAGGCGGCGGAGGCGTCGGGCGCGGGCGTTGTGACCACCAGCGCGGCGGCGAGCAGCGCGGCGACGGCCACCCGGGGGGAAAGTGGGCGCATGGGCACGAGCGTAACAACCTACCGTTGAGTCGTGGTGAGAATTTCTGCCGATGCCGACCCCCTTCGCTGGGTGCCCGTCACCGGATCGTTCGGCTGGAGGGGCCGGCGAGCTCGCAAGAAGGCCATCCGGATGCTGCTCACACAGGCCAACGCGTCGCTGGGTGCCACGGGCCGGCCGGGAAGCGCGATCGCCGCGTGGGCGATGAGCCAGGCGGCACCGCTGCTGATGCGCAAGGCCGACGGGCGGGCGCTGGTGTGGGTGTGGAAGGACGACCCCGAACTGCTCGTCGTGATGGCGCAGGTGCAGGAGGCGACGCCGCACCTGCGAGCCGCGAGGGCGATGATGCCGATCGAGTACGACGACACCGAGTCGTTCCGCGGCACCTACCTGGGGGTGGGTGAGAAGCTCGCGATGCCCCTTCCCCCGTCACGGCCGGACGGTGCGGCGAGCCCGCCGTTCGCCAGCTACACCTGGGACACCGGCACCGCCTTCGTGAGCGTGACGGCCGTCTGCTCCGATCGTGAGCGCTTCGGCACCGTCATCGGCGCGGTCGATGAGCTCGCGAGGTCGCTGCGGCTCGTCGACGACGTCACCGTCTCCGGTGGAGTCCACCGGCTCGAGCCGGGACCGTAGCGCGGCGGTCAGCGCAGTTTCGTCAGTGCCGCCTCGAGCAGCACCTCGATGGAGCCGGGGTCGATGGTCGGCATGGCACCCGTGGAGGCTTCCTTGGCCCAGGCCTGTCCGATGAATCGCATGAGGCCGGCGACGAGCTGGGTGATGAGCGCTGCCTGTGCCGTCAGCGCCGAACGCTCCTCGGCGGGGAATTGACGCTGCAGGCGCCGGAGGATGATCGCTTCGAGCTGCGCATCGAGCGCCGCCACCCGGTCCATCTGGTGGGCCATGAGCGTGGGGCTCGACGCGATCGCCCGGATGCGGCGAGCGAGGTAGGCCGGGTCGTGCACGGCATCCCCGGGATCGACCTGGACGAGCCGCGCCGCCCCCGCGAGCAGGGGTGCGTCGGAGGCGACGAAGGCGTCCGCGGCGGCGGGGTCGATGGAGGGATGAGTGAGGCCGAGCAGCGCCGCGTCCTTCGTTCCGAAGTGGTTGAAGAAGGTGCGCTGGCTCACCCCGGCGAGTTCGCAGATCATGTCGACGGTCACCGCGTCGTAGCCGCGGTCGAGCACGAGGTCGGTTGCCGCGCGCTCGATGGCGGCGGCTTTCTCGCGGGCGTCCTTGCGGCGTCGGGGGGCGGGCGTCGACATGATCTGCGGCTCCTTCGTCACTCGTACCGTAGCGACTCGATCGGATCCTGGCGGGCGGCGCGGCGCGCAGGCAGCACGCCCGAGAGGAATGCCACCACCATGATGACGAGGATCACGGCGAGGATGTTGCCCGGCTCGAACAGCAGGATCGTCAGCCCCGGCAGGGCCGAGAGCACCGTCTGGCCTGCGGCCGCGGAGATCGCGCTTCCCAGCCCGATGGCGGCGAGCGCGCCGATGGCGGAGCCGAGAAGCCCGATGATGACCGCTTCGAGACTGAACAGGGCGAACACCCGGCCGTTCGACATGCCCATCGCCTTCATGAGGCCGATCTCCCGCGTGCGCTCCTGCACGCTCATGAGGAGGGTGTTGACGATGCCGAAGGATGCGGCGATGAGTGCCACGACGGCGAACGCGCTCAGCACGCCGATGATGCCGTTGATCACCGTCTGGACGACGCCGAGCTGGTCCTCGACCGTCTGACCGGCGAGGCCGGCCTCGGCCAGAGCGCTCTTTACGCGGTCGATGTCGGCGTCGGACACCTGTGCGCCGTTGCTCGGGCTGAGCTCCGCCACGGCGATCGGCCAGGCATCCGGCTGTCCCTCGACCCGCTGGGCCTCGGCGATCGTCTCCGTCAGCGCGGTGTTCGCCCCCGCCCCGGCGGCGAAGAGGCTCTCGCGGGCGATTCCTGCGATCTCCGCGGTGGCGGTCTGCTCCTGCTGGGCGGCGTCGAGGTAGCCGAGCGTGACCGTCGCGCCGATCGCTGCGTCCGCATCCGTGAAGCCGAGCGCATCGACGAACTCCTCGGGGAGCACCACCTCGGGGTCGCTCGACTCTCGATCGAGCTGTCTCCCCGCGACGAGATCGCTCTGACCGATCGACGAGGTCGGGTTGACCGAGATCTCGTATCGTGTGGCGCTGCCGGAGGCCGATTCCGCGACCCACTCGACCGACACCTGCGTGACCGGTTCGACCCGGCGCACCCCGTCGATCGCGCGGAGGGCATCGATGTCGTCGCTGTTGAGGAGCGTGCCGCTCGTGAGCGGCGCCGCGCTGCCGGCCTGCTGACGCCCGTCGGGGTCCCACTCGGTCGGACCGTCGCCGGTGTCGACGGATGCCGCAGGACTCACCAGCAGGATGTCGCCGCTGCTCAGAGTCGCGACCTGTCGCTCGACGTAGTCGTTGACCCCCGCGCCGAGCGCGGTCGTGAGGGTGAGGGTGAAGGCGCCGACGAACAGGCTCAAGACCGTCAGCGAGGTGCGCAGCTTGCTCCGGAAAGCGTTGCGCGACGCGGCGCGCAGGATGTCCGCCGACCTCATGCTGCGACCTCCGTCCGCTCGACGATCCGCCCGTCGGCCACGGTCACCGCGCTGTCGCATCGCGACGCCAGGTCGAGGTCGTGGGTCACGACGACGAGGGTGATCCCCCGCTCGCGCTGCAGCTGGAACAGGATCTGCTCGACGTGGGCGCCGGTGGCGGAGTCGAGGTTGCCCGTCGGCTCGTCGGCGAAGATCACGGCGGGGTCGTTGACGAGTGCCCGCGCGATGACCACGCGCTGCTTCTGACCTCCCGACAGGTCTGTTGCACGGTTTCGCGCCTTGTCGGCGAGCCCGAGGGCATCGAGCGACTCCATGACCTTGGCGCCGCGCGCCGTGGGCGGGACGCCGGCGATCACGAGCGGGAGGGCGACGTTCTCGAACACCGTCTGCCCCGCGGTGAGGAAGAACTGCTGGAAGACGAATCCGAACATCTTGTTGCGGATCGGGTTGAGGTCTTTCGGGCGCAGGTCGGAGGCGGCGCGGCCGCCAACCTCGATCGTGCCCGCCGTGGGGCGGTCGAGCAGTGCCAGCAGGTGCATGAGGGTGGACTTGCCCGACCCCGACTTGCCGACGATCGCCAGGGAGCGCCCCTGGCGCACCTCCACATCCACCCCCTTCAGGGCTGTGAATGCGGAGCTTCCTCTTCCGTAGGTGCGGGTGAGGCCCCGGGAGCGCAGGATCGGCGCGGTCGGGGCATCGGTGGTGGGAGACATGGAGTGCCTTTCTATTTTGCAGTGACTGCACTTTAAGCTGCAGTCACTGCAATTTACAAGTCGGGCAGGTTTCCGGAGTCCACCGGCTCGAGCCGGGACCGCAGCGCGGCGCTGGCGACGCTCGCGCGCGGACTGGGATGATGGCGGCATGAACCCGATCACGGCCCACGGCCGCGACGAGGGCCGTGCAGCGCGGCACGATTCCCCCCGGCGGATGCTCTCCGAGCTGCCGACCGGAGGCCGGAGCCCGCTGACGATCCTCGATGCGCAGAACTCCACCCGCGTGCCCGAACTCGTGCCCCTCCGTTCGGAGCGCATGGCCGCGAGCGCGTTCGCCTTCTACCGCGGGACCGCCGCGCTGATGGCCGCCGACCTCGCGGCGGGTCCGAGTTCCGGCATCCTCGTCGCCTCCTGCGGCGACGCCCACGTCGCGAACTTCGGGTTCTACGCGTCGCCTCAGCGCACGCTCGTGTTCGACCTCAACGACTTCGACGAAGCGGCGTGGGCGCCATGGGAATGGGATGTCAAGCGCCTGGTCACAAGCGTCGTCATCGCGGCGCAGTCCACGGGCCGCAGTGAGGAGTTCACCTGGACCATCGCGATCGCGTGCGTCCGGGCCTACGTCCGGGCGATGCACCGGCGGGTGGAGCTCAGCCCGGTGGAGCGGTACTTCCAGCACTTCGATGTCGAGGGCACGTCATCGAAGCTCGACCGGCGCAGCCGTTCCGTCGTGCGCAAGGCCATCCGCGCGTCGCGGCGCCGCACCGGCGAGCAGGCGGCCCGCAAGCTCACCGAGCGGGGTGAAGACGGCCGGCTGCGATTCGTCGAGAGGCCCCCGACGATGACCCACATCGAACCGGATCTGCAGGACAGCGTCCACGGCGCCATCGAGGCCTATGCCGCCACGACACGCGTCGACATCCGACTCCTGCTCCAGCAGTACCGGGCCGCCGACACCGTCAGGCGCGTCGTGGGGGTCGGCAGCGTCGGCACACGCTGCTATCTCACGGTGCTCGAAGACGACGCGGGCCATCCGCTCCTGCTCCAGACGAAGGAGGCGGGCCGGAGCGTGCTGGCCGAGCACGGCCGGCAGCCGCAGCCCGCCGCGCTCGCGCGCGCGGTCGAGGAGTCGGGCGAGGGGGCGCGGGTGGTCGCCCTCCAGCAGGTGCTGCAGGGCGTGTCCGATCCGTTCCTCGGCTTCATGTCGGGCCGACGGGGGGACTACTACGTGCGCCAGTTCCGCGACATGAAGGGCGGGATCGAGATCGAGACGCTCGAAGACGAGCCGTTCCGCCAGTACGCCGTCGCGTGCGCAGTGACGCTCGCCCGCGCACACGCCCAGTCGCCCACCGCCGCCGCGGTCGCCGGGTACATCGGCGGAGGCGGCGCCGTCGCCGACGCGATCGTCACATGGGCCTTCGCATACGCCGACCTCGCCCGCGCGGACTATGACGAGTTCGTCGCCGCGCTCGGCGACGACCGGTCGGGCGGCGCCGCTGCGGGCGGCGCCGCCACCGCCTGACTCAGAGGGCGACGTCTCCGACCAGGTTCACGCGGATGCCGATGCGATCGAACATCGCGGCCTTCGCCATGAGCGCCTTGTCGGCCGTGTCGGCATCCGGCGCGTAGACCATCTGTGCATGGTTCGCCTTGTGACGGGCCATGAACTGGTCGCGCGTGACGCCGTGGAGCACGACGTGCGCGATGGGCCACTCCGGATTCGTGGCATCCTTTCGACGCTGGGTCTCCTCGGCGGGAAGGTCTACCACGCTCCCGCGGAAGATGTCGGCCTGCAGGATGCCGTCGGCGATGAACACGCGCGACAGCACGACCTCCCCCGGCTTGCTGACACCGTTGATCGTCGCGCCCCCGGCAGGGAAGAACACGTGCCCCTGCCGCCATCCCTCGGCCTTGTCCCATCCGCCCAGGTGCGATGCCGGCACCGACCCGGAGATCTCGTACACCCACACGAAGTCGTCGCCGTACTGCTCGCCCCAGCGCACGTCGTGGAGCGTGTTGTCGGGGACGAGCCCCATGGCCGTCCACACCCGATCGGTGATGAGCGCGTCGACGGCGACGCCCTCGTCGGCCTCGTTGAAATGCGGGAACGCGCGACCGGCGAACAGTTCGCGCGCGCCGTCGCGCGAACGCACCGGCGGACGCTCGGTGGAGTTGAGGATGCCCTCCGCCAGATCGGACGCGGGCACGAGGTCTTTCAGCCCCTGTTGATACTGGATGCCGACGGCATCCAGCCCGAAGTCGTCGGCGATGCGCAGTGCGGCGATGTACATCTTCAGCTGCCACTGCACCTGGTCGCGGGTGAGCTCGGTGGCCGGGTCGTCGCCGTAGCGGAATGTCATGCCCCGTGCGATGAGCCAGTCGTAGGCGGCGTCGGCTTCGGCATCGGTGACCTCGAGCATCTCGGCGTACAGGGCCGACTGAGACAGTCGCTCCTTGTAGATGCCCGTCTGATTGAGCAGCTCGTCGTCGAAGATCGCGTTGTACATGCCCATGCACCCCTCGTCGAAGACGCCGATGATCGCCTTCTCGGTGAGGAGCTGGTCGCCCAGAACGCGGCCGAGCTCGACCTCGGGGGTGGCCGGCAGCGCCGGCAGTGCCCGCACGTGCGACACGTCGTGCGTGATGCGGCCGGTCTCGGTCCACTCGCGCAGTCCTTCTCGGAACCAGTCGTCGGTGAAGTCGACCGACCAGATCGTCGCGTAGTCCTTGCCCATCTTGGTGAGGCCCGCGTTGAGGCCGAGGAGCCCCACGAGTCCCGGCCACTCACCCGCGAAGTTCGCGACCGTGAGGATCGGCCCCCGGTGCGTGCGCAGCCCCGCCAGCACGTGATGCGAGTACTGCCACACCGCTTCGGCGACGATGAGGGGCGCCTCCGGCGGGATCCTCTTGAACACCTCCAGTCCCATCCGCTGACTGGAGATGAAGCCGTGCCCGGTCTCGGGGTCGACCTCGTTCGCGCGCACGACCTCCCAGCCGAGGCCCCGGAGCACGCCCGTCACCGCGGCTTCGAGCTCGACCTGCGTCGGCCAGCCCGCGACGTTCGCGGACTCGCGGAGGTCGCCGGAGGCGATGAGGTAGGCCGTGCGGGGCGCAGCGGCCGGGCGCTCGGTCATGGCGGGCAGCGTGTAGGTCATGGTGTCTCCTGTGGGATGCGGTCTGGTGCGGGGGCGGAGGGCGTCGGCGCGGCGTCGGACAGCGCGATCTCGCGGCCCCGCAGGATCAGGTGGTCGATGTCGAGGCGTCCGCCGTCGACGTGCACGACGATGTCGTCACCGGCGATCTCCACGCGTCCCCACGCGCGGTCGGTCGTGAACAGGTAGGCGCCGTCGCAGATCGGATCGAACGACAGCGTGCGCGTGGGCGCGTCCCACTGGACGCCGGTCCAGGCGAGGAGCAGTCCCCACGAGGCGAGAGAGCGCGCGTAGTGATTGCCGCACTCGATCTCGTTCCACGGGCTGCGGGCGGCGCCGCCGTAGCGGGCGCGGAGGGTGCGCTCGATGAGGAGCGCACTGTCGACGAGTCCCGCGTACAGGAGCGACGTGGCCACCTGGTGCTCGACACCGGTCCACACCTCGTCGGAGTACACGAACGGGATCGCCGGACGCCCGCCGCGCGGCCAGGAGGCCAGGAGCAGCCCGCCCTCGTCGCCCAGTGCGTAGACCCGCTGTGTGCTCTCGTGCGTGGTGAGGTCGTGGCGGAAGTTGTGCGCGACGATCGCGTCGAGGGCGCTGCGGATCCGGTCGGGCGGCGCGATGTCGCCGAGGCCGTTGATCCGCGCGTGGAACTGTCCGAGGAGCTGATCGGAGAGCACGCCCTCGCCGTACTGGTAGCGGTGCGCATCGACATCGGCGATCACCTGCCGGTAGTACTCCCCGTTCCACAGCACCTCGTCCATCGCCGCAGCGGCACAGTCGGCCCGCGCTCTCCAGTCGGATGCGCGTTCCGTGTCGCCGAGGTGCTCGGCCATGCGGACCCCCGCCCGGAGCGCCGCGATGAACATGCCCGCCGCCAGCGGCTCGGTGCCGTGGAACTCGATGTCGTACGTGTTGTGAAGCTCGCCGCTGGGGAGCCCCGGCGCCTCCCCCCGGTCCCATTCGACGATCGCGTGCTCCAGCGTGCGCACGGCGGCAGGCCACAGCTCCCGAAGGAACGCGTCGTCGCCCGAGAACCGCCATTCACGGTGCAGTCGGATGAACGTGCCGAGCTGGCCGTCGACGGCCGGGCCCATGAACCACGACGGCCCGCCGAACACCCGGTTGGAGCGGAACTTCTGCGCACCCCGGTCATCGGTCTCCAACAGGAACTCCACCCGCCGGGCGCTGCGCTCCAGCGACGGGAACAGCCACGCCACGGTCTGCGCATACGACCAGACGTGCGTGCACGTGCCCTCGCACGACCCGGCGTGGTCGAACGACCCCTCCCAGGCGGCGAACACCGGTCCCGCGCCGAGATCCGGGTTCGGCGTCTCCACCACGAAGCACGTCGTCGATCGCACGGCGGCGATGTTCGCGCCCACGGCATCCGCGATCACGGGATCGAGCGAACCGCCGTAGAGCGCGTCGACGAACGCGTCGGTCGCCGCCTCGAGCGAGGGGAGCTCCCGATGCAGATGGGTTGCGGCGGCCCACGCATCGGGCCACAGCGTCGCGTAGTGGTTCTGCACGAGCTCGTCCGCGTGCGGATCGGCGAGCACGATGTGTCCCTGCCAGGCGCGGCGCCGGTGGGGGAAGCTCCAGGCGAGCACGAACTCGAAATCGCGCGTCTCACCGGGGGCGAGCTCATGCACGACCCCGAGCGAGCCGGTGCGCAGGCGAGGAAGCGTGGAGAACAGCTCCGCCTCGCTCAACGGCGCCGACCCCTCGCCGGCATCGCCGGCCGGGTCGGAGTCGGCGAACAGGCCGCGCGGACGGTCTTCGAGAGTGAGGCGCGGCTCCGGCTCGAGAAGGCCGTCGGCGCTGAAGTCGCTCCAGAACAGGCGCGGGCCGTCGGGCCAGAATCCCGTCACCCACTGCGGCTTGGCGGTCGTCGAGCGGTCGGTCGTCGTGAGGCTCATCGTGCCGTAGCCGGGGTCGTCGTGCGGCAGGCGGATGCCGAAGTCGAGCCCGCGCACCCCGCGCCCGTCCGCGTCGACCTCCTCCCGCCACGCGACCGTCTGCTGCGCACGCATCCCGAACGGGCCGGCGCCGCGCCCCGCCGTGTGACTGAGCGACCCCGCGATCGTGACCCGCACGGCGACGTCGCCGGGGTTCCTCACGCGGTATCGAAGCACCGCGCCGGGGATCCCCGACGCGTCAGGGTCGAGGGGTACGAGGGGGGTGAACGCTCGCAGCGACACCGCGACGGGAAGCACGTCGTCGTCGAAGTCGATGTCGACCACGGGGTACTCGCCGCGCATGGTCGCACCCGCCAGGCGCGGGAGACCGGCCAGCCTCTCGAAGCCGTACCCGGCATCCGCGTCGTGGCGGCCCGTGTGGCGCGCCTCCAGCACGCGCGTGACCGGCTCTCCGCCCGCGGGGGCCGCGTGGATCGCGAAGAACGAGTACGGATTCAGGCGTCCCTTGTCGGGCAGGTTCTCCAGTTCCCAGTCCCGCAGCTCGCCGCGCGCCCCGAGCGACACGTTCCCCGTGCCGATGCCGCCGAGCGGGAAGGCGACCGCCTCGCAGGTGTGCGGGATGGGCCGTGCGCGGCGGTTCATGAGTCCTCCTCGGACGAGGGCGGCGCCGCTTGGCGAGCGGCGAGCGCGTGGGCGACGTCGACGGTGCCCTCGTACAGGCGCAGGTACAGGGCGAACAGCTCGTCGTAGGCGGCTGCGGCGCGCGGATCGGGTTCGACCGTCTGCACGACCGGGTTCCAGTCGGCGATGAGGGGCGGCGTGGGCTGGGTCGCAACCGCCGCGAGGAACGCGGAGCCGTAGCTCGCGCCGATCGTCGTGCGGGGAACCTGCTGGACGAGACCCGTGGCATCCGACACGATCTGCAGCCACAGGGAGCCCTGAGTCCCCCCGCCTACGGCGACGATCCGCCGGATGTCCGCGCCCGCCGCCCGCATCGTCTCGACGTTGTGGCGCACCCCCAGCGCGGTGGCCTCCAGCGCGGCGCGATACAGATCGCCGCGCCCGTGACGGAGCGTCAGGCCCGCGATCACCCCGCGTGCGTCGGGATCGAGGATGGGCGTGCGCTCCCCCGCGAAGTACGGCAGCACGAGAAGTCCCTGCGCTCCCGGTCCCGACCGCTCGGCCTCCCCGAGAAGGGTCGGATAGTCGGATGCCGTCAGGTCTTTCAGCCAGGCGGTCAGCGCGCCGGAGGTCGCCAGCCCCCCCGCCAGGTTGCGCGTGCCGGCGAAGGCGCCGACGGTCGTCCACATCGACGGCGTCCGCAGCGTCTGCTCACCGGTGGCGATGAGGAACATGGTGCTGCCGTACATGAGCATGAGGTCGCCGGGTTCGTGGGCGCCGACGCTCACCGCCTCCGTCCACGCGTCGATCGTGCCGGCGATGACGGGGGTGCCCGCAGGGATGCCGGTGACGGCGGCCGCCTCGTCGGTGACCGCGCCGGCGACCTCGCCCGCCCAGCGCAGCGACGGCTGCTCGATGCCGTCGGCATACCGTCGCCAATGACCGTCGTGCCAGGCGGCGGCATCGATGTCATAGAGGGGGGTGCTCTGGCTGGCCGACTGGTGGTCGAGCACGTACGCACCCGTGAGCTTGCGGGCGAGCCAGGACGCGGGCATGAAGAGGCGGCGCGCGCGCCGGTAGGCCTCCGGCTCCTCGTCGGCGATCCAGGCGATCTTGGGCCCGGCGGCTTGCGACGACAGCGCCGATCCGCCCACGCGCACGATCTCGTCGGCGCCGATCTCCGCGGTCATCCGCTCGATCTGGCGGCGGGCACGCGTGTCGACGCCGTAGAGGATCGCCGGACGCACCGGACGATCGTGGTCGTCGGCGAGGAGGACGCACGGCCCCATTCCGCTCACCCCGATGCCGGAGAGCCGGATGTCGTCGCGGGCGGCCAGCAGCTCCTGGGCGATCGACACGAACTCGTCCCACCACAGATCGCCGTCCATCTCGACCCACCCGGGGGCGGGACGCGACACGTCATGGCTGCGGGTGGCGGAGGCGAGCACCTCACCGGTCGAGGCGACGAGCACCCCCTTGGTGCTCGCGGTGCCGACGTCGACGCCGAGCGTGCACAGCTGGGACACGGCATCCTCCTCGATCCGTCGTGTCGTGAGCAGGGGCTCGGCGCTGCGGCCTCGACCCGTCCACCTCTCCGTGAACTTCACGCAACTCTAAACGAAATCGATTTCATGTTCAACCGTGCGAAAACGCTCCCAGTATGAAACCGAGGGGAACGCGGTCAGCTGCTCGACATCGGGCGCGCCGGCTGCACCTCGTTGCGCAGCACCACGGTGCGAGCCGGCTGGTCGTCGCCCGCGATGCGCTCGAGGAGCATCTTGGCGGCGGTGACGCCCATGTGCCGCGCCGGCAGCCGGACGACCGTCACCGCGGTGGGAGACAGGGTCGTGAAAGGAAGCGAGCCGACGACGGCGACGCCGATCTTGGGAGGGGTGAGGCCGTGCTCGGTGAGCACCTGGATGGCGCCGACGCCCAGCAGGTTGTTCGCCGCGACGATCGCATCCGGCGGCTCCGGCAGGGAGAGCAGCTCCTCGGTCACCTCGCGCCCCCCGTCGACGCGGAAGCTCGAGTAGCGCAACAGCTCATCGGGATCGGCATCGGGGAAGTTCCGCGCGATGACGGCGCGCCAGCCCTGCGCGCGCTCGTACGCGGTCTCGATGTCTTGCGGCCCTGTGATGCACGCGATCCGCCGGTAGCCGGCCTGCACGAGGTTCTCGGTCGCGGCCTGTCCTGCCGTGCGGTTGGCCATCACCACACCGTCGATGTCGTAGCCGGTGCCCCGGTCGACGGCCACGATCGGGCGGCCGGCCGCCACCAGGCCGTCGAGGTTGGTGTGGTCGCTCGCCGCGGCGAGGATGACCCCGGCCATGTGCTCGGAGATCGCGATCTGCAGGTAGGTCGCCTCCTTCTCCACCTGGGAGTCGGTGTTGCACAGCACGACGGAGTAGCCCGCCTTCTGTGCGACGTCTTCGACCCCGCGCGCGAGCTCCGTGAAGTAGGGGTTCTCGATGTCGGGGATGACGAGGGCGATCACCTCGGACTCCTGCTTGCGCAGGGTGCGCGCCGTGCGGTTGGGCGTGAACTTCAGCTGGCGCGCAGCCTCGCGCACCGCCTGGGTCTTCTCGTCGGAGACGCCCATGCCGTTGAAGACCCGGGACACCGTCGCGGGAGACACTCCCGCGAGCCGCGCCACCTCGTAAATCGTGGCCATCCCACCCATCCGCACTGCGCCGGCGCGCATTGACATTGCCGGTGAGGCAACAATACAGTGTTGAAATCGATTCCAGAAGATTGCGGTTCTCGCGATCGGAATGACGGACTCCTCACTGGTTACCGCGCGACAAGGATGTAGCACTGCCATGACCACCACCCCGAACTCCGACCTCGCCTCGCTCGCGGCTCTGCGCTCGGTGCAGACCCGGTCGATCTCGCCGGAGAACTTCGACGGCTCCGTGGGAGGTGGCGCACGGGCAACGGAAGGCACGGGCGCGGACTGCGCCCGAGACCTCGGCCCCGGCTGGAAGATCTCGCCCAGCGTCGACATCAGAGCCGGCGAGACGTTCGACCTCGCGACCATCGCAGGGGCAGGCAAGATCACCCACATCTGGATCACGACGCACACCGACAACTGGCGCACCCTCATCCTCCGCGCCTACTGGGACGGCGCCGCCGAGCCGGCCGTCGAAGTCCCCTACGGCGACTTCTTCTGCAACGGCTGGGGCGTGTTCGCGCAGGTGAACTCCCAGACCATCGCCGCCAACCCGCACGGCGGCTTCAACTCCTATTGGCCCATGCCGTTTCGGGAGGGCGCACGCCTCACCCTCGAGAACACGTCGGTCGTCGACGTGCGGGTGTACTACCAGATCACCTACGAGATCGGCGGCGACCATTCGAACGACGGCTACTTCCACGCCCAGTGGCGCCGCTCGAACCCGCTCGAAGAGCTCGTGCCGCACACCATCCTCGAAGGCATCGAAGGCCAGGGCCAGTACGTCGGCACCTACATCGCCTGGGGCGTGAACTCCAACGGGTGGTGGGGCGAGGGCGAGATCAAGTTCTACATGGACGACGACACCGACCACCCCACGATCGCCGGCACCGGCACCGAGGACTACTTCGGCGGCGCCTGGAACTTCGACATCCCCGGCAAGGGCTACACCGAGTTCTCCACGCCCTATCTCGGGATGCCGCAGGTCATCCGCCCCGACGGCCTCTACGTGTCGCAGCAGCGGTTCGGGATGTACCGGTGGCACCTGCTCGACCCGATCCACTTCGCCACCGGGCTCCCCAAGGTCGACATCCAGGCCCTGGGCTGGCGAAGCGGCTGGCGCTATCTGCCCCTGCGCGACGACATCGCCTCGACGGCCATGTTCTACCTCGACCGCCCGACGGCACGGCGCCCCAAGACACCCGCCGCCGACGACATGGAGGTCCACCTAGGAACCGCCCCGGTTCCCGATCTCGGCTCCACTCCGCCGCGCCCGCCGCAGGCCTGACCGCGCGAGCGATGATCGGCCGTCATGAGCATGCGCCGCACCGCCGTTGCCCTCGCCGTGACGGCGACCGCCGCCTTGGCAGGCTGCACGGCGGGTCCGTCGCCCGATTTCCCTGAGCCGCTCCCGGGTGCGGCGCTCCAGGCGCGCGTGGCAGACACCGCCACGACGATCGGCGTCTCCGACGGCGATCTCTGGCCGAGCTGCTGGTCGGACGATGACGCTCTCTACGCCGCGAACGGCGACGGCGCCGGATTCGGCGACACCTTCTTCGACATCGCCGTCAATCGCCTGACCGGCGCGCCCATCGAGGCAGACGGCATCGACGGCGAGTTCCTCGCGGGCGGCGACGAGGTCGGTCAGGTGTGGTCGGGGCCGGGATTCACCCGCAAACCGACGGGCATGCTCTGCGTCGGCGGCTCCCTCTATCTCGCCGTGCAGGATCTCCGCGAAGACTTCAACGAGGCGCCCGCGGCGACCATCGCCCGCAGCGACGACCATGGACGCACGTGGCAGTGGGACACCTCGACCCCGATGTTCGACGACCACGTGTTCACGACCATCTGGTTCGCGGACTACGGCCGTGACGCGGCTGGCGCTCCCGACGCGGACTACGCCTACGCATACGGCCTCGACGGCAACTGGCGCGACTCCTTCGACGACTCCGTCGCAGACCCCACGGAGCTGTTCCTGGCGCGGGTCCCCGTGGCATCCGTGCAGGATGCCGACACGTGGCAGTTCTACGCCGGCGACCCCGGTGACGCGAACGCGACGTGGACCGACGACATCTCCGGCAAGAAGCCCGTGCTCGTCGACGACCGGCTCCGGCATCGCGACCAGGCCACCGGCGAGACCGGCCAGACGGTCGGGGCGAGCAACCTCACCGTGATCTCGCAGGGCGGTGTGACGCACCTGCCCCGACTCGACCGCTACATCTACACGTCCTGGACCGAGCTGACGTTCGAGTTCTACGAAGCGCCGAAGCCGTGGGGTCCGTGGACCCTCTTCCTGAGCGAGGACTTCGGCCCGTACCCCTGGACGGACGAACGCTACGGCGGATACGCCACCACGATCCCCTCCAAGTTCCTCTCCGACGACAACCGCAGCGCGTGGGTCCAGTCGAACATCTGCCCCTGTGCTCCGGCGGGGACCACGTCGTACTGGTTCGGGCTGCGCGAGCTGTCGCTGCACCCCACCGGGAACTGAGGCATCACGACCAGCACACCCGAGCACGGCACCCATCACCCGGATGGGCCGACACCGGAAGGAGAGTGCGATGAGGCACATCAGAAGATGGACAGGAGTGGCAGCGGTGGGAGGGATGATGCTCGCCGGCGCGCTCGCGACCGCAGCCGGCCCGGCGATGGCGACGGAGTCGCGCACACCCGTGACGATCGTCGAGAAGCTCACCGGCCCCGATGCGCCCAACAACACGTGGGGACGTTGGGACATCAAGGGCACCGACCTCGGCATCATGTGGGACAACGGTCAGGGCTCCGTGCTCACGGCATTCGGCGACACGTTCGGGAACGCGTGGACGGGGCCCGGCGGCGGCGCACCGCCCAACGGCCACTGGCGCAGCAACGTGCTGCTGCGCTCCAGCGACCGCGAGCTGGGCGACGGCATGCTCTTCGACAGCGCGCCGCAGACACCGGCGGGTGCCGCGAAGGAGCTCATCCCGTCGAAGAAGATCAACGGCGACGAGATGACGACCATCCCGACGGCGGGGATCGCGATCGGGACACGTCAGTACATGTCCTTCATGTCGGTGCGCCAGTGGGGTGAGCCCGGATTCTGGGACACCAATCATGCGGGCATCGCCTACTCCGACGACAACGGCGAGAACTGGACCGTCTCCGACACCCGCTGGCAGAACACCGCCGCCGGCGACGACCCGTTCCAGATGCAGGCATACGTGCGCGACGGCGGGTTCGTCTACGTCTTCGGCACGCAGAACGGAAGGAACGGCCCGGCATCCCTGGCGCGCGTGCCCGAGCGCAAGCTTCTCGACAAGGCGGCCTATCGATACTGGGACGGCCGCTCGTGGAGCAAGCGCGAAGCAGACGCGACACCGGTCGTGGACGCGCCTGTGAGCGAGCTCTCGGTGCACTACGACGCATTCAGCAAGCGCTTCCTCCTGATGACGCTGTCCGGCGAGGACATCGTCATGCGCACCGCCAAGAAGCCGCAGGGGCCGTGGTCGGCGCCGCAGACGGTCGCCAGCTCCGCGGACTACCCGGGGCTGTACGGCGGCTACGTCCACCCGTGGAGCCGGGATGGCGTCATCTACTTCGCGATGTCGCAGTGGAGCCCGTACAACGTCTACCTGATGCGCATGCAGATCGATCGCGATGGTCGCATCGTCAATCCGAACCTCGTGAGCAATCCGAGCTTCGAGCGCGGTGACGCGATCGGCGACGGCACGGGCGGAACGTGGGCGTGCAGCCCGAACTGCGGCATCGACACCGCCCCGGCGAGCGCCTTCTCGGGCGACCACAACGCGTTCGTTCGCTTCAACCAGGGGTGGCGGAACATCTGGCAGGACGTCGAGGTGCAGCAGCATACGAAGTACCGTCTGACCGGCTGGGTACGGACGTCCGTCAACAGTGACGCCGGCTTCTTCGGGGCGCGCACGACCTCGGGCGATGTGATCGCCGAAGCCCACTTCGTCTCCGTGGGGCCGTGGACCAAGCTCACTGTCGACTTCGACAGCGGGTCTCGCGACGCCGTGCAGGTCTTCGCCGGAGTCTGGACCAACAGCGGCGACATCTGGGTGCAGCTCGATGACGTGGCGCTGATCCGCCGCTGAGGTCCCCACGGGGGCCGATTCGACACGGCATCCGCCGCCCGCTCCACCTGGGGGACGGGCGGCGGACCTGTGTCGGCACCCTGCGCGCGTTCCCTCAGGTGGGCTCAGTGGACGGGTTAGGATGCTTTCACGCCTGCTCTTGTATGCGCAGTCGTTCAGACCTACGACGCATACGGGACGCATCGGCAGAGAGGATCCTCATGAACCCCACACCCCTCACGTTCCTCGTGTTCGCGCTCCTGCTCGTGCCCATCGCGCTCGCGCTGACGGCTCTCGTGTCGCTCCTCCGGCACCGAACGATGCTGTCGTCGACAGCCGTCGCGGTGTGGGCACTCACGGTCCTGCTCTTCCCGGTGCTGGGAGCGATCGTCTGGTTCGCTCTGGGAAGGCCCCGTGGCGCCGGGAGCCCGCTCCGAGAGGACTGACGCGCGACCGCCACGACGGAACGGAGGGTGCGGTGGCGCGACTACTTCATGCCGGCGATGCGCACCCCGTTGACGATGTAGCGCTGGAAGATCAGCACCAGCAGGATCGTCGGGAGCGCGGCCAGAGCCGAACCGGCCATGAGCAGTCCCCACTCGTTGCCGCGATCGGAGCGGAAATTCGCGAGGTACTGCATGATCTGCTGCAGGCCCGGGTCCTGGATAGTCAGGATCGGCCAGACGTACGCGTTCCAGTACGCGAGAAACGACCCGACTCCGACGACGACGAAGGGCCCTTGCGACTGCGGCAGGAAGATCGTCCAGAAGATCTTCCAACGGCTCGCACCGTCGATGAGCGCCGCCTCCTCCATCGCTACCGGGGTGTTCAGGTAGAACTGCCGGATGAAGAACATCTGAGCCGCCGAGGCCGCGCCCGGGATGATGAGCACCGCCAGGGTGTTGAGCATCTGCAGGTTCGAGACGACCACGAAAGAGGTGAGGAGGATCGCCATCCCCGGAACGAACATAGGCGTGATGCAGTACGCCCACCACAGCCGCTTGCCACGGAAGTCGAGGCGAGCGAATGCGTAGGCGGCGAACGAGTTGATCGTGAGGCTCAGCACCGTGAAGATCACGGCGCCGATGAAGGTGATGGCCATCGCCTGCATGAAGGCGGGATCCTGAAGGATCTGAAGGTAGTTCTCCCAGATCCAGACGTCGGGGAAGAACTGGAACGGCGTGCGCAGCACCTCGCTCTTGCCCTTGAAGCCGGCGATGAGCATCCAGGCGAGCGGAAGCATGGTGCTGACCACGATGAGGGCGGCGAGCACCCACTTGGCGATGCGGCGGCCGAGCGGCTCTCTCATGTCGGTATGTCCTGATTCTCAGCCGTCGATGGCTTTGTCGGAGTTGATGAGCTTGAAGATGAGCACGCTCACGGTGCCCAAGACGAAGAAGAGGATGAGCGCCGCGGTGAGCGAGAAGCTTGTCGCGTACGGGGTCGGGTCCTTGAACGTGTTGAAGATGAACAGGTTCGGGGTCATCGTCGCGTTGGTCGGCCCACCGCCGGTCATGATGAGCGGAAGCTCGAACTGCTGCAGCGCGCCGATGGTGGCCGTGACCAAGAGGTAGAGCAGCACGTTCTTCATCAGCGGGATCGTGATGAAGAACGTGCGCTGGAAGTAGTTGGCCCCTTCGAGCTGGGCTGCTTCGTAGTAGCTCTCCGGGATGTCGTACATCCCCGCGAGCATGATGAGGGTCGTGATGCCGAAGGCGAGCCAGATCCCCGGCACCGAGATGGCGGGAAGGGCAAGGTCGGGGTTCGAGAGGAACGCGTAGGGACCGAGGCCGACGAAGCTGAGCAGCCAGTTCACGATTCCGCCGTCGGAGCGGTACATGAACACGAAGATGATCGACGCGACGACTGCGGAGACCACCGTCGGGATGTAGACGGTCGTCTTGAGCAGGCCAGCCAGTCTGACCCCGACGGTGCGGATGAAGCTCGCGATGAGGAACGCGATGACGAGCATGATCGGCACGACATAGATGGCGTACTGCGCGCCGATCCACAGGGCGTGCCAGAACTTCGGGTCCTCGAGCACGTACCGGTAGAACTGCAGCCCGACGAACTCGGGGTCGGTGTAGAAGCTGATCTCGAAGGTCGACAGGTAGAACGAGTACACCAGCGGCCAGAAGACGAAGATCCCGAGGAGGATGACCATCGGGGCGATCATCAGGTACGCCGTGCGGTTGTCCATGAGGTGCTTGGCGACTCGCACCTGCTCGCGGCGGCGCCGTCGACGCGATCGCTCGGGTGCGACGGGCTCGAGGACGATCGCCTCGGTCGCACCGTGGGTCGTCCTCTGCGGCGACATGGTCATGTCAGCTCCTTCATCTTCCGGCGACGATGCCGGGCGCGTGGCGACGGCGCCCGGGTCGATGAGGACCCGGGCGCCGTCCGTTCAGTTGCCGGGGGCCGTGCCGGCCAGCTTCTGCTTCTCGATGATGCCCTGGATCGCGGCCTGTGCTTCGTTGAGCGACGCGTCGATGTCGCCTCCGCGCATGGCCTTCTCGATCGCCGTGGCGAAAGCGAGGCTGACGTCCCAGGGGTAGGCGGGCTCGCCCTTGGCGTGGGCGACGATCTCCTCCGAGATGATCTTCATGTACGGGTTGGAGGACGCTTCTTCGTCGGCGGCGAGAGCCTCGTCGACGCTGGTGCGCGCGGCGTACTTGGAGAATCCGCTGGCGGCGAAGAAGTCGACCATGCGCTGCGGGTCGTCGGCGATCAGGTAGTCCACGAACTCCGCAGCTGCCTCGCCCACCTTCGTCTTCGAGTCGATCGTGAGCGTCCATCCGCCGAGCGTCGCCGTCGGGCGAGTGGCGTCGCCGTCGAATGACGGGAAGGGCGCCACCGCGAAGTTCTCGTTGACGTTCTTCCAGTCGGGGTTGCCGGCGAGCTGACCGAGCGCCCACGACCCGCACGCGCTCATGGCGACGGTCCCCTCACCGAAGAAGGAGCAGTCCGCGTAGCCGTAGGTCGCCTCCTGCGGCATGAGCTTCTCGGTGTAGAGCGTCTGGTAGAACTCGGCCAGGGTCTTGTATGCGGGGTCGGTCGCGTCGGGTGTCGACCAGTCGCCGCGCAACGGGAGGTCTCCTGCGGTGTTGTACTGCAGGCCCCATGACGACCAGCCCAGGTCCGGGGCCGTCTGAGCGATGTTCATGCCCTTGACCTTGCCGCTGGTGAGCGTGCGGGCGTCTTCGATCAGTTCGTCCCAGGTGGTGGGGGGCGCATCGATGCCGGCCTTCTCGAACAGGTCGGTGCGGTAGAACAGCACCGTCGAGGGCTCGACCAGAAGCGGATAGCCGTAGACGCCGCCATCGACCGTCACGAACTCCTTGACATTGGCTTTGATGTCATCGAAGTCCTCGGCATCCATGAGCTGGGTCAGGTCGGCGAGCTGGCCGTTCGCCTGCATCGGCTTCACATTGCCGTAGTTGGTGGTCTTGACGTCCGGAGCCTTGCCGGCAGCCTGCGCGGCCTTGAGCTTCTGGTCCCAGGTATCGGCGGGAACGACGACGTATTCGACCTGCACCTTGTCCTGCGACTTGTTGAACGCCTCGATGTTCTTCTTGAACCAGGCCTGCTGGTAGTCCTCGAACTTCTGCTGCCAGAAGATGACCTTGGTCTTGCCTTCGGGTGTGGTCGGCGCCGCGCCGCCGGAGCAGCCTGCCAGCAGCGCGCCCGCTGCTGCCACGGCGACCACGGTGAGCGCCAGCCTGCGGTTTGTCTTGTGCATTCGTCCCTCCTCAGGAACCTCGACTCATCAGTGAGCCGGTGCTATGGGCGGCTGGGTGCCGCGGGTGCCTCGGGACCGCGATGCTCGGGCCGCTCCCGAATCGCCGTTGATCCCCACACTTGGGGAGGTTACGCGAAATCGATTTCAGATGCAACGGCCGGCGGCGCTCGAAAGTATCGGTTCGGCAACGCACGGTCACGAGACACGCTCCAGGTCGATCGAGAACCAGAACACGTTGTAGGGCCCCCACAGCGAAAGCGTGAAGTACAGCGTTCGCCCATCGTCGGAGGTGTAGCGCGCATCGAGGTACGGCGAATACAGGCCGGCGTAGTCCGATGACGACACCATCTCGATCTGATCACCCCACGGGCCCCACGGGGTGAGCCCTTCGCGGATGTAGGCGTTGCCGGCATCCGAGTACGTCATCACCCACCGCTCCAGGTAGGTCGACCACATCACCGAGAGCTCGCCCACCGTGGGTCCGAGGATGAGCTCAGCGGCTTCAGGGCCGTCACCCCACTGCGGGCCGCCGTCGGCATCCACGCCCGTGAAGTACTCGTAGGCGTCCGCGCTCTCGACGGCCTCCTCTGTCGCCTTCACGCGCATGAGCGCGACTCCACCCAGGCGGCCGGCCGGAATGCCCCAGAGGTACACGTACTCGTCGCCGCCATCGACCGCTTTCGCTGTCGCGACCTGGATGAAGTTGGAGTCACCGTCCCACCGAGGCCCTTCGACGCTCTCCCACGTCTCCCCGCCGTCTTCCGACCGCACGAGGGCGGCGAAGTTGGCATCCCAGACACCCGGCTCGCCCCAGTGTCGCACCGACATGTAGTGAACGTAGAGCGTGTCCCCGATGGCGAAGCCGTTGGTCGGGATCTTGGTGACTTCCCCGTTCCCGTCGTTCGGCGCATGATCTCCCTCGATCAGGGCCTGCGCCCAGCCGACGTCGTCGAGCGGCGCCCAGCCATCGAACGTGATCCCGTCGGAAGGCTCGTCGTCGGTCGTGTAGGCGGCGACGTTCGACCGCCAGATGCCGCCTTGCCCGCCGATGGAGTCGGGGTCTCGCTCGCCGAAGGTGTCGCCGAAGAGGAAGTATGTGCGGTCGTCGACGGTGACCATCGACCCGAGGTCGGTGCCGGCTACGGCGACGCCCTCGGTGTCATTGATCGCTCCGGGACCGGTGAGCTGCGCGATCTCCGTCAGCCCGCTCACGCCGCCGAGGATGAACGGCTCCCCTGCTGCGGCATCCGCGGCGGGAGCGCCGCTGCTCGAGCACCCGCCGATGGCCGCGATCATTGCGATCACCCCCAGCGCGACGGTCGCGCGAGCACCGCGCGCTCCTCTCCTGGCAGCCGAGTCGGCACGTCTCATTTCCGCTTCCCATCGTCGCGTGAGCCTGGCATATTTGAAATCGATTCCAGCAAAGAAGCGCGGCAGGCACAAGCCTCGATGACGTAGTCGTCGCGCCAGAACGACGCGCAGTCCGACGCGCGCGCAGCCTCCGCCACAGACCCGCTCGACGAAGAGGAGACGACGGTGTCCACGCCCGCCACACCCCCGACCGCCTACCCGCCCGTGAGCGAGGACGGGTGGCTCCGCCCGCAAGCCCAGCATCCCGCAGAGCCGCGGTGGGGCCACGCCCACGGTCTCCACATCGGCATCGCCCCCACGCCCGGACCACGGGGGCTGCTGCGCGTGTACACGCCCTACCTGCAGCACCCGAGGGAGCGTCTGATCAACTTCATCGCCGTCGAGCCGGTGGACACGGCATCCGGCACCCGCGGGCTGTCGGAGATCGAGATGAGCGGTCTGGATGCCGGCGAGCGCGGCAAGCGGTTCTGGTCGGCAGACACCTTCGATGCCGCCGCCACACCCGCCGATCCCCTCGCGCCGGCTCGAGGCGTCGTCGACATCTTCGACGGCGTCGAGCGGCTCACCGTGTGGATCGGTGTCGAACGATTCGACAGCGGCGCCCACGTCGCGGTGCGCGTGCGCTTCCGCGCCGACCGTCCGCACGAAGTGGAGGTGGCTGGGTTCGCGCACGACGGTTCCGCCGCGCTCGATCACCTCATCCTGACGGCGACGATGGGCAACTGGGCGCGCCTGCGCCACCTGCAGCTGGCAGAACGGCTCGTGCACCCCGACGAGCTGTGGCCTGGGTTCGCGCGCACGGACTTCACCGAGCACGCCCGCTTCCCGCTGTCGGCGCTGGCGCGCGACGGTGCCGCGGCCGTCGTCACCGCCGTGGGCGACGAAACGGACCCGACGAGCGTCGTCTATTCCGACGACACGAACGCACACTGGCACTTCGAGGGGGTGAAGGCCGTACAAGGCTGGCGCACCGACGACCCCCACCCCGAACTGGAGGTGCTCGTCAACGGGCGGTGGGCCTACTGGGCGAGCGCCTCACCGATCCCGGGAGGGGTGGCCTACGAGAACGTCGAGATGGTGGAGCCCTTCCGCCAGGGAGCAGCCTTTCGCTTCAGCGTCGAACCGCTCCCCTGAGAGCCACCGCAGCAGCCAGGCGGCCTACTGCTCGCCGTTCGACGTCTCGCCCCGCTCGGGCGGCCGCCACACGACGACCTCCGTCGCCCGGCGGAGGCGCGTGCCGTGGCGGAGCGTCACGACCGAGCCCGTGGCACCCGCGGCGAACACGCGGCCGCCGCGGCGCTGCTCGATCTCCTCGCGCAGACGCTGCTCGAGGTCGCCCACCTGACGCTGCAGGCCACGCACCTGGTTCTCCAGCTCGATGATGCGCGAGATCGCCGGGAGGCTGATGCCCTCCGCCGACAGCGCCGCGACCTCGCGCAGCTGCTTCACATGGCGGAGCGAGTAACGCCGCGAACCTCCTTGCGTGCGCCCGGGCACCACGAGGCCCAAACGGTCGTACTGACGAAGCGTCTGCGGGTGCATGCCCGCGAGTTCCGCGGCGACGGCGATCGCGAAGATCGGCGTCTCCTCGTCGACGTCGTCAGTCACGGCTCACTCCCGCGCCTTGCTCATGAGCTCGGCGCGCGGGTTCTCCTTCGGCTCCAGCTCGTGGAAGCGCTCGAGAGCCTCACGGGCGCGCTCGTCGAGGTGCGTCGGCACGGCCACCTGCACCTCGGCGAGCAGGTCGCCGGTGCCCTTGGAGGATGCCACGCCGCGGCCCTTCACCCGCAGCACGCGCCCCGAGGGGGTGCCGGGGGCGACGCGCAGCTTGACGGGGTCGCCGCCGAGCGTCGGCACTTCGATCGTGGCGCCCAGCGCCGCTTCGGTGAACGTGACCGGCACGGTCACGCGCAGGTTCAGTCCATCGCGCGTGAACACCGGGTGCGGTCGCACCGAGACGGAGACGACGATGTCGCCCGGTTCGCCGCCGTCGGGCGACGGGCGGCCGCGGCCGCGCAGCCGGATCTTCTGCCCGTCGGCGACACCGGCGGGGATCTTCACCTTGAACGGCTTGCCGTCTTCACCCTTGAGCGTGATCGTCTCGCCTTTGACGGCGGTCTGGAAGTCGAGCGTCGTGCGAGCCGTGACGTCGGAGCCGCGCTGCGGTCCGCCGAACCCTCGGAAGCCGCCCGTCGACTGACCGAAGCGGCCGGAGCCGAAGCGGCCCCCGGCCTGCTCGCCGAACATGGCGAACAGGTCGTCGAAGTCGGGTTGGGCTCCCCCGCCGCGTCCGCCGAAGCGGCTGAAGACGTCTTCGAAGCCGCCGCCGGCGCCCGGCGCCTGGAAACGGGCGCTGCCCGACCCCATGGCACGGATCTGGTCGTACTCCTGACGCTGCTCCTTGTCGCTGAGAACCGAGTACGCCTCGCTGATCTCCTTGAACTTCGCCTCGGCCTGAGGGTCACCCTGCGTCGAATCGGGGTGGTAGGTGCGCGCCAGCTTGCGGTACGCCTTCTTCAGCTCGGCATCCGTGACGTCTTTGGAGACGCCCAGGACCTTGTAGAAGTCCTTCTCGAACCAGTCCTGACTGGCCATAACCCTCCCCTCGGTTACTCAGCGGGCACGGCGACGACGACCTTCGCCGGGCGAAGCTCGCTCGACCCCAGGCGGTAGCCGATCTCGACGACCTCGAGGATCGTGGGCACCTCGGTGCCCGGAGTCGGCGCCTGGAAGATCGCCTCGTGCTGCTGCGGGTCGAACGTCTCCCCGGGGGCGCCGTAGCGCTCGACACCCAGCCGGGCCACGACCGCACGGAGCTTGTCGGCGATGACGGCCAGCGCGGTGCCCTCTGCGAGGTCGCCGTGCTTCTCGGCCCGGTCGAGGTCGTCGAGGACGGGCAGCAGGCCCTTCGCGACAGACCCCTTGGCTCGGTCGATCTCGGCCTCGCGCTGCTCCTCCGTGCGCCGGCGGTAGTTGGCGTACTCGGCCTGCACCCGCTTGAGGTCGATCAGCAGATCGTGCTCCTGCGCGGGAGCCTCGGCCACCGCCGCCTCATCGGTCTGCACGGCGCCGAGGATGTCATCGACCGTCAGGTCGGCGGCATCCTGCTCGCCCTGCGCGCCACCACGGTCCTCCTGCGGGTCGGGGTCGGAGACCTGCGCCTCCGACCCCTCCTCGCCGAGGACCTCGTCGCCGTCTTCCGGCTGTTCGAAGTCCTTGTTCGCCATGTCTTACTTGCTCTCGTCCTCGTCGTCCACGACCTCTGCGTCGACCACATCCTCCTCCGAGGATGCCGCACCCGCGCCGTCTCCGGCAGCCTGGGCGCCGGCATCGGCCGGCTGCTCAGCCTGCGACGACGCGTAGATCGCCTCGCCGAGCTTGGTCTGCGACGCGTTCAGCTTGTCGAAGGCGTCCTTGACCGCGTCGTCGTTGTCGCCGGCGAGCGCCGTCTTGAGCGCATCGACGTCGGCCTGCACCTCCGACTTGACGTTCTCGGGCAGCTTGTCGTCGTTGTCCTTGATGAGCTTCTCGATCGAGTACGCGAGCGTCTCGGCCTGGTTGCGCACCTCGGCGGCCTCACGGCGCTTCTTGTCCTCGGCGGCGTGCTCCTCGGCCTCGCGGACCATGCGCTCGATGTCGTCCTTGGGAAGCGACGAGCCACCCGTGATCGTCATCGACTGCTCCTTGCCGGTGCCCTTGTCCTTCGCCGACACGTGGACGATGCCGTTCGCGTCGATGTCGAAGGTGACCTCGATCTGCGGGATGCCGCGAGGGGCCGGGGCGATGCCGGTCAGCTCGAACGTGCCGAGCGGCTTGTTGTCGCGCGTGAAGTCGCGCTCGCCCTGGAAGACCTGGATGGCCACCGACGGCTGGTTGTCGTCGGCGGTGGTGAAGGTCTCGCTGCGCTTGGTGGGGATGGCGGTGTTGCGCTCGATGAGCTTGGTCATGATGCCGCCCTTGGTCTCGATGCCGAGGCTCAGCGGGGTGACGTCGATGAGGAGGACGTCCTTGCGCTCACCCTTCAGCACACCGGCCTGCAGAGCGGCGCCGACGGCCACGACCTCGTCGGGGTTGACGCCCTTGTTGGGCTCCTTGCCGGTCTCCTTCTTCACGAGCTCGCTCACGGCGGGCATGCGGGTGGAGCCGCCGACGAGGACGACGTGGTCGATGTCGGAGACCTTGATACCGGCCTCGCGGATGACGTCTTCGAAGGGCTTCTTCGTGCGGTCGAGGAGGTCCTTGGTGAGGTCTTCGAACTTCGCGCGCGTGATCGTCTCCGACAGCGACACCGGGCCGGAGTCGGTGAGGGAGAGGTAGGGCAGGTTGATCGAGGTGCTCGTGGAGCTCGAGAGCTCCTTCTTCGCCTGCTCCGCAGCCTCCTTCAGACGCTGCAGCGCGATCTTGTCGTTCGAGACGTCGACACCGGTCGTGTCCTTGAACTGCTTGATGAGGTAGTCGACGAGGCGCTGGTCCCAGTCGTCGCCGCCGAGGCGGTTGTCGCCGGCGGTGGCGCGCACCTGGATGGTCGAGAAGTCGTCATCCTTGCCCACCTCGAGCAGCGAGACGTCGAACGTGCCGCCACCGAGGTCGAAGACGAGGATGAGCTCGTCTTCCTTGCCCTTGTCGAGGCCGTACGCGAGCGCGGCGGCGGTGGGCTCGTTGATGATGCGCAGGACGTTGAGGCCCGCGATCTCACCGGCCTCCTTCGTGGCCTGGCGCTCGGCGTCGTTGAAGTACGCCGGAACGGTGATGACGGCATCCGTCACGGTGTCGCCCAGGTACTGCTCGGCGTCGCGCTTCAGCTTCTGGAGGATGCGCGCCGAGATCTCCTGCGGCGTGTAGTTCTTGCCGTCGATCGACTGCGTCTTCCAATCGGTGCCCATGTGGCGCTTGACCGACGTGAGGGTGCGGTCGACGTTGGTGACGGCCTGGCGCTTGGCGGTCTCGCCGACGAGCACCTCGCCGTCTTTGGTGAATGCGACGACCGACGGGGTCGTGCGGAATCCTTCGGCGTTGGCGATGACCTTCGGCTCGCCGCCTTCGAGGACGGCGACGACGGAGTTCGTGGTGCCGAGGTCGATGCCTACTGCACGTGCCATGAGTGTTTCCTTTCGTGGAACGGAATACGAGAAACCTGTGGACATTGAGCCGATGTGGCTCAACTTCGATCCGCACTCCACGATAGCCCCGGCGCCTCCGGGTGTCAAACCAACTTGATACGCCTCATGTCAAGTTTGCACGCGAGCCGCGAGCGAGCGGCGCTGAGCCCCGCTAACCCTTGACGCCGGTGGAGGCGATGCCCTGCACGAACACCCGCTGGGTCAGCAGGAAGACCAGGAGGGTCGGGATCGAGGCGATCAGCGTCCCTGCGAGCACCACGTTCCGGTAGTCGAAGCTCATCGTGTACGCCATGAGGCGATTGACGGTGAGCACCACCGGATAGAGCTCCTCCGACTTCAGCAGCGACACGGGCCACAGGAAGTTGTTCCACGCATAGACGAACATGAACACGCCGAGCGTCACGAGAGCCGGCTTGATGAGCGGCACCACGAACTGCACCACGATGCGCACCTCGCCGGCACCATCCATCCGCGCCGCCTCGATGAGCTCATCGGGCACGCCCATGATGAACTGGCGCATCAGGAAGATGCCGAAGGCGTTGGCCAGCCACGGCAGCATCACCCCGAGGTGCGTATCGGCGAGGCCCATCGAGCTGACCATCGAGTACAGCGGGACGAGGGTCACCACCGGCGGCAGGAACATGGTGGCGATGATCGACCAGAAGAGCGCATCGCGCCCCCTGAACGAGTGCTTGGCGAACACGTAGCCCGCGAACACGCTCGTCACGAGCACCGACAGGGTGCTCCCGCCCGCGATGATGATGCTGTTCAGCAGCGACTGCCCGAACGGCGCCTCCGTGAGCGCGACCCCCACCTGCGACAGCGTCGGGTCGGCGGGGAACCACGTCGGCGGGATCTGCGAGAACTCCTGGGGCGTCTTGAACGACGAGATCACCAGCCAGTAGAGCGGGAACAACGGCACGAGGACGACGACGGCCAGGGCGACGTAGAGCACGACGCGCTGGGTGACGGCACGGGCCGACGGGCGGCGGGCCGGCATGGCGGGACCGCGGCGTCGAAGCTCCGGGCGACGGCCCTGCGGGCGGAGGAGAGTCTCGGTGGCGGTCATTTCTTCCTCCGGGTGACGATCACGACGACCGCGCCGACGAGCACGACGATCATCAGCAGCGACACCGACAGCGCGGCGGCGTCGCCGGCCTTGTTGTACTCGAACGCGGCGCGCTGGATCTCATACGAGAGCACGTTGGTCGCGTTGGCCGGTCCGCCACGGGTCAGGAGATAGATCGGGTCGAAGACCTGGATGGAGTTGACGATCGTCATCAGCACGACGAACAGCAGCGTCGGCCTCAGCAGCGGGATCGTCACCGACACGGTCTGGCGGAAGATGCCGGCCCCGTCGATCTTGGCGGCCTCGTACAGCTCCTCCGGGATCTGGGTGAGACCGGCGGTGAGAAGGATGACGTAGTAGCCGAGCATCTGCCACACGTTGAAGATCACGACTGAGACCAGGGCCAGCTTGGGGTCGCTGAGCCACCCCGGTGCGGGCAGGCCCAGCGCGGTGAAGGCCGCGGAGAACGGCCCGTAGCCGGGCGCGTACAGGTTGCCCCACACGATCACCACGGCGATCGTCGGGATGACGTAGGTGGCGAACAGCGCCACCCGCACGACGCCGGCGCCGCGCAGCTTGGGGAAGTACAGCAGCATCGCGACCAATGCCGCCAGCGGCACGGTGAACACGACCGACAGCACGACGTAGGCGATGGTGTTCCAGATGGCCTGCATCCGCGTCGTGTTGGCCAGGAGCGACTCGTAGTTGCGCAGGCCCACGTACTCCCAGTCGCCCAGCGGGCGGAACACCGACCAGTCGGTGAAGCTGATCACCACGGTGATCAGCAGCGGCACGATCGTGAACGCGCCGATCACCAGCAGGGTGGGGCTGAGGAACAGACCCGACCAGAAGTGCTCGACCTTGCGGCGGTGAGCCAGGGTGCGCCGGGGGCGCGAGGGCTGTTCGCCCCGCGCGGGCGGACTGAGAGTGGCGGTGGCCATGAGTGGGGACCTCTGAGATGGCGGGAGGGGCGCGAGCCGGTGGCGACGCGCCCCTCCCGGGTCGGACTGGATCAGCGAGCGGCTTCCAGCGCCGCGTTGACCGCGGCGTCGGCATCCTTCATCGCCGTGGCGGCATCCTTCTGACCGTTCAGCAGCGCCTCGAGCTCGGTCTGCAGCGCGGTGGTCGCCTCGGCGATGCCGTTGACGGTCGGGAAGGGGGTGGCCGCCGCCTGGGCGTCGACGTACGAGGCCAGGAACGGGGTGTCGAGCGCGGCCTTGTGCGCGTCGAGGTCGCTCGTGCGGCTGGGGAGGATGCCCATGCCCATGAGGATGTCACCCATGGCCGACGAGCCGTCGGCGCCGGAGTCGGGGCCGTTCAGGTACGTGAGGAAGTCCCACGCCGCCTTCTGCGTGGCCTCGTCGGCCTGGCTGCTGACGACGTTCGCCCACGTGTAGGAGATCGACGACGAGGTGTCGCCCGAGGGGCCGACCGGGATCGGAGCGCTCGCGACATCCGAGAACGCGTCGCCCATGGCCGACTCGAGCGTCGACTTCCACCAGTTCGCCATGACGATCATGCCCGTCTGCCCCTGCGAGAAGCTGTCGAGGTAGGGGCCGGTGGTGTTGGCATCCGCCGTGGAGAGCGAGATGTCGGTCAGGCCGCCCTTCACGAGCGACTCGTAGAACTCGGCGACCTCGAGGGCCTCCGGCGAGGTCAGGGCCGAGGCGCTGCCGTCTTCGGTGAGGAACGAGCCGCCGTTGGAGGCGAGGAACGAGAGGAACGGGTGGACGACGCCGTTGCCCCACGCGGTGATGAAGCCGAGGGGGTTCTTCACGCCCGCACCCTGGAGAGCCGTCGCGGCCGACGTCACCGATGCCCAGTCGGCGGGAGCTGCGCTCAGGCCCGCGCTCTCGAACAGGGCGGTGTTGTAGTTGAGCTGGTAGAGGGCGACCTCGTTCGGGATGCCGTACACGGCACCCTCGTTCGATGCGGCCGAGGCGAAGCCCTCGGCGTAGTTGCCGGTGACCTCGGAGGCGATGGCGTCCGGTGCCGCGGCGATGACCCCGTCAGCGGCGAGCTGCGGGAGCCAGGCGGTGTAGATGTTGGTGATGGTCGGCCCGTCGGGACCGGTGCCCTGGGTGGCCAGGGTCGACAGCAGCTGGTCGAACGGCACCGACTGGATCTTGATGGAGACGTCGGGGTTGTCGTCGCTGAACGCCTCGGCAGCCGCTTCCAGCTGCGAGGTCTGGTCGGGACCCCAGTGGGTGAGGTAGGTGACCGTCACGCCCTCGTCGGAGGGAGCGGTGTCGGTCGAGCCGGAGCAACCGGCGAGGGCGAGCGCGGCGACGATGCCGACGCCCGTTGCCGCGATGCGGGTGGAGCGGTTCATGGTGTGCCTTTCTTGATGCGGGTTCGGGTGCGATGCGGGAACGGTGAGACGATGATGCGCTTCTGGTGCAGCAGGAGCCGGAGCAGGATCAGGGCCCGGCGAGGGCGAACTTCTCGGTGCCCGCGGAGCGCAGGGCGACGGCGCGGGGGGTGCCGGCGAGGCATCCCTTCACCTGCATGAGCGCGGAGTAGTAGTCGATGAAGCGGAATCCGTAGGTCTCGCCGCGCGCGAACGCGTGCTCGCTGATGCCGGTGAGCCATCGCTCGAACGCCTCGTCGGGGATCTCGACATAGGTGTCGGCCTCGAAGCCCTCCATGTCCTCCCAGTTCTCGGCGTGGAGGATCGTGGGCACCGTGTGGCGCGGCGCGTCGACCTCCTCTCGCGGGATGGAGGCCAGGAACGCCCCGCGCAGCGCCGCCTGCGCCGCGCGCTCGTGATCGCGGTGCATGGATGACGTCCAGTGCGTGATGAGCACGTCGGGGGTGGTGTCGCGGATGATGGCCGAGATCTGCTCGGCGACCTCCTCGGTGTCGGGGAGGAAGCCGTCGGAGTAGTCGAGCACGTGGAGTTCGGCGCCGATCGCGTCGGCGAAGTACCGGGCTTCGTGCAGCTTCTGCGGGCGGTACTCGCTGGGCGTGAGCCGCGGGTGGCCCCGCTCGCCGTAGGTGCAGTCGACGATGATGGCCCGGCCGCCTTCGAGGGCGACCTTGGCCAGCACCGGTCCGGCCATGAGTTCGGTGTCGCCGATGTGGCCGCCGACGGCGAGGACAGTCTTGGTCATCGGGTTGCTCTCCTTCAGAGGTCCGCGCGGAGGATGTGGAACGAGCGGGTGGCGGCGAATCCGGTCGACTCGTACAGACGCGAGGCGACCGATCCCTCGTCGGCCCAGAGGAACCAGGCCGAGTGGGCGCCGAGAGCGGTCATGTTCTGCAGCGTGAGATGCAGGATGACCTTTCCGAGGCCGGTGCCGCGGCTGGTGGGAAGCACGCCGAACGGACCGAACCGGTCGATCACCTGCTCGTAGGTGCCGTGCTGCGCCCATCCGATCATCTCGCCGGCAGGGTTCTTCGCGATGATGATCCGCTCCAGCGGCAGGGTCGCCGACACGACGCCCTCACGGATGGCGCGCGCCCAGTCGGAGTTGAACTGCGTGCCGGCGAGGTGGATCAGGGCGACGAGGTCGTCGGAGTCGGGGTGGCCGAGGTACCAGCCCTCTGCGCGCAGCTCCTCGACCCGCTGGGCGACCTCGACAGGGATGCGGTAGCCGATGAGGGAGCGGTCCATCGCGCTCGGGTGCTCGATGGTGGTGAAGCCGAGCGAGGTGAGAAGGGCGTGGGCTTCGGGGTAGCGGTCGGCGTCGAGGCCCGGCAGCACGTAGTTGGGCGTGTAGCTCGAGAAGACGGCAGTGCTCCTGCCCTGGGCGCGCAGCCAGTCGAGGGCGGCGGTGACCAGCGGCCGCCCGGTGCCACGACGGCGCTCGCCCGGGACGACGAAGAAGAAAGGGATCCATCCGGTGTCGGGCTCGAGGTCGTCGAGGGCGTGCGCGACGAGCCGGCGCACGGCGTACGAGGCGCCGACGATGCGGCCGTCCCGCTCGGCGATGAACAGGCCGTCGGCGTCGAAGTTGCGGTCGAGCAGGATGAGGTCGCGCAGCCTCGTCGGGGTGATCGAGTCTGCGGGCGCTGCCTCGGTCCAGGCGGCGGCGAGGGGCCGCAGGTCGCCGTGTGCGAAGCGCCGCAGCGTCATCTCTCCTGAACTCACAGGTCTTCCTCTCTGATGGGAACCGGACGTCCCCTCAGTATGACAAGAATGTTCAGAGAGTGCGAGGTTTGCGGAGATGTTTTACAGAAACGAAATCAACCGCGTCCGCGGTCGGGCTCGGCGATGGCCGCGCGCGTCACGCGCAGCGCCTCGATCGTGTGGTCGTACTGCCGCTGCGCCACAGCCATGAAAAGGCAGTCGACGACCGCCAGCTGAGCGATCCGGCTGACCATCGCCCCCACCCGGAAGTCGGTCTCCCTCGCCTGGGTGGTCAGCACCGCATCCACGCCCTTGCCGAGGGTCGAGTCGCGCACGCTCGTGAGACCGATCGTGGCCGCACCGGCTTCCCGCGCGATGCGGATGAAGCGATTCGACTCCGCCGTCTCACCTCGATGCGAGAAGGCGACGGCCACCGTGCCGGGCTGAGGCAGCGCTGCGCATGCCCACGCCTCGTGCGGGTCGCTGAGGACGAAGGCCGGACTGCCGATGCGAAGCAGCTTGTGCCCCAGGTCGGCGGCGATGAACTGACTCGCCCCCATTCCGTAGAGGAGGATGCGCGCGGCACCGTCGAGCAGCGCGGCGGCGCGCTCGAGGGTCACCACGTCGAGGCTCGCCAGGGTCTCGTCGATGGCGAGCATCTCGCGAGAGCGGATCTTGGCGACGATGTCGGGTAGCGCGTCGGCATCGGTGATGTCGGAGCCGAAGCTCATCCCGTCGCCGAACTGGGCACGCTCTTTGCCGATCTCGGATGCCAGCGCCATGCGCAGCTGCGCGTAGCCGGTGAAGCCGATGGCCCGACAGAATCGGACGATGGAGGCCACCGACGTCTCGCACAGGTCGGCCAGCTCGTTGATCGTGTTGTCCACGACCACAGCGGGATCCGTGCGTACGAGGTTCGCCACGCGAGCCAGCGACGGCGACAGCGTTCCCACCGCAGCATCGATGGTGGATTGAATGCTCATCGGACCTCCCGCCCCAGTATGTCGCGCCGACGTTCGGGATCGCCGCGATGGAAAGCAGTTACGCTTATCACTCTGCAAGTGTAGAGTTCTTACAACGCGGCTGGCTCACCGGCCGCCCGCACGGACGCATCCCGCAGGAAGAACGCGTATGACAGCCCACCCGGTCCTCGTCGCCGACATCGGCAAATCGACGACCCGCCTCGCGCGCTCGAGCGGAGGCGTCGTGAGCACCCCGGCTACAGGCCCCGGAATCGCGGGGCTCGCCGCCCCCGGCGGCGCGGCCGACGCGATGAGCCGGCTGCAGGCATGCATCGACGCTCTCGGCGCGGCCCCCTCCGACGAGACCCCCGTCGCCGTCGCGGTCGGAGTCGCCGGCGCACTCACCGCCCCCACTGCCGCAGACGAACTCGCCGAGGCGCTCGCCTCGCGATGGAAGATGCCGGCCTGCGTGACATCCGACGTGGTCACCGCCCACCTGGGCGCCCTCGCCGGGGCGCCCGGCACGATCCTCGTCGCCGGCACCGGCGCGGTGGCCTGGTCGATCTCCGCCGACGGCGAGTCCCGCCTCGCCGACGGCCTCGGACCCGACCGGGGCGACCGCGGCAGCGGCTACTGGATCGGACGCGCCGGGATGACAGCCGCGCTCGACGGCGAGACGTCGACGACATTGACACGCCGCTGGCGCAGCCACGCGGCCGCGCTGACCCCGCAGGACGACCCCGGAGCACCCCTCGCCGTCGCGGACGTCGCCGCCTTCGCCAGAACCGTGCTCGACGCCGCCGACAGCGGCGACCCGGCAGCGGAGGCCATCGTCGCCGACGCGATCCGGGAACTGGTCGCCACCGCGTGCTCGGCGTCCGCCGACGGCGACCCGGTGGCCTGCCTCGGCGGGCTCACCCAGCACGCAACGTTCGCGCGCCGGCTCCACACCGCTCTGCAGTCGGCCGGCCGGCGGCCGCAGTCCTCTGCCGGATCGGCCCTCCAGGGCGCCGCGCTCGCCGCCATCCCCCTCGGGCTCCCCCACGAAAGGCTCCTCCACCGTGCCGTCTGACACCCTGCCTCCCGAGCCCGAACGTCTGGGCGCCCTGATCGCCGAGCTCGACACGCTGACCACCGAGGCGTTCGACCGCGACCGGGCCGATCTCGATCTCCTCGACACGCGGGCCCTCGTCGCGGCGATGAACCGGGAGGATCAGCGCGTGGCCGAAGCCGTCGCCGCCTGCGGCGACCGCATCGCCGAGGCCGTCGACGCCATCGTGGCCAGGCTGCGCAGCGGCGGGCGCCTCATCTACCTGGGAGCAGGTACCGCAGGCCGGGTCGGCATCCTCGACGCGAGCGAGTGCCCGCCGACCTTCGGCACCCCGCCCGAGCTGGTCGTCGGTCTGATCGCCGGCGGCGAGACAGCCATCCACACTGCCGTCGAAGGCGCCGAGGACGACCCCGACGGCGTCGTGCCCGACTTCGAACGGCTCGGGGTGAACGAACGGGATGCCGTGGTGGGCATCTCGGCATCCGGGCGCACGCCGTATGTGCGCGGCGCCCTGGTGCACGCCCGCGCGCGCGGCGCGCTGACGATCGCCGTGGCCGCCAACGCCGACTCGGCCATCGGCACGGTGGCGGACATCGCCATCGAGACCGTCGTCGGGCCCGAGTTCGTCGCCGGATCGACGCGGCTGAAAGCAGGTACCGCGCAGAAGCTCGTGGCCAACATGCTGACCACCCTCACCATGGTCAAGCTCGGGAAGACCTACCGGGGTGTCATGGTCGACCTCCTCGCCACGAACGCGAAGCTGCGCGCCCGCTCCATCCGCACGGTCGCCCTCGTCGCCGGCTGCGATCATGCCGAGGCCGAACGCGCCCTGGCCGAGGTCGGCGGCGGCGTCAAGCGCGCCATCCTGAGGGTGCTCACCGGCATGGATGCCGACGCCACCGCCCGCGCGCTCGACGACGCAGACGGATTCCTGCGCGTCGCTCTCGACCGCGCCCCGGCTCGCTGAGAAGAGCGCCCGCCCTCCTGAGACGCGTGCGTCGCGGCGCGGCGCGCCTCGACAGCGAGTGGCTCGCACCCGCCGCGGACGAGCGCCGATAGCCTGAGCACGTCCCGCACCGACGCAGGATGCCGTCCGCTCACCCGAGGAGCCCCCATGTCCGACGTGGACCCGAGGTCTACCCCCGCGACCCCGAAGCCGCCGATGCCCAGCGACACCCGCGCGCTCGGGGCGATCGGAGGGGTGTTCCAAGACACCGTGCCCGAACGGGAGATCCCCCGGCGCCAGGTCGTCTCGTGGGCGATGTGGGACTGGGCGATGCAGCCGTTCAACACCGTCATCCTCACCTTCGTGTGGATCGCCCTGTACCTGACCTCGCGCCAGTTCCTCGACCCGGCGGTGCGCGAATCGGGCCTCCTCGCCGACGGCAGCTACATGAACTGCAACGACACGCGGTACCTCGGGAGCGACTACTGCCAGGGGCTCACCGACCTGTCGGAGTGGTGGGGCTGGGCGAACTTCGCCGCTGGCATCCTGATCCTGCTCCTGGCTCCCGTGCTCGGCCAGCAGGCCGACGCGCGCGGCAGCAAGAAGAAGTGGGTGCTGGCATCCACGATCCTCATCGCCCTCGTGCAGTTCTCGCTCTTCTTCGTCGACGGCGACCCCGCGTACTTCTGGTTCGGCGCCCTCGCCGTCGCCATGGGGGCGGTCGTCGCCGAGATCGGGAACGTCAGCTACTACGCGATGCTCTCGGAAGTGTCGACGCCCAAGACCGTGGGCCGCGTCTCCGGGCTCGGCTGGGGCCTCGGCTACATCGGCGGCGTCGTCGCGCTCATCGTGTGCATCCCGGTGCTGTTCGGCCTCGGCCAGAGCGAGCCGCTCGCCTACAAGCTCGTCGCGGTCGTCTGCGGCGTGTGGACGCTGGTCTTCTCGATTCCCCTCTTCCGCAACGTGCCGGAGTCGCCGGCCTACGGCGGCCCCGAGAAGACGGGCATCATCGGCTCGTACGTGGTGCTGGCCAAGAACCTCCGCGCGCTGTTCCGCACCAACCGGCAGACCTTCTGGTTCCTCGCCGCCGCGGCCGTCTACCGCGACGGCCTCGCCGGTGTCTTCGCCTTCGGCGCGGTGCTGGCCGCACAGGGGTTCGGCTTCTCGTTCCTCGAAGTCATCGTCTTCGGCCTGGCCGCCAACCTCGTGGCGGGCATCTCGACCATCGCCGCCGGGCGGCTCGACGACGTGATCGGCGCCCGCAAGCTCATCATCATCGCCCTGTCGGGGCTCGTGGCGATGGCCTTCGTCGTGTTCGCGCTGAAGGATCTGGGCACGATCGTGTTCTGGGTGTGCGGGCTGCTCCTGTGCGCCTTCGTCGGCCCCGCGCAGGCGGCGAGCCGCAGTATGCTCACGCGCCTGACCCCGCCGAGCATGCAGGGCGAGATCTTCGGGCTCTACGCGACGACCGGCCGGGTCGCTTCGTTCCTCTCGCCGCTCGCGTGGTCGCTGTCGCTGGCACTGTTCGGCGGCATCGTCTACGGCGTGCTCGGCATCGGCGTGGTGCTCCTGATCGGCCTCATCATGCTGCTGTTCGTGCGCCTTCCGAAGCACACGCGCGCCTCTTGAGGCGGGCGCGCGTGGCGTAACTCCTGCGATCCGTGGCGTGCCGGGCGCGACACGCCGGGATCGGCCGCGCGAGCGCGCGGATCTGCAGGAGTTACGCAGATGACGTCAGCGCCGCACGTGGCGGCGCCACGGCATCGAGACGCCCTTCTCGTTCTCCGACTCCACCTCGAGCCCGTAGTGCTCACCGATGTGGGCGACGAACTCGGTGCGCCGGGCCCGCTCGTACGCCCGCCTCTCGCGGCGGAAGGCGACGATCGTGGCCCAACAGATGAGCAGCATCACGATGCTGAACGGCAGCGCGATGATGATCGCCGCCGTCTGCAGCGCGACGAGTCCGCCCGCGATGAGCAGCGCCACCGCGAGGATCGCCGTGATGAAGGTGAACGCCGCCCGCACCGTGCGGCTGGGCTCGGGGTTGCCGCCGGTGGCCAGCATCCCCATGACGAGCGCGCCGGAGTCGGCCGACGTCACGAAGAAGATCGCGATGAGGATGATGCCGCCGATCGTCAGGAGCAGCGTGCCCGGCAGGTGCTCGAAGAGGCGGAACAGCGCGCCTTCGATGTTCACTCCGCCGTCGGGTTCGGTCATCGATCCGGGTTCGTCGATCTCGAGCTTCAGCGCGGAGCCGCCCAGCACCGCGAACCACAGCACGCCGAGCATCGTCGGGACGATGAGCACACCCATCACGAACTGTCGCACCGTGCGGCCCCGACTCACGCGCGCGATGAAGATGCCGACGAACGGTGCCCACGAGATCCACCAGCCCCAGTAGAACGCGGTCCATGCCGCCTGCCACTCCTGGCCGGGCACGCCTTGGAACGCGCTCACACTGAAGCTGAGGCCGATGTAGTTCTGCAGGTACGCGCCGATGGACTGCACCCATTCACGCAGGATGTACTCGGTGTTGCCGGCGAAGAGGATGAACACGACCAGCAGCGCCGCCAGCACGAGGTTGATCGATGACAGCCACTTCATGCCCTTGGTGACGCCCGAGAGCACCGAGAAGAGCACCGCGGCCGTGATGACGGCGATGATGACGACCTGCTCCATGAGTCCCGGGTCGGAGAGGATGCCGGCGGCATCCAGTCCGGAGCTGATCTGCATGACGCCGAGCCCGAGGCTGGTCGCGACGCCGAACAGGGTTCCGACGAGCGCGACCGCGTCGATCGCGTTGCCCCAGCCGCCGCGCACCCGGCGGCCGAGCACCGGCTCCAGCGCCCACCGGATCGACAGCGGCCGACGGCGACGGTGGATCGCGTAGGCAAGGGCGAGGCCGACGACGACGTAGATGGCCCACGCCTGCACGCCCCAGTGGAGGTAGGTCTGTGTGAGCGCGGCCTGAGCGAGCTGCGCGCTCGTGCCCTCGAGGCCGGGCTTCGGCGTCACATAGTGGCTGAGCGGCTCGCTCACGCCGTAGAAGACGAGACCGATGCCCATGCCCGCCGCGAACAGGAGGGAGAACCACGCGAGCATCGAGAACTCGGGCTCGTCGTCGTCGCGGCCGAGCTTGATGTCGCCGAAGCGGCTGAACCCGAGGAACAGGCAGAACGCGACGAAGAACGCCGTGATCAGCACGTAGTACCAGCTGAAGCCGTTGACGATGGCGGCCTGGATGGTGCCGAAGAAGGTCTCGGCTTCACGCGGGAACACGATGGCGAAGGCACTGAACAGCACGACGACGGCGGCGGCCGGTCCGACGACCCACGCGCTGGGCGCGCGGCGCGGAGCGATCGCGGTGTCCGTGGCTTCTTCGGGTATCGAATCGTGATTCACCCGCCCCAGGGTACCCGGACGGGCGTTTCACCCCCGTTCGAGGGGTCAGGCGCAGGGCGATCAGGCGCCGCGGGGTCAGGCGCAGGGCGATCAGGCGCCGCGCGATCCGGCGTCGCTGGCACCCACGTCGGTGCGGTGGAAGTTCTGGAACGACCGGGAGGCGGTGGGGCCGCGCTGACCCTGGTAGCGGTTGCCGTAGGGACCGGCGCCGTACGGGGTCTCGGTGGCAGACGACAGCCGGAAGAAACAGAGCTGACCGATCTTCATCCCCGGCCACAGCTTGATCGGGAGGGTTGCGACGTTCGAGAGCTCGAGCGTGACGTGCCCCGAGAAACCGGGATCGATGAAGCCGGCGGTCGAGTGGGTGAGGAGCCCCAGTCGGCCCAGCGACGACTTGCCCTCCAGGCGGGCGGCGATGTCGTCGGGCAGCGTCACCTGCTCGTACGTCGAACCGAGCACGAACTCGCCCGGGTGCAGGATGAACGGCTCGTCGGGGGCCACCTCGATGAGGTGGGTGAGGTCGGGCTGGTCTTCGGCCGGGTCGATGAACGGGTACTTGTGGTTGTCGAACAGCCGGAAGTAGCGGTCGAGGCGCACGTCGACGCTCGATGGCTGAACCATCGCCGGGTCCCACGGGTCGAGTCCGACCCGCTCGATCTCGATCTCCCGGCGGATGTCACGGTCACTCAGCAGCACGGCACCAGCGTACTGGCCGCGCGACGGCGTCAGCGGTCGCGTCCGGGCGCGTGATCGAAGATGAGGCTTGTGTTGGTGGCGGCGACCTCGGGGCGAAGGCTCAGCGTGTCGGATACGAGCTCGCGGAGGGCCGCGGCATCCGTCACCGCCACGTGGAGGAGGAAGTCGCGGTCGCCGGCGACGAAGTACACGTGCCGCGTCGCGGGCAGTTCTTCGAGGTACGCCTGGAACCGGCGCAGGTCGCCGCGCGCGTGCGCGTGCAGGCGGATCGAGATGAGCGCTTCGAGCCGGAGTCCCAGCGCGGCGGGCGCGACCTCGGCCCGGAAGCCCGTGATGACCCCGGATGCCATGAGCGCCCGCACCCGGTTGTGCGCCGTCGACTCCGCCACACCGACGCTCTCGGCGAGCCGGCTGTACGGCATCCTCCCGTCGCGGGCGAGTTCGCGCAGCAGCGCCCGGTCGATGGCGTCGAGTTCGCGCGGGCTGTCGGACTCGGTGAGGGAAGTTCGCTGCGGCATCCGGTTCTCTTCTCTTGCCACGTGATTTCTTCGATCATGGCGCCTTTCGGTGAGGAATCTCCACAGTTCTCCCCACCGTGGCGCGGATATCTGCATACTTCGACTGATTCCCGGCAACGAAGCGAAGGAGGTCGCCGTGCGTGCGATCGTGATCGGCGCGGGCATGGTGGGCCTCGCCACGGCGTGGCACCTGCAGGAGCGCGGCGCGGAGGTGACGGTGCTCGACCGCACGGGCGTGGCTGCCGGCTCATCGTGGGGCAATGCGGGGTGGCTCGCCCCCGGCAAGACGATCCCGCTCGCCGACCCGAGTGTGTGGACGTACGGCCCGAAGGCGCTGCTCGACCCCGACGCCGCGCTCCACGTGCCGATGCGCGCCGACGTCGGCCTGTGGTCGTTCCTCGCCCGCTTCGCCGCCCACGGCACGCATCGCGCCTGGGACCGCACGATGGCAGCCCTGACCCCCATCGACCGGATTGCGCTGGAGTGCTTCGACGAACTCACCGACGGCGGCGTCGACTCGTGGACCCGCGAAGGTCCGTTCATCATCGGGTTCGCGGCCGAGCAGCAGTCGGCGGGCTTCCTGCGAGAGCTGGAAGGCGTAGCACGACACGGGCAGGACGTGCCCCACGAACGGCTCGACGACCCCCGCGAGCTGGCGCCGCAGCTGTCGGATGCCGTGAAGGTCGCCTACCGCCTCGACGGGCAGCGGTTCTTCGAACCCGGCCCCTTCGTGCAGGCGCTCGCCGACGCCGTCGTCGCCCGCGGGGGCGCGATCCGCACGGGAGCCACCGTCACCGACGTGCGCTCAGCGGGAACCCCGACGGTGACGCTCGCCGAGGGTGAGACGCTCACCGCCGACGCCGTCGTGATCGCGACCGGCGCCTGGATGCCGCACCTCTCCCGCCCATTGGGCGTGAAGGTGCGCGTGCAGGCGGGCCGCGGCTACTCGTTCACCGTCGACACCGACGAGCCGGCACGGCATCCGGTGTACCTCCCCTTCCAGCGCATCGCGTGCACCCCCTACCAGGGACGGTTCCGCATCGCGGGGACGATGGAGTTCCGCAGCCCCGACGAGCCGCTGCAGCCACGCCGCATCCAGGCGATCATCAACCAGGCGCGCACCTTGCTCACCGGCGTCGACCTCGACCACCGTCACGACGAATGGGTCGGCTCGCGGCCGGTCACCCCCGACGGCCTGCCCCTCGTGGGCGCGACCCGCGCGCCGGGCGTGTACGTCGCCGGAGGCCATGGCATGTGGGGCGTCGTGCTCGGCCCCGCGACCGGCAAGCTGCTCGCGGAGCAGATCGTCACCGGGCGGACCGACCCGATCATCGCCCCCTTCGACCCGCTGCGCTGACCCATAGGCGAGCCACCCCGCGACTCCGGCACCCTCCGGCGCGGCTGATATGCTGACCGAGCGCGTTCGCGCGCACGGGGCTGTAGTTCAATGGCAGAACTTCTGCTTCCCAAGCAGACAGCGCGGGTTCGATTCCCGTCAGCCCCTCCACTGTCACGTCTCAACCTAGGTTGGACTTTCTCAAGTTAGTCCGGACTGGCGAAGCGCTCGATACCTGAGTTCTCTCCGATCTTCCACGCCGCGCGCTCTGAACTGACCACGTCAAGAAGATCCCTCGGTCTTTTACAGGGCCAACGATGAGAGTGAGACCCAGCGACAGCGATCTTCGCCCGTGATTGTGGGCGCGCCCGCAGGCGGAAGCCGCGACCAGCGACGCGGCAAACGTGTTGGGCCCGGTACGGCGGATCATCACCCAGGAGATCGCCCCTGCCACCGAACCGACGACGAGGTGCTCAGCGTAGCCACGGACAGTCGACCACCCTGCCGATTCCGAGTCGGATTCCTGGACCAGGTTGGGGATGAACGAGTCCAAAATCCGGCGATGCACGAAAGCAACGCCGATCATCGCCGCGGACACGACGACCACGGTGACCGCGAATCCCAAGAACCTCGGCCAGCCGGAGAGGCTGACACGTGAGCGGCCTGTCATTGCAGGAGTCGATTGAGACCGCAGCGGCGGCGGGGAACCTGGGGACCTCGTTTCGCCCGCGGATGTCGAGAACACGGACTCGGTTCCGTCTCCTTGGCGAAGCGGCCAGAATGGGCCGCACGAACGGGAGGCTGACATGCCGAAGTACCTGATGCTCAAGCACTACCGCGGTGGTCGCCCTGCAGTGAATCCGGTCGCGATGGCCCAGCTCACGCCCGACGAGTGGAATGCCCACGTCCAGTACATGAACGATATGGAGCGGCGGCTTCTCGCGTCGGGCGAACTCGTCTCCGCGGAGGCCCTGTCGATGGACGGCGCGTGGGTGCGCTTCGACGGCGAGGGACGCCCTCCGGTCGTCGACGGCCCCTTCGCCGAGACGAAAGACCTCATCGCCGGATGGATGCTGATCTCCGTCGACTCGTACGATCGCGCACTCGAGCTGGCCGCTGAGCTGTCCGCGGCACCGTGGGCCGGCGGAGCGCCGCTGGGTGAGTGGCTCGAGCTGCGCGAGGTGATGGGTGCGCCGCCGGCGGACGCCGGCTGATGATCGCGGATGCCGTCGCGCTGCGGCGAGCGATTCCTGAGGTCACCGGCATCCTCGTGCGGCGCGGAGCTGATTTCGCGTCGGCCGAGGATGCCGTCCAGACGGCCCTGGTGCGGGCGCTCGAGCGACCGGACCTCGACGAGGCTCGAGACGTCCGCGCCTGGCTGGTCACTGTCGCGTGGCGGGCGTTCCTCGACCAGGTGCGCAGCGACGCGGCCCGCGCCGCCCGAGAGGAGCGTCGCGCCGCGGAGCCCGAGACCGGACCGGTGCCACAGCGAGAAGACACCCTTGCGATGTACTTCCTGTGCGCGAATCCGGTCTTGACCGCGACGTCCTCGATCGCCCTCACGCTGCGCGCAGTCGCCGGGCTGACGACCCGCCAGATCGCGGATGCCTTCCTGGTCCCCGAGGCGACGATGGCGCAGCGCATCAGCCGCGCCAAGCAGCGGCTCGCCGGCATCCCGCTGGACCAGCCCGGCGACCTCTCCCGAGTGCTGCGCGTGCTCTACCTGCTGTTCAACGAGGGCTATTCGGGCGAGATCGACCTCTCCATCGAGGCGATCCGTCTGACGCGGCAGCTCGCCGCGCTCACCGACCACCCCGAGGTGGGCGGACTGCTCGCGCTCATGCTTCTCCACCATGCGCGTCGGCCCGCGCGAGTGATCGGCGGCCGGCTCATCCCGCTCGCCGAGCAGAACCGCGCCCTCTGGGACACCGAGTCGATCGCCGAAGGCATCGACATCCTGCAGCAGGCGCTGGGCCGCGACCTCCTGGGTCAGTACCAGGCGCAGGCGGCGATCGCCGCACTGCACGCGGACGCGACGGACCCGTCGCAGACCGACTGGGTGCAGATCGTCGAGTGGTACGACGAGCTCCTCCGCCTCGGCGACTCGCCGGTCATCTGCCTCGGTCGCGCGGTCGCCGTCGGGGAGGCGGACGGTCCGCAGGCGGGCCTCTCGGCGCTCAGCACGCTGGACCCCGAAGTGCCGAGGTTCCACGCCGCGCTCGCCTACATGCACGAACGGGCGGGCGAGGCGGATGCCGCGGCATCCGAATACGCGGAAGCCGCGCGCCGGGCGACCAACGCGCTCGAACAGCATCACCTGCTGCGCCAGGCCGACCGGCTCCGTCGCGGAGTGGCCGACGAACGTCCCTGACGAGAAGGTGCAGCGGGCGTCACTCGTCGACGAACGCGTCTTTGCCCGCGGCCAGTGCCGCGCGAGCCTTGCGGACCAGCCGGCTGCTGCGAGTGGGCGGCTCGGGGTGCGCCTCGATCCAACGCGCAAGGAACACGTCACGGAACGCGTCGT
Source organism: Actinomycetes bacterium (assembly GCA_023431405.1). Classification (GTDB taxonomy): domain Bacteria; phylum Actinomycetota; class Actinomycetes; order Actinomycetales; family Microbacteriaceae; genus Microbacterium. Next base: position 48,753 of record JAEYVZ010000021.1, read on the forward strand.
CGCCGGCGCTCACGTACCCCCCTCGGCGGGTGATGACGGAGACCTCGTCGCCCTTCGTGAGGATGACACGCACCACCTGTGCGCCGTGGGCGTCGAGGATGACAGCGGCCTGCTCGTGGCGGCCGCGCACGATGAGGTCGTCGATGAGCGCCACGAGCATCTCGACGAAGGCGGTGGGGGCATCCGGGTAATGCACGTCGAAGCGGGACTGGTAGCCGGCCCGGCGAGCCTGCACAGCGAGGGCGGTGAAGTCGTCGGCGTCGAGCGTCGGCGCGTACACCTGGCCGCGGGCGATCGGCGTGGCCCATTGCAGGTCGGTCGGCAGCGCTTCCCGCTCGAAGTGCGCAGGGTCGCGGCCCTCCGCGTTGGCCACGAGAAACGTCATGCCCATGTTGGCGTCGATGAGGATCTGAGATCGCTCCACGGGAGCCGGCGCGGGTGCGGGTGCGGGTGCGGGTGCCGGGTCGAGCTGGTACTCCTCGCAGTGCGCATCGAACTCCGGAATCCCCCAGTTCACGATCCACGTCGCACCCTGTCGTCCGACGACGCGCCCGACCGTCTCGTGGGGGGTCACCTTGTGCCGTTCCTGGATGAACCGGTCGGGCACGGCGAGGACGACGTAACCGCCGATCGCGAAAGGAGAAGCTGTGCTCATAGGGGGAAAGCGGGGGTGGGGGAACCGCGGATACCAGGATCGCACGATCAGCGCGCGGCGAGCAGGTCGGCAGCGACCTCCCTCGGATCGCGGGCGAGCTCCCGCGACGAGAGGACCACGATGCTCTCTCCGTCGTTCACATACAGACGAGTGAGCACCTCTCCCGTTCCGACCGAATCCACCTGGTCTTCGTTGTCGATGATGACGGCATCGTCGGCCCCTGCCACCGTGGTGTCGACGCCTGTCGTCGCGCCACCGACGAGGCGGTCCCATGCATCCGCGCCACCTGGGTAGACGGTCACCCAGATCGCCGGATGCCGGGTGGAGGTCTCGTCTGTCTCGGTGCTCCATGCGCAGGGCCCGATGACCGCGCCCGCTGCGGCGGCGATCATGCCTGCGGGATCGGCGGTGGAACCGTCTGTGCCGACACCGTCCGTCACGGATGCATCACCCAACACCGACGCGAGTCCCAGCGCGTCACCGAGGTCGTCACAGCCGGTGAAAGCGTCCCAGCCCGCGGGCTCGACGGGCACCCCCGGCGCCAGCTTGGACAAGCCCGCACCGATGACGTCGGCGACTTCATCCAGCAGCCCCGCAGGGATGTCCTGGCCGTAGGTGTCCGCGCCGGGGCCGACGGTCACGAGCGCCCACAACGACTCCGTGGCTCGAGCGACGCGGCACCCGTAGCCGTCGTATCCGATGCTCTCGCACTGCTCCGTCGCGTATCTGTCGGTGAACGCGGCGGGCACGACACCCGCAGGGAACAGCTCCACGCGCAGGTCCCAGGTCGCGAGCCAACGGCAGCTCAGGGCGCCGAGAGTGTGCAGCGGCACGCCGGTCACATCCTGAACGGTGGCCGGACCGACCGCCGAGGGCACATCGGACGGCCGGATGACCGCATCGCAGGACCCCCCGGCGACAGGAACCGGCGATGGCGGCAGCGTCGGTGACGGCGCGACGGACGGCGGCGGTGTCGGGGTGGGCGTCACCGAGGGGCTCGGCACCGTGCTCGGGCTCGGCGACTCGGCGATCGTCGGCGTGACGGGGCGCGTCAGCGCGAGCGCTGAGGCCCCCACGATGATCCCGACGGTCAAGACCGCCGCCGCACCGGCCGCGAGGCGCGATCGTCGTGTCTTCTGGGCGCTGAGCGAACGCGCACCCATCGTGATGCGGGAGTGGAGCTCCGCCCGCTCCGACTCGTCGAGTTCGTCGTTCACGCCCATGTCGTCTCCTTGGCCGCGAGGTCGCCGCGCAGCTTCGCCTTCGCGCGCGACAGCCGCGATTTCACCGTCCCCGGAGGTATCCCGAGGATCTCGGCCGTCTCGCGTTCCGCGTAACCCTCCAAGATCGACAGCACGACCACATGCTGCTCGGCCAGCGGCAGGCGCTTCAGTGCGGCGAGCACACCGGATTCGTCCGACGACACCACCTCCGGCGCTGGTCGCGAGGCGGGGATGCGGGCGACCAACGCCCCGTACCGCCGGCGCGATCGCTCCAGATTGCGCGCGGAGTGGGCGACCGTCACCAGCAGCCAAGGCAGGGGCGACCCATCGACCAGACGCACACGGCGGCGGTGGCGCCAGAGCTCGAAGAAGGCGATCGTGACGGCATCCTTCGCGTCCTCCCGGTCGGTGAGCAGGCGGGACGCGTGGGCGAAGAGGCGGATGCGGTGCCGCTCGAAGAGAGCCCCCAGCGCAGCCTCATCATCGGCGAGCACACCACGCCAGGCCGAGATGTCGTCATCCGTCACACTCTGTAGTGTCCGGCATCCCCTCATCGGTTCACGGCAGCGACGAATCGATCGCCGCAGACCGGGGTCGCCTCCCCGATATCGTCGGTGATGCCGCCACCCGAAGGAGAGAGGCACCGATGAGCGACGCCCTGTTCGACTACTTCTCCCACGTCGATCTGCCCACCCCCATCCTCCCGGCATCCGAAGCGGAGACCCTTCTCGCCGCAGAGTTCGGGGTGACGGCGACGCTCGTCGGGCTCGGCAGCCAGCAAGACCAGAACTTCATCGTGCGCGCGGTCGACGGCGACGCGATCGGGGTGCTCAAGATCAGCAACCCGGTCTTCAGCCACGCCGAGCTCGAACTGCAGGCCCTGGCCGCCGCCACCGTCGCTGAGGCAGAGCCGGGCCTGCGCATCCCGCGGATCGTGCAAGGCCCGCGCGGCCCGCTCGACGGCTGGTGGGAGACGAGCCAAGGGCGCCTGCACGCGCGCGTCATCGAGTTCGTCGCCGGCAGCACGCTCACCGGATCGGGCTACCTGTCGCCGCGCACCGCGGCACGGATGGGGGAACTCGCCGGTCGCGTCAGCCGCGCGCTCGCCGGCATCCGGCATCCTGCCGCGGCCCGCGTGCTGCAGTGGGACCTTCAGCATGCCGAGCGCGTCATCGACACCCTGCTGCCGCTCGAGCCGGACGAGGCGGTGCGGTCGGAGGTCGCCGCGGCCGCCCGGCACGCGTGCGAGGCGCTGGCGGCCGTCGCCGGCCGTCTCCCCCGTCAGCTCGGGCACTTCGACATCACGGACGACAACGTGCTGCGCCCCCACGCTCCGACGTCGCTTCCCGATGCGGTCATCGACTTCGGCGACGTGCTGGAATCGTGGGCGGTCGGCGAGATCGCCGTGACCGTCAGCTCCCTGCTGCACCACGACGGGGCCACGCCTCTGTCGGCACTTCCCGCGATCCGCGCGTTCCACACCCTCCGCCCTCTCTCGCCCGACGAAGCCGACGCACTGTGGCCGCTCGTCGTGCTGCGCGGCGCCGTGCTCGTCCTCAGTGGCCGCCAGCAGGTGCGGCTCGACGAGGCCAACGACTACGCGAGCGGGGCCCTCGACCGCGAGTACCGTATCCTCGAGCAGGCCCGCGCGGTGCCGATCCCCGTGATGGCGAGGCTGATCCGGGATGCCATCGGCCTTCCCGTCGGCGACGAGCCTCGGTGGGAGGCGGACGCCGTGCTCGACCTCTCGGGGGCGATCACCCTCGATGCCGGGACGACCAGCCCGCTCAACGACGACGGCGCCTGGCTCGACGCCGGCACGCGGGAAGCCGCCGCGCAGGAAGCACTCGATGCGGGTGCGCCCGCCGCCGTGCTGCCCTTCGGGAGCCCTGTTCTCACGGGCGCCCCGCTGCGCAGCCCAGCGGCGCCTGCCACGGTGCCGACCGCGACGACGATCTGGCTCTCGCTCCCCACGCCGCCGCGTGTTCCCGACGAGGCCAGGATCGAGGACACCGATGACGGATTCGCGATCGTTCTCGGCGATACCGCGGTCCGCTTCCGGCTGCCTGGCGGAAGCGGCGACAGCAGCAGCGACCGCGAGCGCACCGGCGAGCGCACCCTTCCCGCGCGCACCCCTGTCCGCGTGCAGGTGACGCGCGCAGATGAAGGGGACATCCCCGAGCTTGTCGTCGCTGCCGCCGCCGAAGGATGGCGCGCACTCGCGGGAGACCCGGCGAGCGCGCTCGGCCTGCTGCCTGCCGCTCCCGCACCCGACGACGCCATGGAGGTCCGGTCGCGCGTGCTCGCCGAGGTGCAGGAGCACTACTACGCCGATCCGCCGCGCATCGAGCGCGGGTGGCGCGAGAACCTGATCGACACCGACGGCCGCGTGTATCTCGACATGGTGAACAACGTGACCGCCATCGGCCACGCGCATCCTCGCGTCGCCGCGGCGGCGAGTCGGCAGCTGCGCCTGCTGAACACGAACTCGCGTTTCCACTACGGGGCGATCGCCGAGTACGCCGACCGGCTGGCCTCGACCCTGCCCGACGAGCTCGACACGGTCTTCCTCGTCAACTCGGGGTCGGAGGCGACCGACCTGGCCATCCGCCTCGCGATGGCCGCGACCGGCAGGCGCGACATCGTCGCGATGCGCGAGGCTTACCACGGCTGGACGTTCGCGAGCGATGCGGTCTCGACATCGATCGCCGACAACCCGTTCGCCCTGGAGACCCGCCCGGACTGGGTGCACACGGTCGATGCCGCCAACGGCTTCCGCGGCCGTCACCGGGGTGCGGATGCCGCGAAGTACGCGTCGGAGGCGGCAGCGACCATTCGAGCACTGGCGGCCGACGGCCGGGCACCCGCCGGATTCATCTGCGAGAGCCTGCTCGGCAACGCCGGAGGCATCACCCTTCCCGACGGCTATCTGCGGGAGGTGTATGCGGCGGTGCGGGAGGTCGGCGGCCTCGCGATCGCCGACGAGGTGCAGGTCGGGTTCGGGCGCCTCGGCACGTGGTTCTGGGGCTTCCAGCAGCAGGATGCGGTGCCCGACATCGTCGCGGTCGCCAAGTCGATCGGCAACGGGCATCCCGTGGGCGCCGTCGTCACCCGACGTGAGATCGCCGACCGCTACCGGACGCAGGGATACTTCTTCTCGTCGACGGGCGGCTCTCCGGTCTCGTCGAGGATCGCGCTCACCGTCTTGGATGTCATCGAGCAGGAGGGGCTTCAGCACAACGCCGCGGTCGTCGGCGCGCACCTGAAGAGAAGGCTTGAGGAGCTCGGCGAACGCCACCGGCTCGTCGGCACGGTGCACGGCAGCGGCCTATACCTGGGCCTGGAGTTCGTGCGCGATCGCGAGACCCTCGAGCCTGCGACCGAGGAGACCGCCGCGATCTGCGACCGCCTGCTCGAACTCGGCGTCATCATGCAGCCGACCGGCGACCACCAGAACGTGCTGAAGATCAAGCCGCCGCTGTGCGTGACGACCGAATCCGCAGACTACTTCGTCGACGCCCTCGATCACGTGCTGCAGACGGGGTGGTGATGGCGGGGGCGAAGGTGACGTGACACTTCGCCCGCCGCGCTGTCAAGACGGCTGTCAGACGCGGCACCCCGACATACCCTCGCGGAATGGATGACCGCACCCTCACCCCGCGCCACGTCAAGGTCGCCGTGATCGGCGGCGGCAATGGCGGCCTGTCGATCGCGGGGCGGCTGCGCCGCCGGGGCGTGAGCGGCGTCGTCGTGATCGAGCCCCGGTCGGAGCACTGCTATCAGCCGCTGCTGTCGCACGTCGCAGGCGGCACCGCGCGGGCGAGCGAGGCCGTGCGCCCGCAGGGTGCGGTCACACCGAAGGGCGTGACGTGGGTGCAGGATGCCGTCGCCCACATCGATCCGGAGCGGAACCGGGTCGAGCTCGGCAGCGGAGGGACCCTGGAGTACGAGCACCTGATCGTCGCGGCCGGCATCCGCCAGGACTGGGATGCCGTGCCCGGCTTGCCCGCCGCGATGCTCTCGCCCGCGGGGGCGTCGAACTATCTGCTCGACCTCGCCGCCAAGGCCTCGCCGCTGCTGCGGGATCTGACGAGCGGAACGGTCGTCTTCGTCCAGCCGCCCGGGCCGGCCTCGTGCGCCGGCGCGGCGCAGAAGCCGATGTATCAGGCGTGCGCGTACTGGCAGCGCACCGGGGTGCTCCCCGGCATCCGCGTCGTGCTTCTCGTGCCCGACCCGACGATCTTCGGGATCCCCGAGATCGACGCGGAACTCGAGCGGAAGATCGCCGAGTACGGCATCGAGGTGCACACGAACTCCCGGGTGCAGGAGATCGACGCCGACCAGCGGACGGTCGTGTTCACGACCGGATCTCCCACGGCGAGCGTCCCGCGGGCGCACAGCGTCACCTACGACGCGCTCATGGTGGAGCCGCCGCAGTCGGCCCACCCCTTCATCGAGGCGAGCGGACTGTCGGGCACGGACGCCGCGGGCTTCGTCGATGTCGACCCCCGCACCCTCCGCCACCGCCGCTTCGCCAACGTGTGGGCGTTGGGAGACGCGGCCGCGACGACGAACTCGAAGTCGGGAGGCGCACTGAGGAAGCAGACGAAGGTGCTCGCCGACAACCTCAGCGCCGTGCTCGCCGGCAGCGCTCCCATTGCCGAATACGACGGCTACGGGGTCTGCCCGTTCACGGTCTCACGGTCGACCGCGGTGTTCGCGGAGTTCGACGACCACCTGCGCCTGACACCGAGCATCCCGCTCTGGCGCACCTCGTATCGGGAGAGCAGGCTCTCCTGGATCATCGATCGCCACGTCTTCCCCTACGTCTACTGGCACCTGATCCTGCAGGGCCGGGCCTGAGCGCGGTCGCAACCAGAGGCCGGGGATGTCAACTCCGCAGGATGTCGACGGAGCGCGTGAGTCCGAGCGGATTCGCCTCCTGCAGCTCCGGGGGGAGCGCCTCGTCCGGAAAACCCTGGAAGACGACCGGTCGCAGGAAGCGCGCGACAGCGGTGAGTCCGACCGACGTGTGGAGCGGAGACGTGGATGCCGGATACGGACCGCCGTGCATCATCGCCGGTGACACCGTGACCCCGGTGGGCCAGCCGTTCCAGATCACTCGTCCGCTCTCGCGCACCGCCGCCCCCACGAGGGTCTCGATGCCCCGGTCGGAAAGATGCTGGGCGTGGATGGTCGAGGTGAGCGTACCGCCGACGGCCGTCGCTGCCGCGGGGAGTCGGTCGACATCGTCGTATTCCACGACGAGCGCGCTCGGCCCGAAGCGCTCGGTCGTGAGCGTCTCGACGTTCTCGAGGAACGTGTCGATCGTGGTGGCGAGCAGAGTGGGCGCATGCCCGAGGTCGGTCTCCACACCGGCGGCCACGACGTCGACCCCGTCCACTGCGGCGAGCAGGTCGCCGGTGGACGTGTATGAGGCGGCGATCCGATCGTTGAGCAGCCGTGCCGCAGGAATCGCATTCACGCGCTCCCGCGCGGCAGCGGCGAATCCCTCGCCTCGCGGCACGAAGATCAGCCCGGGCTTCGTGCAGAGCTGTCCCGCCGCCAGTGTGTACGAGTCGACGAACCCCGCGACGATGTCGCCGCGGCGCGCGTCCATCGCTTCGCGGCTCACATAGACCGGGTTGATGCTGCCCAGCTCGCCGTAGAACGGGATCGGGACGGGACGGCTGCTGGCGATGTCGAACAGCGCCCGGCCGCCGGGGGTGGATCCCGTGAATGCCGCCGCGCGGATGTCGGGGTGCCGCAGCAGACGTACGCCGGCCTCGTGCCCCTCGACGAGGGCGAACACACCGGCGTCGAAGGCCGTCTCGATCACAGCGCCGTGGACGACGTCTGCTGTCGCTCGCGCCAGCTGCGGGTGACCGGGATGCGCCTTGACGATGACGGGGCAACCTGCGGCGAGCGCCGATGCCGTGTCACCACCGGCGACGCTGAAGGCGAAGGGGAAGTTGCTGGCCGCGAAGACCGCCACCGGTCCGAGCGGCTGCATGACCGAACGCAGATCCGGCGAGGGGCCCGCGAGCGGGAAGGCGGGATCGGAATGCTCGATGGAGATGCCGAGCTGGCGCCCGTCGAGCAGGAGCCGCGCGAATGCCCTCAGCTGGTAGCTCGTGCGCGCAAGCTCACCCGTGAGGCGCGCCTGCGCGATGTGGGTCTCACGGTGAGCGATAGGAACGACCTCGTCTGCGGCCGCATCGAGACGGTCGGCGATAGCGGTGAGCAACCGGGCCCGGGAGCGGTAGCCGGCTGCGGCGAAGGGTGCGGCGGCGGCGGCCGCGCGCGCGACGGCGATGTCGACGTCTTGGGGATCGGACTCGATCAGGTTCGAAGTGGTCATCGTTCCTCCAGGTATCGCCAGGGCTCGACGCCCGTGCGCACAGTGTTGGTGAGTTCGCCGATGTCGTCGATGCGGATGGTCACCCGGTCGCCGTCGGTCAGAGTGAAGTCGTCGCTCGGCACGATGCCGGTTCCCGTCGACAGCCAGGCGCCGTCAGGGAAGTTCTCTGCCCGGTACAGGTACGAGACCAAGTCGGGGAAGCCGCGGACGATGTCTGACGTGGTCGTCTCCGCCTCCACGACGACGATCCCGTCCCGCTCGACGGTGAGACGGATGGTCAGTCGTGTCGCATCCACCTCCCAGGCGGGCCGCAGTCGTGCCCCGAGAGCGCACGCCCCCGCGTATACCTTCGCCTGCGGCAGATACAGCGGATTCTCGCCCTCGATCGAGCGCGAGCTCACGTCGTTGCACACCCCGTAGGCGACGATCTCGCCGAAACGGTTGGCCACCACGGCGAGTTCGGGCTCGGGGACGTCCCAGACGGAGTCGTTCCGGATGCCGATCTCCTCGCCGTCGGTGACGGTGCGCCAAGCGACGCTCTTGAAGAACAGCTCCGGCCGCTCGGCGGTGTAGACGCGGTCGTAGATGTCCGGGTCGGCCGACTCGCCCATCCGTGCGACGCGTGATCGCTGGTAGGTCACCCCGCTCGCCCAGACCTCTGTCCTGCCGTCGATCGGCGGCAGTGACGCCGCATCCTCCGCCGCGGGCAGGTTCGATTCGACCATGGCCCGGATGTCGTCCAGGCGATGTCTGAGGAGCTCGGCCATCGACGTGACGGGGAGCAGGAAGACTCCGCCGTCGCGTTCCAGCACGATCCGATCGCCGACGGTCCGTCTCAGGTGCATGTCTTTCTCCTTGTCAGTCGACGGTCACAGCGGAGGGCGCCGATGCGAAGTACGACCGGGCATCGGGCGGGCGGATGTCGGCCACGACGTCGGTGAACAACCGCATCGGATGCGGGGTGTAGGGGTGCTCGGCGATCGCGTCGAAGTCGAGCTCGATGCCGAGACCGACTCCGTCGGGGATCAGCACGTCGCCGTCTTCGGTCAGGGCGAGCGCCTCGTTCGAGATGTCACCGCGCCACGGAACGTCGACCGCCATGATCTCGAGATAGCGGAAGTTGGGCAGCGTGGCGCCCAGTTGGAGCGTGGCCGCCGTGCTCAACGGTCCGCTCGGGTTGTGCGGGGCGAAGGGCACGTAGTGCGCCGCGGCGAGAGTCGAGATGAAGCTCAGCTCCATCAGACCTCCCGCGTGGGTGACGTCGGGCTGCACGAAGTCGACCGCGTTGCGCGCGAGAACGGGCATGAAGGCATGACGACCGAACCAGCGCTCGCCCGCGGCTATGGCGACCGGGGACTTCGAGCGGATCTCCACGAGGGCGTCGATGCCGTCGGGCGGGCACGGCTCTTCGAAGAAGACCGGCTGGAACTGCTCCAGCTCGCGGGCGACCCGGATCGCGGTCGGCACGTCGAACCGCCCGTGCCCTTCGATGAACAGCTCGATGTCGTCTCCGACCGCCTCACGCACCGCTTCCACCGGCTCCAGCATGCGTCGCAGGTCGCGCGGCTTCACCTCGAGGTCGGCTGCCTCGAACGGGTCCCATTTGAGTCCGCGGAATCCCTGCTGCACGGTCGTGCGCGCAGCCTCGGCGAACTCTTCGGGTGTACGTGCGCCCGAGAACCATCCGTTCGCGTACGCCCGGACTCGGTCGCGCGTCTGCCCGCCGAGCAGGCGATGCACGGGCACCTCGAGCGCCCGTGCGGATACGTCCCACATCGCCACCTCGAGGGCGCTGAGGGCAGTCATGGTGACCGGGCCGCCGCGCCAGTAGGCATCGCGGTTCAGTTCGTAGATCGTCTGCGAGATCGCGAAGGCGTCACGGCCCTTCACGGCATCCGCGAGGATGTCCACCGCGCCGCGCACCGCAAGTTCCTGTCCTTCCAGGGTCGCCTCTGCCACCCCGGTGATCCCTTCGTCGGTGCTCAGCACCAGGAAGACGAGATTGGTCCGATAGAAGTCGACGACAACGGTCTCGACGTTGGTGATCCTCATATGAGCGGTCATCCCTTCACGGCCCCGGCGGTCATCCCGCCGACGACGTACTTTTGAGCGAACAGGTAGAACACGACAGCCGGCAGCGTGAAGAGGATCGCGACCGACATGATGCTCTGAATGGACGTGTCCTGTTCTCCGATGAACCCGGCGACGCCGACGGATGCCGGCTGCAGGGACTTGTCGAAGATGAACGTGACCGCGAACACGTACTCGTTCCATGCGTGGAAGAACGCGATCACCGCCGCCGCAGCGATCGACGGCCCGATCAGCGGAACGATCACACGCAGGAGCACCGTGGGCGCACGGCCGCCATCGACGCGGGTCGCCTCGTCCAGCTCCCGGGGGACGCTGTCGATCGCCCCTTTGAGGATGAGGGCCACCACCGGGAGCACGAAGGCCGTGTTGGCGAGGATGAGCCCGTGAAGCGAGTTCAGGAGCTCGGCGCGGCGGAACAGGGAGAACATCGGAACGACCAGGAGGGCCTCGGGCAGCATCTGGGTGAAGAGCAGGGCCAGCCCGACCGCCGCTTTGCCGGCGAACGTGAAGCGTGAGAGCGCGTAGGCGAGCGGCACCCCGAGCGAGAGGGAGAGCACGGTGGTGCCGACGGCGACGATCAGACTGTTCAGGAGCCAGCGGAGCACCTCGCCGTCACGCAATGCCTCGGCGAAGATGCCGAACTGCGTGAAGTCCGGGAGGAGCGCGACCTGCCCGCCGAACAGGTCGCTGTCGGAGGTCAGTGCGGTGACCAGCATCCAGTAGATCGGGAACACGGCCAGCCCCAAGACCACGAGGACGGCGATCATGCGGGCGGTGACACCGAGGCGGCGTGTGCGTTTCATGATGCCCTTTCCGCGGCGCGCGCGACGAAGCGGCTTCCCGCGATCACGATGAGGGAGATGACGATCCCGACCATCCCGATCGCGGCCGCGACACCGAGCTGCTTGGAGTCGAATGCCTGTGAGTAGAGGTCGATGACGAGTGTGCGTGTCGTCCCGAGGGGACCGCCGCGGGTCATGAGCCAGATCAGTTCGAAGCGGCGCAGCGACCAGATGGTCATGAGCACCGCGACGAGTGCGAGCGTCGGTTTGAGCACCTGGAAGGTCACGACGCGGAAGACCATCCATCGTCCGGCCCCGTCCATCTCCGCGGCTTCGACGAGCTCCTGGGGGACGGATTGAAGAGCGGAGAGCAGAACGACGGCGACGAAGGGGACGAGCTGCCAGATCGTCGTCGCGAGGATCGCGACCATCGCGAGCGACGGATTGTCGAGCACGCCGCTGGCCCCGGTGTCGATGCCGATGGCCCGGAGGACCTTCGTGAGGATGCCGTACTGCGCGTTGAGCATCCAGGTCGCGATGAGCGCGATGGCGATACTCGGGGCCGCCCAGGGCACCGTGATCAGCGCCCGCGCGAAACCTCGCCCCGGAAAGCGTCCGTTCAGGAGCATGGCGACGAGGAGGCCGAGGCCCACCGAACCGGCGACGCACGCGACGACGTAGACGAGCGTGGTCAGCAGCGTCTGCCGGAAGGAGGGGTCGGAGAAGATCGCGACGTAGTTGTCGAGTCCGACCCAGACGCTGGACGTGGGATTGAGCAGCGTGGTCTTCGTGAAGCTGAGATACACCTCCTGGACGAGCGGCACCCCCTGGAAGACGAGGATGTACAGAGCCGCGGGGGCGAGGAAGATGTACGGGGTCCAGCGACTCTCGAGCGTTCGTCGGCGTCGAGACGGCCGCACGGCCGGGGTGGTTCTAGACATGGTTCTCCCTGAGGGGTCTGGGCGCGGGGCCCAGACCCCGGGTCGGAGTGGTCAGCGGCCGACGAGGGCCTCAGCCCGCTCTTGGGCCTTGTCCATGGCGGTCTGCATGTCCTGCTGACCCTGAAGAGCCGCGAGGACCTCCGTGACGACGATGCTGCGGATGTCGGGGGTCTCCACCCCGAATCCGACGACGATCTGCGGCACGCCGGTCGCCGTCAGCTCGTCGAGGACAGGCAGGAACGGGAAGCGCTCGAGGCTTTCGGCGCTGCGCTCCGTGGGGGTCGCGACGCTGCTCGCACCGAGCACCTCCTGCAACGCCACCTGCTGTTCCGGCTCGAGCAGCCAGTTGATGAAGTCCAGAGCGGCATCTTTGTGCTTGCTGTTGGCGTTGATGACGATCGGCGCGAGCAGCGCCCCCTGCTTCTGCACAGGGAACGGGATGCGGGCGACGCTGAAGTCGAGGTCGGGGTTCGCCGCGACCGTGGCGGTGACGTACCCGCCGTTGTTCAGCTCCATACCGACCTTTCCGGTGGCGAACATCTTGCGGAAGGTGGCAGCGTCGGTGCCCTTCGGGATGACGTTCGCGTCGTAGAGGTCCTGATACGCCTCCAGGCCCTTCACGACCTCCGGCGAGTTCAGGGTGAGGTTCTCGCCGTCGGACCAGTTGCCGCCGAAGCCGAGCACGTAGTTGAAGATGTCCTGCCACACGCCGGGCTCCTCGGCCTGGAGGTGGCGGAAGGCCAGTCCGTAGGTGTCGCCCGACGTCGTGGTCTTGGCGACCTCCACGAACTCGTCGAAGGTGGTGGGCACCTCCTCGATGAGGTCGCTGTTGTAGAACATGCCGTAGTTGGAGGCTTCGAAGATGACGCCGTAGCGCTCGCCGTCCACCGACAGATACTCATCGGGACCCGGGATCAGCTTCAGGGCCTCGGCGTCGATCTTGTCGGTGAGCGGTTCGAGCAGACCAGAACCCGCCGCGGCAGCGAACTCCGGCATGTCGAATCGGACGAGGTCCGGGCCTTCGCCGCCACCCATCTGGGTGAGCACGGTCTGGCCGAAGGTCGGGTAGGGGACGGAGGCGGGCTTGACCGTGACGATGTCCTGGCTGCTGTTGTACTCGTCGATGAGCTTCTCCAGGCCCGGGCCGCGGCCGGGGTCACCCAGGGTGGATGCCGCGAAGGTGATGGTCGCGGGCTGGGGAGCTCCAGAGTCGCCGGTGGGAGACGTGGACGAGCATGCTGACAGGCTCAGGGCCGCGGTTGCGGCGAGCGCGATGGCGGCGACCGCGGCGCGGCGGCGCCGGGCGGGGATGACGGGCATGGCTTACTCCTTCGTATGCGGGTTCGAGAAGAGCACCTGCGCTCTTTGTGACTATTATTACTATTAATAGGTGGAATCTCAAAGCACGTGGTTCTCCCGCATTCCGGAAAGGTAAGGTCCATACTCATGGCTGACCTTCACGCCAACCTCGTCGGGGAGCTCGGCCTGCGAATCGTCCGCGGTGACTGGGCACCGGGCGAGCGCATCGACGTCGACGCGCTGGAGCCGATTCTGGGCGCCAGCAAGACGGCGATCCGCGAAGCGCTGCGCGTCATCCGGGAGAAGGGCCTCATCGACTCCTGGCCGAAACGGGGGACCTTCGTGCGCAGCCGCGACGCGTGGAAGCTGCTGGACGGCGACGTGATCCTCTGGCGCAGAGCGGCCCGACGCGATGACGACCGACTGCTGTCGGAACTGTCTCAGATGCGCGACATCATCGAGCCGGCATCTGCGCGCCTGGCTGCACAGTTCCGTACGCCGGAGGACATCGCGGCGCTCGAGCGCGCCTTCGCCGAGTTCGCCGCCGCCGGCGAAGACGTCAACCGACTGGAATCCGCCGATCTCGAATTCCACCGCCGCCTGCTCCTCGCAACGCACAACGAGCTGATGATCCGTCTCGACGTCGTGGTGGTCAATGCGGTCGACGCGCGAAACCGCATCCAGCATCACCCGGGAGCACCGTGGATGGACCCGGTGCCCGACCATCGGCGCGTGCTGGAAGCAGTCATCGCCGGGCAGCCAGACGAAGCCGAAGCCGCGATGAAGTACGCCCTGCGCGAGTCCGATCGCGACCTCCGCAGCGGCGAGCCCCCTTTCGAACGCCTCGGCGGCTGACCTCACCCCGCGAAGTACGGCCGTCGGCGTCCTGCTCGCCCCATCACCGCGTTGTTCCGAGATCCCGTCGCCGCCCCACCCCCACCGCCGCGACACCGACGGCGACGATTCCGAGCGCGATGGCCACGATGTACGCGGCCACCGACGCCCAGCCGCCCGCACCGTTCGGGTCGAGGAACGGGTACGGGTACCAGAACGGGGCACCCGTAGCGGGGTTCACGACGAGCGGACCGCGGATGAGGGTGTAGGCGACCCAGACGAGCGGGAGCACGACCACGACCACGACCGCGCTCCATGGAAGCGCGCGTCGGCGCGGGCCCAGCAGAAGGTCGGCGAGCAGGAACAGCGGCGCGACGAGGTGCAGCACCTCGTTCGACCACCAGACGGGCCTGCTCCCCTGCGGCAGCTCGATGAAGCGCAGCAGCAGGTTGTAGACGACCCCGGTGGTGAGCATGTAGGTCGACGCGCAGACCAGCGCGGTGGCAAGACCCCGCGATTCGCGCCTCAGCGGCTCACGATCACGCAGTCCGGTCATGCCGGCCCACGCGAGCACGGCGGCCGCGATCAGGTTGGAGAGGATCGTGAAGAAGCTGAAGAAGTTCACGAGCACGGTCGCGAGGTCTCGGCCCAGCTCGATCGACGTCTGCACCGATGCGAAGAGCTGACGGGCGACCGCCGCCACGATCAGCACGGCCGCGGCAAGGCGCACGACCGACCAGCCGCGGCTCCACGTCGAGCTGCGGATCACGGGTTCACCATGGGCTCACCCTAAGGCCGGGCACAGGCGATCGGCGAGCGCCGCAGACGGCAGACTGCAGACGGGCACCGGCCCGCACCCGCGCGGATCTACGATGAGATCGATGACCCGCACCGCCGAACACGCCCGCGTCGGGGTGCTCTTCTCGCTCGCCGCCAGCGCACTGTTCGGCACCATCTTCCTGCTCGCCGGCATCTCCGACGCCTCCCCCGAGTGGCTGTTCGCGTGGCGCATGATCATCACCCTCGCCTGCTACGCACTCCTTCTCCTCACCCGGGCCGGCCGCCGCTACGGCCGGGCCGCGTGGGCGACGGTGCGGCGCACGCGCTGGATGCCACTGCTGCTGGCTGCCACCGCGTTCCTCGTCGGGGTGCAGATGTGGCTGTTCGCGTGGGCACCCGCCCACGGCTACGCGCTCGACGCGACACTCGGCTACCTCCTGCTGCCGATCGGTCTCGTGTTCGTCGGGCGCATCGCCTTCCGCGACCGCGTGTCGGCGCTGCAATGGGTGGCGATCGGCGTCGCCGCGTGCGCGGTGCTGCTCAGCATCGTCGAGACGGCCGCACTGTCGTGGGTGACGGCGGTGATCGCCGTCGGCTACGCCCTCTACTTCGGTCTGCGCCGCCGATTCCGCCTGGAGGGCCCGGAGGTCTTCGCGATGGAGGTGGCGTTGATCACGCCCGTCGCCGCCGCGCTCATCGCATCCGCATGGCAGGCGGACGCGGGCGCGGCGCCTCTTCCCGTGCTGCTGTTCGGCCTGTCCGGCACCGCCGCGATGGTGATGTACCTCGCTGCCGCGAGCCGGCTGAGCATGCCCGTGTTCGGCCTCCTCACCTACGTGGAGCCCGTGCTGATGTTCGTGGTCGCCCTCCTCCTCGGTGAGCACCTGTCGACGACCGATGTGTGGGTGTACCTGCTGCTGGCGGTGGCCCTCGCCGCGCTCGGGGTCGACGGCATCCGGCGCCCGCGCGCCCACCAGGTGCACACCGCACCCGCCGAAGACCCGCCGCTGCGGTGACGGCGCGCGCTCTCGCCGGCTAAGAATCCTGGAAGAACCCGGCGTCACTCTGAACGAAGGTGAAACACCTGTTCGATCGGAGGACACGATGGCCACGGGCATCAGCACGCTGCATACCGCACCCGCCGCGACTGCCGCGGCGCCCTCTCGCGAGCGCGAACGGCGAGGTCGCCGCCGTCTCCTCGCCGCCGACGCGCTCACGGCGATCGTCTGGCTCTCGGTGGCGGCAGCCGTCGCTCTGTGGCTGGCATCGGGCGGGGCGACGGATGTCAGCGACGCCGCCTCCGCCGTCACCGCCGGTGGCGTCGTCACCGGCCTGGTCGGAACAGACCTGCTGCTGGTGATGCTGGTGCTGGCGGCCCGGCTGCCGTTCATCGACCGTGTCGTGGGTCAGGATGCCGCGATGGCGCTGCACCGGCGTCTGGGCAAGCCGGCCCTGTACCTGATCATCGCCCATGCCGTGCTGCTCACGGCCGGGTACGCGATGGCCGACGGCTCGTCGGTCTTCGGGGAGACCTGGTCGCTTCTGCTGACCCAGGACATGCCGCTGGCCTACCTCGCCCTTGCGCTTCTCGTTGCCGTGGTCATCACCTCGATCATCGCGGTGGTGCGTCGGTTCTCGTACGAGGCGTGGCACCTCATCCATCTGCTCAGCTACGCGGCGGTGCTGTTCGCGGTGCCCCATCAGCTGAGCGCGGGAGGCGTGCTCGCAGAGGGCACCTTCCAGCGCGCCTACTGGATCGGGCTGTACGTGCTCGCGTTCGGCGGCATCGTGACGTTCCGCTTCGGTCTGCCGATCGCGCGCAGCATCCGTCACGGCATCCGCGTCGACCGCGTCGAGCAGATCGCTCCGGGGGTGGTGTCGATCCACCTCACGGGCCGAGGCCTCGACCGGCTGGGGGTGACCGGCGGGCAGTATGCGATCTGGCGCTTCTGGTCGCGCGCGACCTGGTGGCACGCCCACCCGGTGTCGTTCTCCGCCGTACCGGATGCGACCTCGGCCCGCATCACGGTGCGCGACCTCGGGTCGGGAAGCGCTGCCATCAGCGCGGTGCGGGTGGGCACGCGTGTCTGGTTCGAGGGGCCCTATGGCGTGTTCACCGATCGGCACCGCTCCACGCGACGCCTCGTCGCGATCGCCGCTGGGATCGGGATCACACCGATCCGCTCGCTCGTGGAGTCGGCGCCGCTCACGGCCGGGGAGGCGACGGTCGTGCTCCGCAGCACCGACCCTTCCCACACGTATCTGTGGGAGGAGATCGCAGCCCTCCCGCAGATGCGGGGCAACACGATCGTGCCGATGGTCGGACACCGTCCCCCGCGGATCTCGACGTGGATGTCGGCGGAAGCGCTCATGGAAGGTGTGACCCTGGCCGACCTCGCGCCCGACATCGCCGCCTCCGACGTGTACGTGTGCGGTCCGCAGAAGTGGGTCGATCTCGTCGTGCGGGATGCGAAGGCCGCCGGGGTCCCGGATCGTCAGATCCACGTCGAGAGGTTCGACTGGTGAGGGGGCGGGCCTGGGCGCTGAGCGTCCTCTCCTCCACCGCCGTGCTGACCATCGGGTGGCAGCTGGGCATGCACGCGCACGATGTCATCTCGACACCGGCACCGGCTGTCACCGCTGCCTCCCCGGCAGGCGAGACGGCACCGAGCGCGTCGCAGACCCCGTCCACGGCAGAGAGCCCGACCGCGTCCCCCGCGCCGTCTCCCACGACGGCCGCACCGGCAGCGGTGTCGGGAACGTTCGTCGGCGATGTCGCGACGACGCGGTTCGGTCCCGTGCAGGTCGAGATCACCGTGAAGGACGGGACGATCACCGACGTCACGGCACTCGCGCTCACCGACAACGACCCCCATTCCGTGTCGATCAGCAACCGTGCGGCACCGATGCTGAGAGATCAGGTGCTGCGGGCGCAGTCCGCTCAGGTCGACGGGGTCTCGGGTGCCACCTATACGACCGACGGCTACCTCACGTCGCTCCAATCGGCGCTCGACAAGGCGGGGCTCTGACCATGGCGACCCATGTCTTCGAGACCATGGGGACCGTCGTCAGTCTCGTCACGCCCGGCTCCCTCCCGGCACCCGCGGTGCGGGCAGCCGTCGCCGACGCGTTCACCGTGCGCGACGCGCGGTTCAGCCGATACCGCCCCGACTCGGAAGCCGCACGCGTCGCCGGCGGGGGTCAGGCGCTGATGGCGGCGAGCGAGGAGATGCGCGATGCCTACGCACGCGCGATGGCGTGGTCGCGGGAGACAGGCGGCGCGTTCACCCCTCACCGGCCGGACGGAACGATCGACCTCTCCGGAACGATCAAGGCCGAGGCGATCGCCGCGGCGGGAGAGGTGCTGTGCGCGGCGGGCGAGCGGGCATGGATGCTGAATGCCGGTGGAGACATCCTGTGGGCGGGCGCCGGGCCCAGCCAAGGAGGCGAGGGAGAGCGGCCCTGGCGGGTGGGCATCGTCGACCCCATCGATCGCGCGGCCCTGCTCTGCCGCCTCGACGCGCCGTCCGGGCACCGAGCCGTGGCGACCTCGGGCACCGCGGAGCGCGGCGAGCACATCTGGCGCCCGCGCGACGGGCAAGACCGACTCGTCCAGGTCAGCGTGATGGCGGCCGACATCGTCATCGCCGACGTGCTCGCCACCGCGATCCTGGCGGGAGGTCCGGCGCTCATCCCCGACGCGCTGCGGCGTTTCGGGGTGGACGTCCTGTGCGTCGACCGGGCGGGCGGGATCCTCGCGACCGACGGGTTCCGGCAGGCGCAGGGCGTCCATGCGATGTGAACGCGTGAGCGGCATCCGTATACTGCGCGCATGACCGTTCCGGCACGGATCCTGCTCGTCGAAGACGACTCCCGGCTCGCGACGATCCTGCACGACCTGCTGACTGGCGAAGGGTATGCGGTCGCACTCGCCCGCGACGGTCAGGCCGCCCTTCATCTCGGGCTGACGGAGTCGTTCGACGCCATCGTGCTCGACCGAGGGCTCCCCGTGTTGGAGGGGCTGGATGTGCTCGACAGACTGCGCAGTCGGGGCGTCGTCGTCCCGGCTCTCGTGCTGTCCGCCCTCGGGAACCCGTCCGACCGGGTGGAGGGACTCGACCGCGGAGCAGAGGACTACCTGTCGAAGCCGTTCGACATCGACGAGCTGCTGGCCCGCATCCGCGCGCTTCTGCGCAGGCACGTCGCCGCCGCCCCCGTGATCGCGATACCGGGCGGACGGCTCGATGTCTCGGCCCGCACGGTGACGACCGCAGCGGGCGACGAAGTGGTGCTGTCCGAACGAGAATCGCAGCTCCTGGAGCGTCTCGCCCGGCGCCCCACCCAGGTGTTCCCCCGCGAAGACCTCCTGAGCGCCGTCTTCCCCGACGCCGACGACCCGGGGGTGGTCGACACGTACGTCCATTACCTGCGCAAGAAGATCGGGCGCGGCAGCGTGCACACGGTCCGCGGCATCGGCTACCGGCTGGGGAGGATGGCGTGAGCACACGCCGGAGCCGGCGCCCGGTAGCGGTCGACGACACCATCGGCCCCACGCGACGCCTCACCGCGCAGTTCGCCGTGCTCGTCCTTCTCGTCGTGGGGGTGGTCGGCGTCGTCGTCTACGGAGTCGTCGCCACCAGCGTGTCGGAGGCGCGGGATCGCGCCCTGCACGCGGCCGTCGAGATCGATGAGCCCGACGAGGCGCCGCTCGGCACGTTCGTCACGATCGTCGACGGCGATCGGGTGTCGAGCTCCGAGCGGATGCCGCCCGGGCTTCTCGATCCCGCCGCGATCGAGGCCGTCGCCGCCGGCGAGCGCGACCTCCGCACGACACGGACGGTCGACGGGCGCACGTACGACCAGCTCACAACGACCCACCGTTCCCGCGACCGCGTGATCCAGGTCTCGATCGACCAGCACGAAGGGGCCGAGGAGCTCCAGCGGCTGACCACCGCCCTTCTCACCGCGGGGATCGTGGGCGTGGCGCTGTCGGTCGGCGGCGCCTTCCTCATGGCTCGACGAGCGGTGAGGCCGCTCGCCGATGCACTCGCACTCCAGCGCCGATTCGTCGCCGACGCCAGTCACGAGCTGAGGACGCCGCTGACCATCCTCAGCGCCCGCGCGCAGCTGCTCGCCCGCCGCTCCGCCGCCGATTCCCCAGCGCACGTGACCGCTGCCGCCGCCGAGATCGTCGATGACGCGAAGGGGCTCACGGCGATCCTCGAAGATCTGCTGATCGCCGCCGATCCTCGCATGGCCCCCGACCCGTCACCCGTCGACCTCGCCGCCGTCGCCGGCGAGGCCCTCGCCGATCTGGCCATGACGGCCGCCGAGCGGGGCATCGCGCTCGCGCAGACCGGGGATCGCCACCCGGTCGCCATCCGCGGATCGGCCACCGCGATCAAGCGGCTCGTCGTCGCGCTCGCGACCAACGCGATAGACCACGCGCGCTCGACGGTGACGGTGGCCGTCGAGCGGGATCGTGGCCGCGCGGTGATCCGCGTGTCGGACGACGGCGCCGGGTTCACACCCGACATGCGCGCCGCCGCGTTCGAGCGCTTCGCGAGCGGACGGGACGGGGCACAGCCGCCCGGCGACCGGCACTACGGGCTGGGCCTGGCCGTCGTCGCGGAGATCGTCCAACGGCACGGTGGCACGGTTCGGGTGGTCCCGACATCGGCGGGCGCCACCGTCGAATGCACGTTCGCCGCCGTCTCCGACCCGCCCCGCACACCCGCCGCGTAGGCTCGCCGCATGACGAGCGTGCTCTACATCGGCGGGACCGGGACCATCAGCGCGGCGTGCGTGCGCCGCTCGGTCGAGGAGGGGCACGACGTCACGGTTCTCAACCGGGGGCACGCCCGACGGCCGATGCCGGAGGGGGTCCGCCTGATCGAAGCCGACATCCGCGATGCCGCGTCGGTGCGCTCGGTGATCGGCGATGCGGAGTTCGACGTCGTCGCCGGCTTCCTCGGCTTCACCCCCGCGCACGTGCGCACCGACCTGGAGCTGTTCGAGGGCCGCACCGGTCAGTACGTCTACATCAGTTCGGCATCCGCCTACGAGAAGCCGCCGCGCACGCTCCCTGTCACCGAGGCGACACCGCTCCACAACCCGTTCTGGCGGTACTCGCGCGACAAGATCGCCTGCGAGGAGCTCCTGTTCGACGCGCACCGGGAGCGCGGTGCGCCGGTGACGGTCGTGCGACCCTCGCACACCTACGACGAGCGCGCCCTGCCGACGATGGGCGGCTGGACCGACATCGCCCGCATGCGAGCGGGCAGACCGGTGGTGGTCCACGGCGACGGCACGAGCCTCTGGACGATCACGCACGCCGACGACTTCGCCGTCGCATTCGCCGGCCTGCTCGGCGAACCGGCGGCGATCGGGGAGGCCTTCACCATCACGGGCACGCACGCGCCCACCTGGAACCAGATCTACGGCTGGCTCGCGGATGCCGCGGGAGTCGCCGAGCCCGACATCGTGCACGTGGCATCCGACACGATCACCGCCTTCGCTCCCGACCTCGGCCCGACGCTCCTCGGAGACAAGGCGCACTCGATGGTGTTCGACTGCACGAAGGTGACGTCTCTCGTGCCGGAGTTCCGTACGACGATCACTTTCGACGAAGGCGCGCGACGCATCCTCGCCTACTACGACGCGCACCCCGAGCAGCAGCTCACCGACGAGGGGCTGGATGCGGCGTTCGACCGCATGGCGGCGCACGCCCGCAGCGCCCCGCGGTGATCGGCGCTCATTCGCGCCCCACCATCTCGCGCCCTGCCCGCAGGAAGTCGCGCAGCGACGCCTCGGGGAGGAACGCGCGCACGAGAGCGGGAGCGATCTTCGCGAGATCGGCCTCGTCACGGTAGAGCAGGTGAAGCGGCTCGTACCGCGGGCGGAACTTCTGTTTGAAGTGATGCAGGCTCGCGAACCCATAGGCCGGTTCGAGCGCCTCGCTGAGCCGAGCGAGCACCTGCGCGAGCTGCCCTTCGGCGGGAGTGGGCTCGTGAGCCAGCGGCGCTCCCGACAGTGACATCACCGACGCACCCTCATCGGCGAACGCGCGTGCGGATGCGCCGATCAGCAGTTCCATCACCGGCGGGAACGCATGGTCGCGGCGGCGCATGAGGTCGAGCGTCCATCCTTCGTGGCGTCCTCCCGGCCCGTACCACGGCAGCCAGGTGAGGAATCCCTCGACGTCGCCCGCGGGAGTGATCGCGTACGCGAGCCGCACTTCGGGATCCTCCGCCTCGTGCAGGGTGCCGAGGGTGAACCGCATCTCCGGCATCCCCTTCTCCCCCACCCACTCCTCGGAGATGGCGCGCAGCTGCGTGCGGATGCCCCACGGCTCGGCGCTCACCGTCGACAGTCGCACCGCGACGTTCTCGCGCTGGGCCCGGTTCAGGGCGGTGCGTACGTCTGACCACGCCTTGCCGGTGAACCGCAGTCCTTCGAGGTCGATGAGCGTGTCCTCCGCGACGACGAGCGATCGCCAGCCGGAAGGCACCGCGGCCTTCGTGTCGGCGCGGGCGCTGAAGAAGCACGGCACGAGGGCGTCGCGCTCGGCGGCCTCGATGAACTCGCGCACACTGTCGGTGCGGCCTTCGGGCGGGCCGAGCGGATCGGCGAGCGCGATGGCGACGCCGAGATGCCGCTGGTACGCCACGATCCCGGTGCTCGTGCCGAAGTAGTCCATCCCGCCCCAGGTGGCCATCCAGGAGAGCGACCCGCCACCGTGGGTCGTGATCGCCCGGCGCGCATCGGCCGTCGTGGGCGAAGCGCCGTCGCGGGCGGACAGCCGTCTGCGGCTTCGGCGGGTGCCGAACGCGCGCCGCCACGCGACGAGGAAGACCAGCAGCAGCAGCCACAGCACCGAGCCGGTGATCGCCACGGTCGCGTTGCCCGTGGCGAACGACCACGGATCCTCCTCGCCCACGATCCGCAGCACCAGGAACACGAGGGCCGTCACGATGTTCGCGAGCGCCACGATGACGGTGACCACCCAGGCCCACCGCCGCCCCTGCAGGAGCCCGTGGGCCACGAGGATGACGAGCAGCGTGTCGATGAGCACGTCGATCCACGAGGCGGCGAATGGACGAGTCCGGCCGAAGGGGCCATAGGTGGGCGCAATGAGGAAGATGATCTGCACGACGCCGAGCGCGAGCGTCGTCGCGAAGGCGAGGATGCGCCGCTCGCGGATGCTGCTCGGCCTGCCGCGCCACGCGGGGAGGGCCGCGAGTGCTGCCGCACCGACGGCGAGCGCATGGACGACGTCGGCGAACGTGCCGATGAACAGCAGCCCGATGACCACGTACACGAGCGTCGCAAGCCCCACCCGCTGGCGCCACGGATGCCGGAGCAGACTCGCGGTGACGGCGATGCACGCCATCGTCCCACCCGAGGGCCCGACGTCGCGCATGGCGGCAAGCTCCACCGCCCAGGGCCAGTCGATCTGCGAGGCGACGGCGGCGAAGGCGCATGTTCCCACGACGCCCAGCAGCTGCCCTCCTCCGAACCAGAGCAGGGCGACGCGCGTCCCGCGGCGCCGCTCCAGCATGCCCATGCCGATGAAGCCGAGAAGGGCAGGGATGTAGATGGCCGGCGTGACGGCGAGGAAGGTGCCCGTGATGGGCGTCCACCACTTGCCTTCCCGCAGCGCCGGCACGCCGTAGGCGACCGTGTCCCACCACGGCTGATCGTGCGCCGGCTGCCACAGGGCCGCCGATCCCACAGCGATCGCGAGGATGAGTCCGACGATCGCCACGGTCGCGGGCATCGTCTGCAGCCAGAGCCCGAACCGTGCCGTCGCCGCCCGTGCGTCATCGGCGGCCGGTTCGAGGCGGTGCTGACTCATGCGGTGGCTTTCGAATCAGGGGCGGAGTGCGGGCCTGGGGTCCGCGAGACCGGGGGCCTCATTCTCGCCGCGCGGGGCACCAGCCACAAGGGACCATACGACCGGCCTGAACGTCGCGGCATCCCGATCTGCGGCTGCGGTCAGTCCCTCGGATCGCACAGCAGCAGTGCCAGCCGCCGGCGGGCGCGCCGGTAGGGCTCCGGATCGATCAGGACGTCTCCGTCGACCTCGCGGAGTTCGCGGGTGCCCTCGTCGCCGACGGTGATCGACATGGCCACGATGACTCGCGCCTCCTCTGCGGCCGCGGCGCCGGGCAGCCTGGAGAGCTCGGGATGTGCGTCGAGCCAGTCGGCGATCACGGAGACGAGGCGCTCGCGGCTCACGTGGCTCGACCACGAGACCGCGGTGGTCGTGCCGGGTTCGCGCACGAACAGGGCGAGCCGGCGACGGGTGATGTCGTCGCCCGCCTGGCCTCGCACCGATTCGGCGACGATGAGCGAGGCCGCCACGACGAGGTCGTCGCCGTGGCCGGCGAGCACCCGCTGTGTCAGTTCCGGGTCGTAGTCGAGCGGCGCCCCGAAGATGGCGTATTCGAGCGAGGGGAAGTAGTTGAAGAACGTGCTGCGCGACACCCCCGCGGCCGCGCACACCTGATCGACGGTGACCGAGCGGATGCCGTTCTCGTACGCGAGGTCGACGGCCGCTTTCTCCATGCGGCGTCGCGACATGCGCACCTTGCGCTCTCGGAGGCCTTCGGACATCGCTCCTCCTCGCCTGGTCGACGTCGTCCACGATACGGGCGAGGGATCGGAATCCCCCAGACACCGATCCCCCGCCATGCCGCGCCACAGGCCCGTGCGGGGGCCGTACTGCACGGGCGGCGCGACGATCAGCGCGCCGCGGCGCCCGCCCCCCCCCGGGGGCGCCGCCGGCGGCGCCCGCCGTCGCGGCGGGCCCACCCAAAAACTTGGATGGCAGTCCAAGTTTACCGAATTCGGCCACGGCCACGCCAATCGCCGCTTCCCCGCGTCTCGAGACAGCGGGTCAGCGGCGATGGACGATTCTGCGCGACGCGGGTTCAGGAATCGAAGCCGACGCCCGCGGCGTCGAGCGCCTTGAGCCAGAGGTTGCGCTTGCCGCCGTTGTGATCGGACGCCGACAGCGAGCGCTTCGTCACCTCGATGCCGAAGGCGCGCAGCGGCTCCGGCGGCCACGGGATGGGCTTGGACCGCACCATCTTCAGGCGCGTCAGCTCGGTGTCGCGTCCTGCGAGGAGGTCGGCGACGATCTGGGCGGCGAAGCGCGTCGACCCGACGCCGAGGCCCGTGAAGCCCATGGCGTAGGCGACCTTCCCCCCGAACGCCGTCCCGAAGAACGGGCTGAATCGCGTGCACGTGTCGATGACGCCGCCCCACGCATAGTCGATCCCGAGGCCTTCCAGCTGCGGGAACGTCTCGAAGAACTGCTCCGCCAGCAGCGCGAACGTCTCGGGACGCTCGTCGAGCTCCGGGGCGATGCGACTGCCGTAGTGATACACCGCGTCGTACCCGCCCCACAGGATGCGGTTGTCGTCGGTGAGCCGGTAGTAGTGGAACTCGTTGCCCGCGTCGGTGAGCCCCTCACGGCCGTGCCACCCGATGGCGTCGAGCTGCTGCGCGCTCAGCGGCGCGGTGCCCAACGCATAGTCGTACACGGGCACGGTGTACAGGCTCAACCGCTTGAGCAGCGACGGGAAGGCGTTCGTGGCGAGCACGACCGACCCGGCGCGGATGGTGCCGGCATCCGTCACCGCTTCGACGAGCGCGCCGCGGTCGGAGATGGAGCGGACCGCGGTGCCCTCGACGATCGTCACGCCCGCGCGCTCCGCCGCGTCCGCAAGACCCCACGCGAGCCGCGCCGGGCTGACGAGCGCGTTGCCCGTGGGATCGAACACCCCCGCGAGGTACGTCGGCGAGTCGACGCGCTCACGCACCTCCTCGCGACCGAGGAAGTGCGTCGTCTTGCCGTAGCGTGCCGCCGTCTCCACCCCCGCCCGCAGCTCCTCCACCTGATGCGGGTGCACGGCGACGGCGATCTTGCCGACCCGCTCGAAGCTGCAGTCGATCTCGTGCTCCTCCAGATCGCGCGCCATGCCGTCGAGGTTCTCGCGGCCGAGCCGCTCGAGGTCGCCGATCTCCTTCGGCCAGTGGCGCAGCCCGTTGGCGAGGCCGTGCGTGATGCTCGACGAGACGAAGCCGCCGTTCCGGCCCGACGCGGCGCCGCCGATCCGGTCGGCCTCGACGAGCAGGATCTTCGCGTTCGGCTTCTCCTCGGCGAGGCGGATCGCGGTCCACAGCCCCGTGTACCCGCCGCCGATGACGAGGGTGTCGACGCGCGTCGGCCCCTCGAGCGCCCGCCGCGGGTCGGGGCGCTTCGGGTCGTCGAACCACATGGGTCCGCTCCCCGTCGGAATGGAGGTCGTCGAGGTACCGACCGAGGTCATCGGGTCACTTCCTGTCGTCTTCGAGAATGTGGATGCTGGAGCGCTCGACGGCCACGCGGACGGGGCTTCCGACGGGGTGGGCCGCGGCATCCGGGAGCGGCACCTGCGCGACCACCGAGAGTCCGTCGAGGTCGATCGTGAGAGAGGCGTCGTCGCCGAGGAAGATGCTGTCGGCGACCGTCCCCGCCAGAGACCAGCCGTCGCGCGGCGCTCCCAGGGCGAGGTCTCGCGGACGGACCGATGCGACGAGGGCGTCTCCGGTACGGCCCTCGCCGGCACCGGGCAGGCGGTCGACGGGGATGAGGTTCGCTCCGGTGAAGAACTCGGCCGCATAGGCGGTGGGCGGCGCGTGGAACAGGTCGGTCACCGGCGTGCACGTCACCAGGCGGGAGTTGCGCATGATCGCGACCCGGTCGGCGAGCGTGAGGGCTTCCTCGCGGTCGTGGGTGACGTAGAGGATCGTGGTGCCGAACTCACGGTGCACCTCGCGGATCTCTCGCAGCATGTCCTGCTTGAGGGCCTTGTCGAGCGCTCCCAGCGGCTCGTCCATGAGCATCAGCTGCGGCGAGTAGGCCAGCGCCCGGGCGATCGCGACGCGCTGCTGCTGCCCGCCGGACAGCTGCGACGGGCGGCGCTTCGCGAACTTCGACAGGTGCATGCGCTCGAGCATCTCCGCGACGCGCGCAGCGCGATCGCGTGGCGACCAGCCGCGCATGCGGAGGCCGTACTCCACGTTCTTCTCGACCGTGAGGGTCGGGAACAGCGCGTAGTTCTGGAAGACCATGCCGATCTCGCGTCGCGACGGCGCGAGGCGCGACACGTCGCGATCGCCGAGCAGGATGCGTCCGCTGGTGGGTGAGTCGAAGCCGGCGATCATGCGCAGCAGGGTGGTCTTTCCCGACCCCGAGGCGCCCAGGAGGCAGATGAGCTCGCCCTGCGCGACGTCGAGGGAGACGTCTTGCACGGCGTATTCGGACCCGAAGAGGCGGCTGACCCTGTCGAGGCGGACCGCCGGTTGTGTGTTGTCAGTCATGCTTTCTTCCTCTGGCGACGCCGAGCGGGATGGCGACGAAGACGGTGGTGATGATCACGAGGGTCGCAGCGATCGCGGTGATGACCGGGTCGCTGCCGTACCGCACGGAGTCGGAGATGGCTTTGGGCAGGGTCTTCAGGCCCGGGCCGCCGAGGAAGTCGATGAAGACCGCCTCCTCGAAGGCCAGCTGGAACGCGGCGGCGAAGGCCGCGACGAACGCCGGGGCGAGCATGGGGACCGTGAGGCCGCCCCAGGCGCGGAACTTCGACGCGCCGAGCACGTTGGCCACGAGCTCCACGTCGGTGTTCAGCTGACGGATCGCGGTGCCGCCGATGAGCACGATCATCGGAAGACCGAGCATCGCGTACATCAGCACGAGGCCGATCTCGGTGCCGCGAAGTCCGGTCGCGGAGTACACGACGAACATCGCGACGGCGTACGCCGACACCGGGAGCACGAGACTCACGAGGCTGAGGGTCTCGACGGCGCCGCGGAACGGCATCCGGGAGCGATGAACGGCGACGAGAGTCGCGAGACCGACCGCGAGGGCGACCAGCGCACTGGTCAGTCCGAGGCGGATCGAGAGGAAGAGCGGCTCGGTCCACTGCTTCGACGTGAAGAAGTCGATGTAGCGGTCGAAGCCCCAGCTCTTCGGCGGGAACGAGATCGCGACGTCGTTCGAGAACGACAGCACCACGGCGAGCACCGCGGGGGCGAGCACCACGATGATGACGACGGCGATCGCGATGCCGGTGAGCACGGAGAACACGCGCTCGGAGGGGCGGACGGGTTGAGCGGCCATCAGCGGAACATCTGCCTTCCTGCGTTGCGTCCTCCGGCGAGGATCGCGGCGCCCAGGGCCAGCAGCGCGATCAGCAGCACGACCAGCGCGGTCGCCGATGCGCCCGGGAAGTCGTACAGGGTGAAGATCTGCTGGTTGATGACGGTGGCGAGGAACGGCGACCGCAGGCCGCCGAGCAGCACGGGCGTCACGTAGAAGCCGAGCGAGAGGACGAAGATCAGCGCCGCGGTCGTCAGCATCCCGCCGCGCACGATGGGGAAGATCACGGTGCGCAGGGCCGTCATGCGCGTGGCGCCGAGCACTTTCGCCGAAGCGATGAGGTTGTGGTCGACGTGCGAGAAGACCGAGTACAGGGTGAGGCCCGCATAGGGCAGCAGCGAGTACGCGATGCCGTAGACGACGGCGACCGGGGTGTAGAGGATCTGGATCGGGCTCTCGATGAGTCCGAGCGCCATGAGCGTGGAGTTGACCGGGCCGTTGGCGACCAGCAGGAGCAGGATCGAGTAGTTCTTGACGATCGTGCCCATCGTGAACGGGATGAGCAGCGCGATCCACGTGAGCACGCGCAGCCAGCGGCGGGTCGTGGCGTGGAGGGTCCACGCGATGAGCCCGCCCGCCAGCACGGCGACCAGCGCCACGATGAGGCTGTCGACGACCGTGGTGACGAGCGCCCGCACGCTGACGGGGTCGGTGAAGACGTCGGCGAAGCGTTCGAGTCCGGCCCCGTCGGAGAACGCCTGCAGGACGAGCTGGATGAGCGGGTAGACGACGAAGAACGCGATGGCCACGATGGCGGGGGCCGCGAACAGCAGCCCCTGCCACGGACCCAGGTGGGGGTGCCACCCGGCGGACCGGGTGGCACCCTTCGCGTCGTGAGCGCGAGCGACAGACATCAGCCGCCCTGGACGATGTTCCGGATGCCGGTGTCGACCGCGTCCTTGTTCTCGAGGTACCACGCGAAGTTCTGCTGCGCGAGCTTCTCGAAGTTGGCGGGGAAGTCGGCGAGACGCTCGGCGGCCTCCTTCGGCATGAGGTCGAGCGCGGCGGCGTTCGGGACGCCGTAGCTCATGTCCTGCGCGAAGCCGGCCTGGGCCTCCGGGTTCTCGGCGACCCACTTCATGAACTTCTCGGCCGCGGCCTGGTTGGGCGCGTCGGTCGCGATCGCGGTGTAGCCCGGGTCGTAGACGCCCGACCAGTTGACCGTGATGTCGAGGCCCTCGTCGACGAGGTTGTAGGCGCGGCCGCTGTAGATGAGGCCGAAGTCGGCCTCGCCCTGGCGCAGCACCTGCTCCTGCTGGTCGCCGCTGGTGTACCAGACGGTCGTGGCGGGCTCGACCTGCTTCAGCTGCGCGAGCGCGGCGTCGAGGTCGATGTCGGCCGCCAGCGTGTCCTGGCCGCTGGCGGCGACGAGACCGGCCATGAGCTGGCTGTAGTACTCGCCCGGGAGTTCGCGGTTGCCCGGGAACGCCTCCGGGTCGAACAGCCCCTCGAGCGAGTCGGGGCATGCCTTCCCCGCCGCGTTGTTGCACGCGATGACGTAGCCGAGGTTCGCGAACGTGAAGCCGAACTCGCTCATCTTCTCCTCACCGAGAGTCTCGGTGAGGCTGGCGCCGAGCTCCTCGGGGAGCTTCTGGACGAGGCCCTCCTGGTACATGTAGAACGCGTCGGCGGCGCCGAGGCTGTCCATGATGTCCCACTGGACGTCGCCTGCGTCGACCATCTGCTGCATCTGGGTGACCTGGGTGCCGGGCACGTCGACGATCTCGACCTTGATGCCGGTCTCCGCTTCGAAGGGCTCGGCGAGGTTGGTGCGGGTCGCCTCGGTGAAGGCGCCGCCCCAGCTGGCGATGACGAGCTTCTCGTCACCGCCGCCGGAGGAGGCGTCGTCGCTCTGGGCGGCGCAGCCGGTGAGCGCGACGAACGCGAGGGTTACCGCGCCGACCGCGGCAAGGGGACGGATGTTTCGCATGTGTGCTCCTGCTTGTTCTTGGTGCTTCGGTTTTCGGGTGTGGATGCTGGGGCCGGGTGTGGCCGATCCGGGGGTCGTCAGTTGTCGACGACGAAGACCTCGTGGGGCAGCTTCGACAGGACGGTGGTCTCGTCGTCGTCGATGATGAAGGTGTCGAGCAGCCCGATTCCGCAGATGCTCTCGAAGTTGCTGACCATTCCCGCCTCGAACGTGCGGTCGTCTCCTTCGCCGCCGACGACGGTGAACTTCCACTCGCCTACCCAGTCGGGCGGGAAGGCGATGCCGAGCTCGTAGCCGCCGATCCAGATGTTCTTGTTGATCTCGAACACGCCCGCGTCGTCGTAGTACGCGTACAGCTCCGCGCAGACGTCGCCGATGCGCACGCCGGGGCGCGCCTTCTCGGTGAGGATGTCGAACGCTCCCGCGAGCTTCGCCATGAGCTCGGCGGCGGCGTCGGTGGGCTGGCGGAACGCGAACACCTGGCTGCGGTTCGAGTGGTACCGGTTGTAGACGCCGCAGGGGTCGACGTCGAGGAAGTCGTCTTCGGTGAGAACACGGCGGCCGGAGATCTCGTGATAGACGCCGAGGCCGGCAAGACCGGCGAAAGCCACCTGGTGGATGCCGGCGGGTTCGCCGCCCGCGGCCGACAGGCCCTTGATGAGCTCGCCGTGCGCTTCCAGCTCCGTCATCCCCGGCCGCAGCACGCTGCCCAGATGCAGCAGCCCCGCATCACAGATCTCCGCCGCCTTGCGCACCATCTCCAGCTCGGCCTTCGACT
>JAEYVZ010000087.1 GCA_023431405.1 Actinomycetes bacterium
CGGGAGGATCCCCCCGCGGCGCCGGTGGGTTCGTCGGAACGGTGGCGCGGTGTGCGACGCCGCTCAGCCGAAGAGCGCTGCCGCCTCTTCGTAGCGGTACAGCGGAACGGTGTTGAGCTCGCCGAGCGCGTCGGCGAAAGGCACGCGCACGATGTCGGTTCCCTGCATCGACACCATCTGACCCCACGCGCCCTCGACGACCGCGTCGGCCGCGTGAAGCCCGAGGCGGGTGGCCAGCACCCGGTCGAAGGCCGACGGCGAACCGCCGCGCTGGATGTGTCCCAGAACCGTGGCGCGCGTCTCGATACCGGTGATGCGCTCGATCTCGGGGGCGAGCACCTCGCTGATGCCGCCCAGCCGCGGACGGTTGAAGGCGTCGAGGCCCTTGTCGGAGTACGCCTCGTCCTGGCCTTTGAGCTTGAAGCCCTCGGAGACGACGACCAGCGGCGCACGACCGCGGTCATGGGCCTTCTGCACCTGGGCGGCGATCTCGTCGAGCGACATCGGCACCTCCGGGATGCAGATGACATGCGCGCCGGCGGCGATGCCGGAGTGGAGGGCGATCCAGCCGACGTGGCGGCCCATGACCTCGGCGACCATGCACCGCTGGTGCGAGTCGCCGGTCGTGCGCAGTCGGTCCATCGCCTCGGTGGCGATGTTGACGGCCGTGTCGAAGCCGAACGAGTAGTCGGTGGCCCGGAGGTCGTTGTCGATGGTCTTCGGCACGCCCAGCACGTTGATGCCGTCGCCCCACAGGCGGTTGG
Organism: Actinomycetes bacterium; assembly: GCA_023431405.1. Taxonomy (GTDB): domain Bacteria; phylum Actinomycetota; class Actinomycetes; order Actinomycetales; family Microbacteriaceae; genus Microbacterium. The sequence continues at coordinate 765 of JAEYVZ010000087.1, forward strand.
CGGCCGCGAGGGTCCCCTCGCCGCCGATGGCGATGATGCCGTCGATGCGGTGGCCGAAGAGCGTCTTGGCGATGTTCTCGGCGCCGCCGCGCGGACCCTCGTACGGGTTCGTGCGACTCGTGCCGAGGATCGTGCCGCCGACCTTCGACAGGCCCTTCACCTCGTGCCGGGTGAGGGGGAAGAAATCGGCGTCGACCACACCGCGCCAGCCGTCGCGGATGCCGACGAACTCCATGTTGTACTTCGTCGTGCCTTTGAGCACGAGACCACGGATGACGGCGTTCAGGCCGGGGCAGTCGCCACCGCTGGTCAGGATGCCGATCTTCATATGAGGATCCTTTGGTTCGGGGTGTTCCTAACGGCGCCTTTGCCTCGCCTCGACACTATCGCCGGACGTGTCGGCGTGCCACCGAGGCGACCGCAGCGGCGCTGTGCACCGGACCGCGGACGGCCCGGCGCGCAGAACGACCTCAGGCGGCGCCGAGAGCCTGACGGAGCAGGTGCATGAGCGCGGACAGCTGAACGGAATCGCTGGAGGTCGGGTCGACCTGATCGCCGTCGAGAGCGCGCTGCGCGAGCCCCTGCTTCGAGTCGATCAGTTCGGCGATCTTCGTGTCGATCGTGTGGGCGGCGATGATCCGCCACGCCGTCACCGGCTCGTCCTGGCCGATGCGGTGCACGCGGTCGATGGCCTGCGTCTGCTCGGCCGCCGTCCACGACAGCTCCGCCAGCACGACGTTGGATGCCGCCTGCATGTTCAGGCCCACCCCCGCGGCTGTCAGGGAGCACACCGCGATGGCCACGTCGGGATCCTTGTTGAACGCATCGATCGCCTGCTGGCGCACCGGGGTCGTCTGGTCGCCGCGGATCGACACCGTGCGCAGCCCGGCGTGGGCGAAGTGCGCCTCTGCGGCATCCATGACGTCGATGTGCTTCGCGAAGAAGACGACCTTGCCGACCGAGCGCTGCAGCTGGGCGGCGTAATCGGCAGCGAGGAGCGCTTTGGCCTGGCCGATGCGGCGCACCATCGTGAACACGTTGTCGGCACCCGAGCCGGACGCCTTCGACTCCTCGAGCTCGCCGTGCGCGACGAGGCGGACGATGTCGTCGTCGACCTCTCCGAGCACCACACGGTCGCCGCGGGCCTCGATGATGCGACGGTACTTCGCGGCCAGACGCTGACCGAGCTCCTGCTCGGCGGCACGGATGGAGCGCCCGTACTCGTCGTCGAGCTCCACGGGGAGGTCGGCGATGAGCTTGTCGGGAAGGTCTGCGGCGACGTCCTTCTTCTTGCGTCGCACGATGCCCATCGAGATCACCGCATCGCGGGCGGCCGGGTAGAACGCCTTGTCGGCGGGGGTGAGGCCGGTCGCGTCGAGCTTGTCCATGAGGATCGGCCCCGGCTTCTCACCGTTGGTCCAGCCGAGGAAGCGCCAGATGGCGTCGAAGTCCTCGACATCGTTGATCAGCGGCGTTCCGGTCAGCGCCAGCATGAGCGGGTCGCGCACCTGCTCGCGGATGCGGGAGGCGAGAGCCAGCACGTTCTGCGAGCGCTGGGAGGACAGGTTCTTGATGAAGTGGGCCTCATCGACGACCATGCCCTTCAGCCCGAGCGATCCGAGCCACGACAGGTGCCGGTCGAGCACTTCGTAGTTGACGATGAAGACGTCGGCGAAGGCGTCGACCGTGTCGCCGTCGCCATGGATGACGGTGGCGCGGCGGTGCGGCGTCCAGCGCTCGACCTCGCGGGCCCAGTTCATCTTGACGACGTTCGGGACGACCGCCAGCAGCGGGTAGGCATCGGCGACGGATGCCGCGAGCACCGACTGAGCGGTCTTGCCGAGGCCGGGCTCGTCGGCGAGGAGGAACGAGCGGTGCCCGTGCCGGACCGATTCGAGGAAGCGCGACTGGTGGGCCATGATCTCCAGGCCCTTGGGCGACAGTCTGTCGAACTCGGGAACGGGCGGCAGGTCCATAGACGCTGCGCCTCCGCCGGCACCGCTTTCGAACGCCTTGTACAGCGGGCCCATGAGCTCCCAGCCGTCGAGACGGCGGCGCACGGGCTCGGCGGGCGCTCGCAGCGACAGGTCGGGGGCGAGGAAGGGATTCGCTTCACGGCGCGCCTCGATCTGCGGTGGCACGACCTGACGCTCGGCGAGGGCGGCAGGGACCACGGGGGTCTGGACCGGCGCAGCATCGGTGATGATGAGCTCGTCTTCGGGAAGCTCGGCTCCGGACTCCAGCAGCCAGTCGCGGCGCATCCGTCGGGCGACCGGAGAGGTCGCCTGGTCGACCTCGAGGAGCTGGATGAGCGACGTGTCGCGGGCGGCCGTCTTGGCGAGGAGCGTCGCGACCCCGTCGAGACGCTTGAGCAGCTCGGCGCGGGTCGCGGCGGGGATGTCGGCCTCGCCCTTGACTCGTGCGCGCTCCTCCCTCACGAGGAAGGCGATCACCTGGAACTTGACGCGGTTGGTGGGGCCGAGCTTGCCGCGCTGCGCCTTCGCCTCGACCTCGCGCACCTTCCGGGCGAGGATCGGGATCAGAGGCGCGTCGTCGTCGCGGCGTGCGGAGGAAGTCCGTCGCCGGCGCGGCGCGGTCTTCGAAGCGGTGGGTGCCGTGGTCGGCATGCTCCTCCTGAGCGTGTGAGTCGGCAGGAAGCCGGGGCCGTCCGGTCGATCGACGAGCGGACGTGTCGTTCCCGCGGCGAGCGCCGCGGCCGTGGAGTGGGGCTGCGTCCTCCCGGCTGCGGGTACTCGCTTCTGCGAGCTGCGGCGACGGCGGGGCGAAGTCCTCGCCGCCAGTGTAGCGCTATCGCTCAGTCCGCTGCGCGCAGGCGCAGGCTGTTCAGCACGACGAACACGCTGGAGAACGCCATCGCGGCTCCCGCGATCATGGGGTTGAGGAGGCCGAAGGCCGCCAGCGGGAGCGCCGCGACGTTGTAGGCGAATGCCCAGAAGAGGTTTCCGCGGATGACGCGCATCGTGCGGCGGCTCAGCGAGATCGCCGTCACCACGGGCGAGAGACCCGATCCCGCCAGCGAGATGTCGCTCGCGTGGAGCGCGGCATCCGTGCCCGCGCCTATCGCGAGGCCGAGGTCTGCGGTGGCGAGGGCGGCCGCGTCGTTGACGCCGTCGCCGACCATCGCGACGCGGTGACCCTGCGCCTGCAGGCGGACGATCTCGGCCACCTTGTCTTCGGGGAGCACGCCCGCCACGACCTCGTCGATGCCCACTTCGCGCGCGACGGCGCGCGCGGCGCCCTCGTTGTCGCCCGTGAGGAGCACGACCGACAGTCCCATCGCGCGCAGGCGTGCGACGGTCTCGGCACTGTCGGGACGGATGGTGTCGGCGATCGCGAACACGGCCTTCACCTGTCCGTCCCACCCGGCGACGACGGCGGTCGCCCCGTTTCGCTCGGCGGACGCGACGGCGTCGAGCGCCTCCTGCGGCACGGTTCCGGCGGCCTCCTGCGCGAACGACACGCGCCCCGCGAACACCGCGTGACCGTCGACGGTCCCGGTCACGCCCCGGCCGGCGAGACCCGCGAAATCGGCGACGGTCGATGCGGAGCGGGAATGCTCGGCGATCGCGTGGGCGATCGGGTGCTCGGATGCCGCTTCGAGTGCCCCGACCCGTCGGCGCACGTCTTCGGCATCCGCGCCGCCGACGACGGTCATCGCGGCGACGGTCATGCGGCCTTCGGTGACGGTGCCGGTCTTGTCGAGGACGACCGTGTCGATCTTCTCCGCACTCTCCAGCGCCTCGGGGCCGGTGATGAGAATGCCCAGCTGCGCGCCGCGGCCCGTGCCCACGAGGATCGCGATCGGGGTGGCAAGGCCCAGGGCACACGGGCAGGCGATGATGAGCACCGCGACGGCGGCGGTGAATCCGGCGGCGACCGAACCGCCCACCGTGAGCCAGAGGAGGAGGGTGACGATCGCCAGCGCGATGACGATCGGCACGAACACCGACGAGATGCGGTCGGCCAGACGCTGCACGCGGCTCTTGCCGACCTGCGCCTCCTCCACGAGTCGCGCGAGGTGCGCGAGGCGGGTGTCATCGCCGACGGAGGTGGCCTCGACGATGAGGCGGCCGTCGACGGCGAGGGTGCCGCCGGTGACGCTGTCGCCGACGGCGACGTCGACGGGCACCGATTCGCCGGTGATCATGCTCTGATCCACCGACGCCCGCCCGTCACGCACGAGGCCGTCCGTGGCGACCTTCTCCCCCGGCCGCACGACGAACACGTCGCCGGTCCGCAGTTGCTCGACCGGTATCCGGCGCCCGTCCTCCAGCTCGACGTCCTTCGCGGCCAGCTGCATGAGAGCGCGCAGCGCAGCCCCCGCACGTCGCTTGGAACGCTGCTCGATGAACCGCCCGAGCAGAAGGAACACGGTGACGGCCGCGGCGACCTCGAAGTAGACGAGCGAGGTGGCATCGGTCTCGCCCATCGGCTCCATGCCGTGCGTCATGCCGATGCGGCCCGCGGTGCCGAACAAGAGCGCCCACACGCTCCAGAGGTAGGCGGCTGAGGTGCCGAGGGTGATGAGGGTGTCCATCGTCATCGCGCCGTGGCGGGCGTTCGCGAACGTCGCGCGGTGGAAAGGCCACCCGCCCCACAGCACGATCGGGGTCGCGAGGACCAGCGAGACCCACTGCCAGCCGGGGAACTGCCACGCGGGAACCATGCCGAGGGCGACGACGGGGGCTGCCAGGACGGCACTGACGATGAGGCGCGTGCGCAGTGTGACCGCGCCCGGACGATCTTCGATGTCGTGGACGTGGCCGCTGTGCGCATCGGCATGGTCGGGTGCGGCGTGCTCGTGCGCAGCGTGCTCGTGCGCAGCGTGGTCGCCGTCATCGGCGGCGACGCGCGCCTCCGCAGCGCCGGGGCGGGCGCGAAGGCGCCCCTCGTAGCCCGCTTCGCGCACGGCTTCGACGAGGCGGTCGGCGTCGAGGTCTGCGGGGTAGCTCACCCGCGCGCTCTCGGTGGCGAGGTTGACCGATGCCGTCACCCCCTCGACCTTCTGGAGCCGCTTCTCGACGCGGGCGACACAGCTTGCGCAGGTCATGCCCTCGATGTCGATGACGGCTTCGCGCTGCTGCGGGTCGGTGGTGGACGACATGGCGATTCCTTCGAGTGAGAGAGCGAGCGGCCGCGCGGGCGCGGGACGGGGGCCGGTGCGGTGTGCGCCCGGGATCAGGCGCGGCCGGCGAGCGTGTAGCCCGCCTCGGCGACGGCCGCAGAGATGGCGTCGTCGTCGAGCGTGTCGGCGGTGACGGTGAGCGTCTTCGCGTCGAGGTCGACCGTGGCGTCGGTCACGCCGGGCGCGGCGGACACCTCTCGGGTGACGGAGGCGGCGCAGTGCCCGCAGGTCATGCCCTCGACGGTGTAGGTCTGAACGGTCATCGTGTCTCCTCGGTTCGGTGGACGGGGCGAGGCCCAGCGGCCTGCATCACTCGACAACAGGATACCCCCCGGGGGTATTCCCGGATACCGCGCGCGCCGGACTGCCGTCGATGTCGAAGACGTCGCCGCGCACCGTCACGGCGTACGCTGAATCCATGCCTCAGATCTCCGAGCGCGCCCTCGCCGCCACTCTCGACCACGCCATCCTCAAGCCCGAGCTCACCCGCGCCGACGTCGACGCCGAGCTCGACATCGCCGCGGAGTGGAAGGTCTTCAGCGTCTGCGTGCGCCCGAGCGACATCCCCCACGCCGTGGCACGCCTCGCCGGCACCGGGGTGGCCGTCGGCACGGTCATCGGCTTCCCCCACGGCACCACCTCGACGGCGGCGAAGGTCGCGGAGGTCCGCCAGGCCCTCGCCGACGGAGCGGTGGAGTTCGACATGGTCGTCAACATCGGCGCCCTCCGCTCCGGCTTCGACGACGCGGTCGTCGCAGACATCCGCGCAGTCGTCGAGGCCGCCGGCGACCACGTCACCAAGGTGATCCTCGAGACCGCCCTCCTCGACGACGAGCAGATCGCCCGCGGCAGCCGCCTCACCGAAGCAGGAGGCGCCCGGTTCGTGAAGACCTCCACCGGATTCGCCGGCGGCGGTGCCACGGTCGAGCATGTGCGCCTCATGCGCGAGAACGTCGGCCCCTCGGTCGAGGTGAAGGCCTCCGGCGGCGTCCGCAGCTACGCCGACGCGCTCGCGATGCTCGACGCAGGCGCCACCCGCCTCGGCACGAGCGGCAGCGCCGTCATCCTCTCCGAGGCGCGGCGCGTGGATGCCGGCGAGCAGGCGACAGGCGCCGTAGACGCCACGTCGTACTGATCCGGCGCGACGTCGCCCGCCCGCACCGCCGTCCGTCCGCACCGCCGTCCGCCCGCTCTGGGCGTCAGGTCTCCAGCGCCGCGCGGACGCGGTCGACGTCGTCGGCGATCTGAGCCCGCAGCGGCTCGATCCCCTCGAAGGCGACCATGCCGCGGATGCGGTGGGCGAACTGCAGCTCCGCGCGATGCCCGTACAGGTCGAGGTCGGTCTCGTCGAGCACGTAGGCCTCCACCTGTCGTTGCGGGACATCGTCGAAGGTCGGGTTCGTGCCGATCGAGATCGCGGCCGGATACCGCGTGACCGCGCGAGTCGGCCCGTCGGAGGCGCCCTCGTCGAGCAGCCAGCCGGCGTAGACGCCGTCAGCGGGCACGAAGCCCTCGGCATCCTGGCTCAGATTCGCCGTCGGGAACCCGAGCTCCCTCCCGCGCTTGAGACCGTGCACGACCTCTCCCCGCATCGCGTGGGGCCGACCGAGAAGGCGCGCGGCTCCCTCCACGTCGCCGGCCTCCAGGAGCTCGCGGATCCACGTCGACGACACCCGGCGACCCGCTCCCTGCACATCGCCGACCACATCGACGCCGAAGCCCATCTCCCGCCCGAGCGCCGCGAGCATTCGGGGGTCGCCCTCGCCGCCACGGCCGAACCGGAAGTCGTCTCCCACCATGACCGTGACCGCACCGAGCGCTCTCACGAGGAACCGCTCGACGAACGTGCGGGCAGGCAGCGCGGCGAGGTCGGCATCGAAGCGCAGCACGAGCGTCGCGTCGACGCCTTCTGCGGCCAGGAAGTGGAGCTTCTGATCCAGGCTGGTCAGCGGGTCGGGGCACAGCTCCGGGCGCAGGAGGCTCAGCGGATTGCGGTCGAAGGTCACCGCGACCACCCGGGCACCGGCTCCCTCCGCCTCGATGCGCGCGCGGGCGATCACCGCGCGGTGCCCCGAGTGCACCCCGTCGAACTTGCCGATCGCCACCACGCTCGGGCCGAAACCGGCCGGCACGTCTCCTGCGTCGGTGAAGACGATCACCAGGACACCCTCTCCTGGGCGGGCTCGCGTGCGGCATCGCTCTCACGCCCACCCTTGACCAGCCACCACATGCCGAGCACGGGGAGCACCAGCGGCACCCAGAAGTAGCCGTAGCCGAAGCCCGACCACACCGTCGCATCGTGCGCGAACAGTTCCGGCAGCACGAAGCTCAAGGTTCCGACGATGAGGACTCCCGCCATCTCGAAGCACACGGCCACCCACGCGATGACGAACCACGTGCGCGACGACGCCTTCACGAGCGCCGTGGTGGCGAGGATGTAGACGACGGCGGCCAGGGCCGACAGCGAGTACGCCACGGGCGCGGCGTCGAACTCCTGGACGATCTGGACGAAGGAACGACCGGTGGCCGCGAGCGCCATGATCGCGTAGACGATCACGAGCACGCGACCGATTCCGGTCATGCGAGGACGGGAGGAAGACATGACGTCTCCATGATAGGCGCGCGCCGGGGACGGCGAGCCGTGAGCGGGCGTGGCCTACCCGACCTGGATGGTCCAGATCACCTGCATGCGCCACACCATGACCGCGACCGCCAGAGCGGCGACACCCATCACCACCGTGCTCCAGCGGCTGCGCTCGATCAGCGCCCACAGCACGGCGGCAGGCGGGAGCAGCACCGCCGACACGAGGTACACCCAGAACTCCAGGAGGCTCCCCGTGGGCGGGTTCCCCGCGAGCGGCGCCACGATGCCCATCACGACCTGCGCGACGAGCAGAACCAGCACGAGCCCCATGCCGCCGACCGTCAGATCGCTCGGACGGCGCCCCGCGAGCCCCGCGATGATGCACACGAGCCCCACCAGCACGGCCACACCCACCTGGGCGATGGTGAACCACAGGATCACGACGTCTCCTCCTCAGCCATGTTCATGATGCTCTTGATGTCGTCACCGCGTCGCTGCACGATCCCGACCAGACGGCCGTCAGGGTCGATGGCAGCCGGCGTCGCGTCTCCGACACGCGCGCCTTCGCCCGTCAGCCGCTTCCCGTGTCGGAGGTCTCGCGCCTCGTCGGCGGTCACCCCCAGCGAACCCAGCACGCGGGCGGCCACATCGGCGTCGCGCAGGAGCGGTGCGGCGCCGTCGATCTCCGAGACGGCATCCTCCACCGCGAACGGACCGATGCGTGTGCGACGCAGTGCCGTGAGATGCCCTCCGACTCCCAGGGCAGCACCGAGATCGCGGGCCAGCGCGCGGATGTACGTGCCGCTGGAGCAGTCCACGACCACGTCGAGGTCGATGCTGCCGGCATCCCGGCGCAGGCCCCCGACGCGATCGAAGCGCGACACCGTCACGTTCCGCGCCTTCAGCGCGACCTCCTCCCCCGAACGCGCGAGGTCATAGGCGCGTCTGCCCCCGACCTTGATCGCCGACACGGTGCTCGGCACCTGCGAGATACGACCCGTCAGCGGGGCCATCGCCTCGGCGAGGCGAGCATCCGAGATGGCCTCCAGCGCGGCAGGATCGGCGGAATCGGTGACGGCGCCGTCGGCGTCGTCGGAATCGGTGGTCACGCCCAGACGGATCGTCGCCTCATAGGTCTTGTCGAGACCGACGAGGTAGGTGAGCAGCCGGGTCGCACTGCCGACCCCCAGCACCAGCAGCCCCGTGGCCATCGGATCGAGCGTGCCGGCATGGCCGATCTTGCGCGTGCCCAGGGCGCGTCGTGCCCGGGCCACGACGTCGTGACTCGTCACCCCGCCGGGCTTGTCGACGAGGAGGATTCCACGCGGTGCCGCCATCAGCGCGCTCCCCCCGCTGCGAAAGACGCGCCGGTCGGCCGAACGCTTGCCGGCATGACAGACGGGGTGTCGGTAAAGCGCATGCTCACCAGCCTACGACCCCGGCGAGAGCGGCCCGACGAGCGTCATCGTCGTAGGCTGATCGGATGCCCCGACTCGCCCCGCCGCTCATCGCGTGGTACCGCGACAACGCCCGAGATCTGCCGTGGCGCCGGCCCGGCTTCGGGGCCTGGGGCGTGCTCGTCAGTGAGTTCATGCTGCAGCAGACACCGGTCGCGCGGGTCATCCCGCACCTCGAGGCATGGCTCGAACGATGGCCGACACCCGCCGACCTCGCCGCAGCCTCGCCCGCCGACGCCGTGCACCAGTGGGCGAACCTCGGCTACCCGCGCCGTGCGCTGTGGCTCCATCGCGCGGCGGTCGAGATCCGCGACCGCCACGGAAACGTCGTCCCGCACGATGTCGACGCACTCCTCGCTCTCAGCGGCATCGGCGACTACACGGCACGCGCGGTCGCGACCTTCGCGTACGGGCACCGGCATCCGGTCGTCGACACCAACACGCGCCGCGTGCTGGCGCGAGCCATCGACGGACGCTCCCAGCCCGGTCCTCCCGCCCGCAGCGACCTGACCGCGATGTCCGCCGTCCTGCCGGAGGCGTCCGAGGAGGCGGCCATCGTCAACGCCGCCGCGATGGAGCTGGGGGCCCTGATCTGCACCGCCCGCTCCCCGCGCTGCGAGGCATGTCCGCTCGCAGAGCTGTGCGCCTGGCGCGCCGCAGGCTACCCCGACACGGGCGACACCCGCAGACGCCAGGCGCGGTACGAAGGGAGCGACCGTCAGGCGCGCGGGGCGGTGCTCAAGGCGCTCCGATCAGCCTCTCCGGCGGAACTGCCGCTAGAAGAGGTCATCGCCGACTGGCCCGATGCCGCACAACGCGACCGTGCGATCGATTCGCTGATCGCCGATGGTCTCATCGAAGCCGTCGAGGAATCCCTGCGGCTGCCGCGCTGACCTGTCGGCCGAGCTCTCAGGCGGAGTCAGTCGTCGTCGGACGCGTCGTCGCCGGACAGTTCGTCGCCATCCAGCTCTTCGTCGTCTTCGCGGGGCTTCACGTACGGGTCGGCATCGCCGGCATAGCGGGCCCCGGAAGCGAGACCGGCCACGGCCGCGTCGCGTTCGCGCGCCTCGCGGAGCAGGTCTTCGATGTGACCCGCGTTCTCCGGCAGCGCGTCGTGGATGAACTCCAGGGTCGGGGTGAGACGCACGCCCAGCTTGCGGCCCACCTCGCTGCGCAGCATCCCCGTGGCCGCTTTGAGAGCCTTCGCGGAGTCTTCGCGCTCCTCATCCGTGCCGTAGACGGTGTAGAACACCGAGGCGTGCTGGAGGTCGCCCGTGACGCGCACGTCCGTGATCGTCACGAAGCCCAGCCGGGGGTCACGGAGGCCTTTGTCGAGGCGCTCCGCGATGAGCACACGGATGCGGTCGGCGAGGCGTGCCTGACGTTCCGAAGCCATTTCCTTCTCCTTCTTCTCCCCACCCGACCGCGCGGGGGGCCTGCGCCACCGCGGGAGGCGGAGGCTGGAGGATTCGGATGCCCGCCTGAGGCAATTGGGGCAAAGGCCCCCCTCTTGCCGAAGGCGGGCATCCGAATCCGGAAGCCGCAGCCGGAGCTACGGCCGGTGGATCAGCCGCGCGGCTTCTCGACCATCTCGGTGGTCTCGATCTCGTCGCCCACCTGGATGTCGTTGTACTTTCCGAGGCCGATACCGGCTTCGAAGTCGGTGCGCACCTCGGTGACATCATCCTTGAAGCGACGCAGCGACTCGATGGCCAGGCCATCGGCGATGACGACGCCGTCGCGAATGACGCGGGCCTTCGCGTTGCGGGTGATGGTTCCCGACCGGACGATGACACCGGCGATGTTGCCGAACTTCGAGGAGCGGAACACCTCGCGGATCTCGGCGACACCCGACTGGACCTCTTCGTACTCCGGCTTGAGCAGGCCCTTGAGCGACTGCTCGACGTCATCGATCGCGTTGTAGATGACGGAGTAGAACCGCACGTCGACGCCTTCACGCGCGGCGCGCTCGCGCGCCTTCGTGTCGGGACGCACGTTGAAGCCGATGACGATCGCGTTGTCGATCGTCGCCAGGTTGATGTCGGACTCGGTGATCGCACCCACACCGCGGTGGATGATGCGCAGCTGGACCGAATCGTCGACCTCGATCTTGAGCAGCGATTCCTCCAGCGCCTCGACGGCACCGGACACGTCGCCCTTGATGATGAGGTTGAGCGACTCGACCTTGCCCTCTTCGAGGGCGCGGGTGAAGTCCTCGAGCGAGATGCGCTTGCGGGCCTTGGCGAGCTGAGCGTTGCGCTCGGCTGCCTCACGCTTCTCAGCGATCTGACGAGCCGTGCGGTCTTCCTCGGTGACGATGAAGGTGTCGCCGGCGCGGGGCACGGAGTTCAGACCCTGCACCTGGACCGGACGCGACGGATAGGCCTCTTCGACCGCTTCGCCGTTCTCGTCGATCATGGCGCGCACACGTCCGTAGGCGGTGCCCGCGACGATCGCGTCTCCCACCCGCAGCGTGCCCGACTGGATCAGCACCGTAGCCACCGAGCCGCGGCCCTTGTCGAGCTTCGCTTCGATCGCGACGCCGCGAGCCGCCTTGTTGGGGTTGGCGGTGAGGTCGAGACCTGCATCGGCGGTGAGGAGCACCGCGTCGAGCAGTGCCTGGATGTTGGTGCCCTGACGAGCCGACACGTCGACGAACATGACGTCGCCGCCGTACTCCTCGGCGACCAGACCGTACTCGGTGAGCTGCTGACGCACCTTGGCGGGGTTCGCCTCGGGCTTGTCGACCTTGTTGACCGCCACGACGATCGGCACGTTCGCCGCCTGCGCGTGGTTGAGGGCCTCGACCGTCTGCGGCATGATGCCGTCGTCGGCGGCGACCACGAGGATCGCGATGTCGGTCACCTGCGCACCACGGGCACGCATGGCGGTGAACGCCTCGTGACCCGGGGTGTCGATGAAGGTGATGGCGC
>JAEYVZ010000092.1 GCA_023431405.1 Actinomycetes bacterium
GTCGACGATCTGAAGACGCACGCCGTACTCGATTGCCGGGGCGACCACAGCCATCGCGGCGAGGAGCGTTGCGTCGACCTTGTGCCGGGTCAGCGCGAACACGGTGGCGCAGACCGCGATCGTGGCGACGCTCACGGCGAGCGTCATCAGCGGGGCGTGGCTGCTGTCCATCGCTGTGTACAGGCATCCGAGATCGGCCGCCGATCGCACCCTCGAGGGGCATGGTGGCGGGAATCCGGAGTCTAGGAAAACGAAAAACCCCCGGTGAACCGGGGGTTTTTGGTGGACCTGAGGGGACTCGAACCCCTGACCCCCTGCATGCCATGCAGGTGCGCTACCAGCTGCGCCACAGGCCCTTGATCGCCGCTCGCGGCAACTCCATCAGCTTACTACATTCCGAGGAGTGCCAAAAACCGCGGTCAGTCTGTCGTGGCCGGCGACGGCAATTCGATCGGGATGAGGGGGCAGTCCTTCCACAGACGCTCGAGCCCGTAGAAGGTGCGCTCATCCTCGTGGAACACGTGGACCACGAGGTCTCCGAAGTCGAGGAGGATCCATCGGGCCTCGTTGCGCCCTTCACGGCGAAGACGCTTCACTCCGGCCTCGAGCATGCGCTCCTCGACGGCGTCGGCGATGGCGGCGACGTTGCGCTCGCTGGTACCGGTGACGAGGAGGAAGGCGTCGACGAGAGGGAGAGGCTCCGACACGTCGAACGCGACGAGGTCGGTACCGCCCTTCGCATCTGCGGCGGCGGCCGCGAGCTGCACGAACTCGACGGATTCGGGGGAAAGGGTCATGAGAAGATACCTGTCGTTATCGCGAGGATGAGCACACCGGCCAGGGCGACAGCCAGCACGCCGGCCGTGATCGCGAGCACGACCATCAGGCGGCTCCCGCGCTCCGGCGCCGGCGGCTTGATGATCTCATCCGCACTCTTGATGGTGCTGATCGCGGCGCTGGCGGCGATCGGCGTGGGCGAGGAGGACGCAGGCAGCTCGCCGTCGACGAGCGCGGCATCCGCCTCCTTCCCGTCGGCGCGGCCGGGAACCGTTCCCGTCGCCCCGTAGTGGTCGGGCAGGGCGAAGGTGCCCGTGATCAGGATCTCGCCGGTGGCGGCGACGGGAGCGGTCAGCGGTCCGCCATCGGGCGTCTGCGAGAGGATCAGTGCGTTCGGCATCGAGAGGGCACCCGTGGCACTGCCTCGCGTGAGCAGCTGGTCGAAGGATGCCGGCACCTCCACGTCGAGCTGACCGCGGAGCACGTCGGCGCCCAGTTCGGGCGTGACGACGCGTCGCCCGCGTTCCTCAGCGGAGTCTGCCTCGTTCCCTCGCGACGACGCGTCGCTTTCGGCGGGCTCGCTCGGCTCGGATTCCGCGATGCCGGCCGCCTCGTCCACCGGCGTCGAGCCGGTGACGACGAGTTCGACGGGTTCGGGCTCGGGCTCCGGCTCCGGCGCTGTCGCGGTGGTCGCCGGCAGTGCATCGTCTCCGGCCGCGGCGGACGGTTCCGAGTCGTTCAGCGGTACCGCTTCGATGATCTCCGAAGGTGCGGACGGTTCTGGACCGTCGTCGGCACGAGATGCGGGATCGGACCAGTCGTCGCCGACGCCTGACTGCGCCGCCGCGAGCACATCCGCGGTGATGACAGGAACAGAGGCGGTACGGAGTCGTTCGCGCTGACGGATCTCACGTCTGGTGAGGGTGCGCGGCTCCCCCGCGCCGGCGGTCGGTCCGTCCACCTCCACGGTGGGCGGCTCGGGAAGATCAACGGGCTCTGCGGCGCGCGGAAGGGGTGCGGGAGCGCGCGGCTCGGACGACCGCTCCCCGCTCTCTTCTCGTGCCCGCGCGGCATCCTCTGCAGCCTCAACACGGGGGCCGTCGGCAGAGGGCCGGTCGTTGACGGCGGAACCGGCCTCGGAGGGAGGCGGAGTGTCGGCAGCCGTCTCACTGATGATCGGCGTGGCTGCAGTGTTGCGCAATTCTCGCAACTGGCGACGTGTCAGCTGCGGCGGCTCTTCGGGTGTGCTCATGCCTGACTCCGGTAGAGATGATGCTTCGCAATGTATTGGACGACGCCGTCGGGAACGAGGTACCACACGGGGTGCCCTCGACGCACGCGCTCCCGGCAGTCGGTGGAGGAGATCGCCAGAGCAGGAATCTCGAGCTGGCTGACGTCGTCAGTCGGAAGACCGTCGGTGTTCAGCTCGTGCCCCGGACGGGACACAGCCACGAAGTGGGCCAGGTCCCAAAGCTCATCATGATTTCGCCAGCCGAGGATCTGAGCGATCGCGTCTGCACCGGTGATGAAGAACAGCTCGGCGTCCGGTCGCTGCCTCTTCAAGTCGCGCAGAGTGTCGATGGTGTAGGTCGGGCCTTCCCGGTCGATATCGACGCGACTGACCGTGAAGCTCGGATTGGATGCCGTCGCGATGACGGTCATGAGGTAGCGGTGCTCGCTCGTGGTGACTTCGTCTTTGTGCCACGGCTGGCCCGTGGGTACGAAGACCACTTCATCCAGATCGAACGATTGAGCGACCTCGCTGGCAGCGACCAGGTGACCGTGATGGATGGGATCGAACGTCCCACCCATCACCCCGATGCGGGGGCCGCGTGCCGATGCCATCTCGGCGACCTAGTGGTGGCCGTGTCCCGCCTGGGCGAGGTCCTGCGCGTGGGTCTTGGCGTACGCCTCCGCCTTGTGCGAGTGACGGTTGGCGACATTGCGGTACGACAGGGTCACGAAGCCCAGAAGGAGGAAGACGATGAACGCCACGACTCCGAAGATGAAGGTCTCGGCCTGTACGTTGCCGTGGTGCTCGGCCTCCCCTGCGGCAAGGGCGGCGATCGTGGCGAAGGTCATTCGGACTCCGTTTCGGTTCGGGTGCGCTGATCCAGTTTAGGCGGTCAGTGTCGGATCTGCCCGGCACCACGGGCGAGCCATTTGGTGCTGGTGAGTTCGGGGAGGCCCATGGGGCCGCGGGCATGCAGCTTCTGCGTCGAGATGCCGACCTCCGCACCGAAGCCGAACTCCCCGCCGTCGGTGAAGCGGGTTGACGCGTTGGCCATGACGACGGCGGAATCGACCTCCGCGAGGAATCGCTCCGCGCGCGTCTCGTCGGCGGTGATGATCGACTCGGTGTGCCCGGTCGAGTAGGTGCGAATGTGCTCGAGCGCCTCGTCGAGGTCGTCTACGACGCGCACGGACAGATCGAGACTCATGTGCTCCGTGGACCAGTCGGCATCGGTCACCGGCACGACATCCGGGATGAGTCGTTGCACGGCGTCATCGCCGTGGATGGTCACACCGTTGCTCGTCAGGGCAGCCCCGACCTCGGGGAGGATGCGCGCGGCCGCATCCCGGAGGACGAGCACCGTCTCGACGGCGTTGCATACGCTCGGACGCTGCACTTTCGCGTTGACGATGATCTCACGCGCCCAGTCGAGCGGAGCGGACGAGTCGACGACGATGTGCACGACGCCGGCGCCGGTCTCGATCACGGGGACCGAAGACTGGGTCACGACGGTCTCGATCAGCGCTGCGCTGCCGCGTGGCACCAGCACGTCGACGAGACCGCGGGCCTGCATGAGGGCGTGCGCGCCCTCGCGCCCGAAATCGTCGACGGTCTGGATGGCCTCCGGATCCACGCCACAGTCGGCCAAGGCCTCCCGCATGGCACGGATCAGCGCGGCGTTGGTGGCCTGCGCCGCGGTGCCGCCGCGCAAGACGACGGCGTTCCCAGAGCGCAGCGCGAGCGCGGCGATGTCGACGGTGACGTTGGGGCGGGCTTCGTAGATGGAGCCCACGACGCCGAAGGGCACCGACACCTTCTGGAGACGGACCCCGTTGTCGAGAGTGCGCTCGTCGAGTATCCGGCCGACGGGATCGGGCAAGGCGGCCACGTCGCGGACAGCGGCCGCGAGGGCGCCGACGCGGGTCGCGTCGAGCCGCAGACGGTCAAGGAGTCCGACACTGAGGCCGCTCTGTTCCCCGCGGGCGAGGTCGTCGGCGTTTGCCGTGACGATCTCATCCGCGTGAGCTTCGATCATCGCGGCGATGGCCGTCAGAAGCTCTGCCTTCTCCCTGTCGGGGAGAAGCCCGACCTGGCGGGCGGCGCGTTTCGCCAGCAGCATCCGCTCCTGCGCGGTGTCGGCGATCGTGGTCATCAGGCCAGTCTACCGAGGTGGCACCGAGGCGATGGTCGCCTCGGCGGTGTCACGGCGTGCGGATCGGGGTCGTGCTGGCGGACGGCTCTGCGTCGGGGGCGGGTGCGAACCACGTGCCGACCTGCTCCCCCGTGAGAGCCTCGGAGACGAGATCGGCGCTGGTGACGAGGACTCCGATGCCTGCGGCCGAGGCAAGCCGTGCGGCGGACGCCTTCGTCGCGGCTCCCCCCGTTCCAACGCTGTTGACGACCACGGATCCGAACTCGAACTGCGAGAGGTCGTCGTCGGGTGCCACCGTGTCGATCGGGGCGGCCCCGGGTTCGCTCGGCGGCCGCGTGTAGAGGCTTTCGATATCGCTCAGGAGGACGAGCGCGTCCGCGCCGATGAGCCGGGCGACGAGCGCGGCCAAGCGGTCGTTGTCACCGAAGCGGATCTCGTGGGTCGCGACGGTGTCGTTCTCGTTGACGATGGGGAGGATGCGCAGCCCGAGGAGGCGTTCCATCGCGCGGCGTGCGTTCGAACGATGCGTCGGGTTCTCCAGGTCGCCGGCCGTGAGGAGCACCTGGCCGGCGACGATCGAGAAGGGCCGCAGCGCCTCCTGATACCGGTAGATGAGAACGTTCTGGCCGACCGCGGCGGCGGCTTGCTGCGTCGCGAGATCGCTCGGGCGCTCGTCGAGGGCGAGGTACGGCATCCCCGTGGCGATCGCACCGGACGACACCAGGACGACCTGGGTGCCGCGCGCGTGCGCTGCGGCCAAGGCCTCGACGATCGGGCGGATCTTGTGCGCGTTGTCACCGCTGATCGACGACGAGCCGACCTTCACCACCACGCGCCGCGCACCCAGCAGATCCGATCGTTCACGCACGCTCACTCGTCGTCCTCATCATCGAAGGAAGCGAGGCGCTCCGACTCGAGCTCGGCGCGGGCCTCCGCCTTGGCATCCATCCGCTCGTGGTAGCGCTCGCGGCGCTGGGCTGTCGTCCGGCGCGGGTTCAGATCGAGGCGCGGATCCGTTCCTCGCGGCGCCGTCATCAGCTCGGCCGCGGAAGAGAGCGACGGATGCCAGTCGAACACGATCCCATCGCCTTCGCCGATGACGACGGTCGCCCCGGCGACGGCACCTGCCCGGTAGAGCTCGGTCTCCACGCCGAGCTTGTCGAGACGGTCGGCCAGGAAGCCGACGGCCTCCTCGTTCTGGAAGTCGGTCTGCTGCACCCAGCGCTCCGGCTTGGCGCCGAGGATCCGGTACACGTTTCCGTAGGTGCCGCCTTCCACCCGCACGGTGAAGTCCTTGTCGGCACCCTGCGGGCGAATGATGATGCGCTCGGGCGTGGGGGCTGCCGCCTGCGCGGCACGGTGCTCGGCGACGATCTCGCCCAGCGCGAAGGTCAGCGGCCGCAGGCCGTCGCGACTGACGGTAGAGATCTCGAACACGCGGTAGCCGCGCGCTTCCAGATCGGGGCGGACGAGGTCCGCGAGGTCGCGCGCTTCAGGGACGTCGACCTTGTTCAGGGCGATCAGCTGCGGGCGCTCCAGGAGGGGCACCTGACCCTCGGGCACCGGGTAACGTCGCAGCTCCTCGAGGATCACATCGAGGTCGCTCAACGGGTCACGACCGGGCTCGAGGGTGGCGCAGTCGAGCACGTGCACGAGCGCCGTGCACCGTTCCACGTGGCGGAGGAACTCGAGGCCGAGTCCCTTGCCTTCGCTGGCACCCTCGATGAGTCCGGGTACGTCGGCGACGGTGTAGCGGTTATCCCCCGCCTGGACGACGCCGAGGTTCGGATGCAGGGTGGTGAACGGGTAGTCGGCGATCTTGGGGCGGGCAGCCGAGATGGCCGCGATGAGGCTGGACTTGCCTGCCGACGGAAAGCCGACCAGCGCTACGTCCGCGACGGTCTTGAGTTCGAGGACGACATCGCCCTCCCACCCCGGAGTGCCGAGCAGCGCGAAGCCGGGCGCTTTCCGTTTGGGTGAGGCCAACGCGGCATTGCCGAGGCCGCCCTGCCCGCCCGGCGCGACGACGAAGCGGGTGCCGGGGACGACCAGATCGGCCAGAACCTCGCCGGCCGTATCCTTGACGACCGTGCCGACAGGGACGGGCAGCTCCAGGCTCTCCCCTGCAGCGCCGGAGCGGTTGTCTCCCATACCGAATCCGCCGTTGCCTGCGGCGCGGTGCGGCGAGTGGTGATACGACAGCAGGGTCGTCACCTGCGGATCGGCCACGAGCACGACGTCGCCGCCATGACCGCCGTTGCCCCCGTCAGGTCCGGCGAGCGGCTTGAACTTCTCACGGCGCACCGACACGCAGCCGTTCCCGCCTTTGCCGGCACGCAGATGCAGCGTGACCCGGTCGACGAACGTCACCATGTCGGACTCCTCTGTAAAAGCGGCGAGGGGCGAGCCGAAGCCCGCCCCTCGCCAAGGGTTGGTGGGGCAGCTGCGCTGCCACTGTTCCCGTCGGTGGATTACTCCGCGGCGGGAACGATGTTGACGACCTTGCGGCCGCCCTTGGTGCCGAACTCGACCGCACCGGCGGCGAGGGCGAACAGCGTGTCGTCGCCACCGCGGCCGACGAGCGCGCCCGGGTGGAAGTGCGTGCCGCGCTGGCGGACGAGGATCTCGCCCGCGTTGACGGTCTGGCCGCCGAAACGCTTCACGCCCAGTCGCTGAGCGTTGGAGTCACGACCGTTACGAGTGGAGCTTGCGCCCTTTTTGTGTGCCATCTGAAGCGTCTCCCTGGCTTACTTGATGCCGGTGATCTTGACGCGCGTGAGGTCCTGGCGGTGTCCCTGGCGCTTCTTGTAGCCGGTCTTGTTCTTGAACTTCTGGATCACGATCTTGGGGCCGCGCTCCTCACCGAGGACCTCGGCGGTGACCTTGACCTTCGCGAGCTTGTCGGCGTCGGTCGTCACGGCGTCACCGTCGACGAGCAGCACTGCCGGAAGCTCGAGCTTGTCGCCCACCTTGGCCTGCTGGCGGTCGAGCACGACGATGGTGCCGACCTCGACCTTTTCCTGACGGCCGCCGGCGCGCACAACTGCGTAAACCACTTCACACCTGTTTCTACTGTTGGAGCGCACGGCTCCGATTGTCTTTGCGAGACTGGGAAGTCTTGGTGCGGGGCCTCGGCAACCGGGTTGCTGAGTCTCACTGTGCAACGCCATAGGCCTGCGTCGCGGGCGCACCGAGGTTCCACTTTACCGGATGCCGACGCCAGGGGCAAAAGCAGTGCCGGGTGTGTCGCCGTAGGATGCTCAACGATGGCGATCCTGATCGATGAACCCCTCTGGCCTGCTCACGGGAGGCTGTGGGCCCACCTCGTGAGCGACAGCGACCTCGACGAGCTGCACCGGTTCGCGAGGGCTGCCGGCATCCCCGGTCGTGCCTTCGATCTCGATCACTACGACGTCCCGGAAGACGCCGTCGAGCGCCTCATCGCCGCGGGAGCGTCGCCTGTCGGCGGCAAGGAGCTCGTGCGCCGCCTCATCGCCTCCGGACTGCGGGTGACGACCCGGCAGCGGCGAGGCCGCTGAACCGACGTCCGATGACGTCAGTCTTCGGGCGTCGCGTTCACCGGTGTGCCGCTGAGGGCCGCGGTCGACACCCGACGGCGCGAACGCCCCTGCCCCGGCGCCTTTGGCTCAGGAAGAGCGTTGAGCACCGAATCGAGAAGGAGGTCCTTCTCGGTCTTGGGGGCGTCGCTGCGTTTCTTGCGCGACTTCTTCGGACGTTGCTCGGCGGCGCCGTCACGGTCTGCGGCTGCGCGCTGGGCTCCCCCGGGCGCGGCCACCTCGGTCTCGATCGAGACGGTCGTCGTCTCCGTGACCGTGTGGATCGTGGAGGCGGCGATCTGGGCCAGCGCGGACTTCGCGCCCTCGGTGATGACGTGCGTTCCGCTGCCGGTGCTCGGTGCGGGAGCGGCATTGCCGTTGGAACCCGACCGGGAGCGACGCGAGGACCCGTTCTGCTGCGGCGCGCGGTGCTTCACGACAGGGTCGTGGTGCACGATCACGCCGCGCCCGGCGCATACCTCGCACGCCTCGCTGAAGGTCTCGAGAAGGCCGAGACCGAGCTTCTTCCGGGTCATCTGCACGAGCCCGAGCGACGTGACCTCTGCGACCTGGTGCTTGGTGCGATCACGACTCAGGCACTCGACGAGGCGTCGCAGCACGAGATCGCGGTTCGACTCGAGAACCATGTCGATGAAGTCGACCACGATGATGCCGCCGATGTCGCGCAGGCGGAGCTGTCGCACGATCTCCTCGGCGGCCTCGAGGTTGTTCTTGGTGACGGTCTCCTCGAGGTTGCCGCCGGAGCCCACGAACTTCCCGGTATTGACGTCGACGACGGTCATCGCCTCGGTGCGGTCGATCACGAGCGAACCGCCGGACGGCAGCCAGACCTTGCGGTCGAGTGCCTTCTCGATCTGCTCCGTGACGCGGAACTCATCGAACGGATCGTGGTCGCCCTCGTACTTCTCGACGCGCTCCAGCAGGTCGGGCGCGACCCCCGTGAGGTACGCGGTGATGGTCTGGTAGGCCTCGTCGCCCTGGATGAGCATCTTGGAGAAGTCCTCGTTGAAGACGTCCCGCACGATCTTCACCAGGAGATCAGGCTCGGAGTGCAGCAGCGAGGGGGCCTGACCGTTGGCTGCCTGCGCACTGATGTGCTCCCACTGGGAGGTGAGGCGCTGGACGTCGCGCGTCAGCTGATCCTCCGTGGCGCCTTCTGCCGCGGTGCGCACGATCACACCGCTCGACTCCGGCAGCACCTCCTTGAGGATCTTCTTCAGGCGCGAGCGCTCGGTGTCGGGAAGCTTCCGCGAGATGCCGTTCATGGCGCCTCCCGGGACATAGACGAGATAGCGGCCAGGAAGCGAGATCTGGCTGGTGAGGCGAGCTCCCTTGTGGCCGACGGGGTCCTTCGTCACCTGCACGAGCACCTTGTCGCCGGACTTGAGCGCGAGCTCGATCCGCCGGGGCTGGTTGCCGGTCTCCACGGCATCCCAGTCGACCTCGCCGGAGTACAGCACGGCGTTGCGCCCACGACCGATATCGACGAACGCGGCCTCCATGCTGGGAAGCACGTTCTGCACGCGACCGAGGTAGACGTTGCCGATGAGTGAGGCGTCCTGGTTGCGCGCGACGTAGTGCTCGACGAGAACGTTGTCCTCGAGCACAGCGATCTGGATGCGGCCGTTCTTCGAACGCACGATCATGACACGATCGACGGCTTCTCGGCGGGCGAGGAACTCGGCCTCGGTCACGACCGCGCGGCGGCGTCCGGCCTCGCGGCCGTCACGACGGCGCTGCTTCTTGGCCTCAAGCCGCGTGGAGCCCTTGATCCGCTGCGGCTCCGTGATGAGCTCGACCGCACGGCGGCGAGGCTGCGCGGGGGGCTCCTCGACGTCGCTCCCACCGCCCCGGCGACGGTTGCGGCGTCGGGAACTCGAGCCCTGCTCCGGCTCGACGTCGCGATCGCGCTCGTCGCTCGGCGGGGCGGGGAGGTACGTGATCTCCGGCGCGTAGAAGTGCAGCTCGGTGGACACGGCCGACACGAAGGTCTCCGGCAGCAGCCCCAGCGACACGGCGGTGGGGGGAGCATCCGGCGCGGCCGCAGCAGGCTCCGAGACCTCCGCGTCCGGGGAAGCGTCTGTCGTGCGCGGGCCCCCATCCTTCTGTTCCG
>JAEYVZ010000012.1 GCA_023431405.1 Actinomycetes bacterium
GGCCGGTACGAGTACGGCGCACTGCCCGACGCGCTGTGGCAGCGCCTGCAGGCGATCGTGGCGATCTGCGACGCACACGACGTTCCCCTGCCGGCGGCCGCGGTCCAGTTCCCTCTGCGCGAGGAGATCGTTCGATCTGTCGTGGTGGGCGGAAGCCGGCCCGCCCACGTGACGCAGAGCGTCGAATGGATGGACTTCCCCATCCCCGATGCGCTCTGGTCGGACCTTCGCGACAACGCCCTCATCCCCCGCTGACCTCGATCCCTTCGGAAAGGCTCCCCATGCTCCACGGCGTCCATCCGCTCCTCACCGGCGAGCTCCTGTGGCATCTGGATGCCATGGGGCACTCCGACGCAGTCGTCATCGCCGACGCACACTTTCCCGCAGCCGCCGTCGCGCGTCGGCTCGTCACGCTGCCGGGAACATCGACGCCCGATGTCCTCGCGGCTGTACGCACGGTCATCCCGCTCGACGATGCGCCATCGCTCGACCTGATGGCGACCGCCTCGGGCGAGACGCTCGAGGTGCAGCACGCGCTGATGGAGGCAGCCGGGACGACGACGGAATCCACCCGGTTCGTCGAGCGGTTCGACTACTACGACCTCGCCCGGAACGCCTTCGTGGTTGTCCGCACCGGTGAGACGCGCATCTACGCGAACGCGCTCCTGCGCAAAGGTGTCGTCGGGACGGCGTGATCAGCCGGCGCCGAGGAGCGATGCGCCCGCCACAGCCGCGTAGGCGACGACATTGAGCCAGAACACGGCGACGACGCCGAGTCCGATCAGCAACAGGCCCGCCAGGGCCAGCGGCGGGCGTCGCACGCCTCCGGCGAAGCACACGGCGAACACGACGATCGGGAACACGACGGCCGACAGCAGGAGCGCCCAACCGCCGGCGTTGAGCCCGAACGTCCCCTGCGCCTGAGCGACGAGGAAGGCCACGGCGTTCCACACGGCATACGCGTAGAACAGGCCGAAGAAGCCCGCGATCGAAGCGGTCAGCCAGACCGGCGTGCGGGCGGCATCCGTCTGCGTCGTCATGCGCCCACCGCCCCCACCAGCACGAACGGCCAGGGCACCAGGACGGCGGCACCGGCGACGAGCCAGACGAAGCGGTGCCAGAGCGGACGCCCCCGAGTGAACCAGAGAGCGCCCGTGAACCACAGCGCCGGAGCCAGCACGGCCAGCCACACCGCCGGCACCGAGGCGAGCGGCGAGACGAGGAACTGCGCGATCGCCTGGAGCCTCATCCCGCCGACGATCCATCCCGCGGTGTACAGCGCATAGATCCCGGCGAAGATCCCGACCGCGACGAGCGCCGCGTCGGCGGCGGGGCGTCGCTCACCCGGAACGCCTGCCGAAGTGTTCGCTGCTTCACGAACGTCGTCGGGGGCGGGGTCGAGGGCCTCCCCCGACCCGACATCCTCGCTGCCCTTGCCCACCGCCGTGAAGCCGGCGGGCAACCGGTCTCGGCGATCGCCGGCTCGCCCAGGTCGCGCGAGGGTCGGGTCGTCGTCACCCTCCCACGAGAAGGCACCGCCAGGGGCGTCATCATCTCGGTTCCCGCTCACCGTCTCAGCGTACCCGGTGTCTCCGGACACATGCGGGAGCCCTCCTCACTTGCCGCGGGCCTGCTCGACGACGGTGGCGACGATCGCCGCATCGGTGATATCGAAGATCGGATCCCCACCGCCGGGACCGGACGGGCCACCGTGCCGAGCGGCGCTGCGCGCCGACACATGGACCGCCGAGATGCCCGCCTCAGCGAGCGAGCGGACGTCCTCGGCACGCACCCCGCCGCCCGCGACGACCTGCAGACGCCCCTGCGCCCGCCGCTCGTACTCGGCGAGCCGACCGATGCCGTCGACGCTGCGCACCGCACCGCCGGAGCTGAGCACCCGGTCCACGCCCTCCGCCAGGAGGTCGTCGAACACGAGATCGGGCACGGCTGACGCGTCGATGGCCCGATGGAAGACAAGCGGCGTGTCTCCTGCCGCCTCCTGCCAGCTGCGCAGTGCGCGCAGGTCGGTCTCGCCCGATTCCGTGAGCGCACCGACGACCACCCCTCCGACTCCGCGCGCGACGGCGGCGCGGATGTCGCGCGTGACGACGTCGATCTCATCCGCGTCGTAGACGAATCCACCCGGCCGCGGCCGGAGCAGGACGTTGACGCGTTCTGCGCCGATCGCTGCGCACACCGCATCGATCGCGCCGGAAGACGGAGTGAGCCCGCCCATGGTGAGCGCCGAGCACAGCTCGACACGCTGGGCTCCTGCGTCGATCGCCGTTCTCGCACCGGCGGGATCCTGCACGGCGACCTCGACGACGAGAGCCGCCCGCGTCATGCGTCGCTCCTGGCGATGCGGACGGCGACCGCCGGATCACCCCGCAGCGACTCCGGCAGCTCGATCTCACGGCGTCCATCGGCACGGGTGCGCACACCCGCGGGGGTGCCGTCCGGCCACGCCCGCACCTCGCCGGCCAGCTCGGCCGGGATCGCGCAGACACCGGTCGTCGGATCGAGCACGATGACGTGCACCGTGTCGGCCGACTGGGTGTAGGAGACGGGAGCACCGGTCTCCTCCGCAGCGCGGATCCATGGCCGGGTGCCGTAGACCGCGTCTCCGTCTCGGCGCAGCCAGGCACCGAGGTCACGCAGCGCGGCGCGCTGGATGTCCGGCAGGGAGCCGTCTGCACGCGGGCCGACGTTCAGGAGCAGGTTCCCGTTCTTGCTGACCACATCGATGAGGAGGCGGATCAGCGCGGCGCCGGAGAGGGAGTGCTCGTCCCCTTCGTCCTGGTTGTAGCCGAAGGAGTATCCGAGCCCCCGCGTCGACTCCCACGGGTGGTCGAGGATGTCGGGCACGTGCGTGTACTCGCGGGTGAGGAATCCGTGCCGGGGCACACCCCATCGATCGTTCACAGCCCCGGAGGGCACGGCATCCAGATACCTCCGGAACAGTCGCGAGAGCGCGAAGGAGTCAGACCCCTTGCCCCCGTCCGGCCACTCGATGTCGTTCCAGAGGAGATCGGGCCGGAAGCGCTCGACCAGCTCCTCGAGCTGAGCTGCCGCATAGCGCGAGAACCACTCGTCGTTGCGGCGGAATCGGAAGAGATCGGTGTCCGACTCGATCGGCGGGAAGTCGCTCACGTGCCAGTCGAGGGCACCCGAGAAGTACACGCCGAAGCGCGCACCGAGTCGGCGGGTCGCGTCGTGCAGCTCGCGGATGAGGTCTCGGCGCGGACCCCGAGCCGCCGAGGTGAAGGTCGTGGTCGCCGAGTCCCAGAGGCAGAAGCCGTCGTGGTGCTTCGTGGTCGGCACGATGTAGCGGCCGCCGGAGCCGACCAGTTCGCCGATCAGCTCATCGGCATCGAAAGCGCCGACATCCCACTCATCAGCCAGGTCCTCGTAAGAGCAGCCGGTGCCGTAGAGCTCCTGATGACGCCGCCACGTCGGGCTCCCCGCGATCCGCACGGTGTTCGCGTACCACTCCGCGTACTGGTGGTGTGCATAGGCGTCCTCCGTGGGCACCCCGCCCTGCGGGTGAGCCGGTGCCCAGGCGGGCACCGAGTAGAGACCCCAATGGATGAAGAAGCCGAGCTTGGCGTCGCGGTACCAGTCGGGAACCGCGAGGGATGGGTAGACCGGCGCCTCGCTTCCGAGGTCCGGACCGACGCGCGTCTCGAAGTTCACGACTCCACGTCCTCTCCGCGGCGTGCGACCAGCGCACTCAGGTCGGCGTCCGCCTCCTCGAACGGGTACACCCCCGGCCGAAGCCGCGAATGACCGAGACGGAGAAGATCCTGGTCGACGCCGCCAGGAGTGAGCGCGATGGTCCACCCGGCCGCCAGATCGTACAGCTCCGGCTCCAGATAGCCGATCTTCACGATCACCACGTCTGCTGCTCGCGGGTCCAGACCGAGCATGCGGAAGTCGTCGAGGTGGTGGAAGGGCTTCCTGCGCTCCGTGATGATGGCGAAGACCGAGCCGGACCGCACCACCACCTGGGTTCCCGCGACAGGGTCGCCCTCAGTGATGGAGAAGACCTCCCCGCTCACCTCGACCGGCCCGCGGGGACGGCCGTCGACCCTTCCGCCGACGTTCAGCCGCACCGCACTGCCGACGCCTGCCTGAACCGCCGCCGCGACCGCATCCGGATCGAACACCGAGGCGGTGATCACCACGTGCGCGGCGTCCTGGAGGTCCGTACGCTCCAAGAGCCGTCCGAGCGTCCACGACACGTCGCCGGCGCCGCCTGCCGTGGGATTGTCCCCCGAGTCGGAGATCACATACGGACGCGGCGCGTCCAGCGCCAAGGCCTTGTCGAGTGCGCCGTCGAGACTGTCGACGGGTCCGACGAAGGCGAAGTCCGCACGGGCGTCCCAATAGGCGCGTCCCAGCCGCTCCGCGTGAGTCCGGATCGCGTCAGGGTCGTCGCCGAGAACGATCACCGTGGCGTGACAGCGGGGTTCATCGGCCCACGCGTAGCCGACCCAGATCGACGCGTCGACGACTCCAGGAAGCTCTTCGATGTGCGGCAGCCGGGCGTAGAGGGAGCGCGCCGGTTCGATCCTCGTGCTCGTCTTCTCGCCGGGGAGAAGGACCGGCACCCGCACCCACGACTTGTACGGGCGGCGTGCCAGCGGGTCGGCGCCGTGACGGCCGCGCAGACGGGCGAGGAGGTTGTGGACGGCCCGTTCCTTCGTGTTGAGCCAGTCCTCGTGCGGAGCCATCCGGTAGCAGGTGAGGAGATCGACCGCGTCGAACAGCGCACCCGAGACGTTCCCGTGGAGGTCCATCGACGTCGACACGAGGGTGTCCGGGCCCAGCGCGGCACGCAGGGCCGCGGCCAGGTCGCCCTCAGCGTCGTCCATCCCGATCACACTCATCGCGCCGTGGATGTCGAAGAAGAACCCGTCGAACGGACCCTCCCTTCGCACACCGTCGAGGATCGCGGCCTTCATCTTCTCGTAGGTGTCGGGCGCGACCGCACCGCCGGGCAGCGAGCGTCCGTGCGTGAGCGGCACCCACTCCGCCGCGTCCCGAAGGTGCTCGCCCTCCGCGAGGAAAGGGTAGTACGCGAGAAGTTCGTCGCCGGATCGCACCGTGAACGCCTCATCGCCGGAGACGTGAGGGGAGAACGTGCTCGATTCGATGGAGATCCCGGCGATGCCGATACGCGGCCGGGCCAGTCCCGACGGCTCGAGCGCCGGCAGCGGTCCCTTCCAGACGAGATGGGCCTCAGGCGGGAGCGCGGGAGGGTCGACGGCGTTCACGGGACGAGCTCGCTTTCGATCGAGGTGGGCAGGGCGTCGGCCACCAGCGCAGCAGCGCCGAGGACGACAGCGTCGGAGCGCAGTGTCCCGGGGACGATGCGCAGAGGGATGCCGGATACCGGGGGCTGTTCACGGAGCACCTCGTCCAGACCCGGCTGCAGCAGGTCCCACGCGGAGCTGACTCCGCCGCCGACCACGGCGAGGGGCAGGTCGAGAAGCGTGGCCGCGGACACGCACGCCAGCGCCACGGCGCGTCCCGCGTCGGCGAAGACCCGCTGGGCGGACGCGTCGCCTTCGCGGGCGCGAAGTGCCACGGCACGCGTGGACACGTGGTCGCCCCCCGCCCGCTGTGCGTAGCGGCGCGCGATGGAGGTGCCCGACGCGAGGGTCTCCAGGTGCCCTGTCTGCCCGCACGTGCAGGGGAGATCGCCGTAGCCGGGGGTGTGCCCGATCTCACCGGCGGCTCCGTGTGGCCCATGCCACAGCACGCCGCCCACCATCAGCGCCCCGCCGACGCCGGTGCCGAGCATCATGCCGAGCACATCGGGAGCATCGGCACTCCCCCACGCGTGCTCGCCGAGGAGGAACGCGTTGACATCGTTCTCGACGCGCACCGGCAGGCCGAGCCGATCGGAGAGCCATTGCCCGACGGGGTAGCCCGTCCACCCCACAAAAGTCTCGGAGGCCGCGCGGATGACGCCGGCGGTCTGGTCGACGACCCCGGCCGCCCCCACCCCGACGGCCACGGGCGCCGGACCGGCGGCGGCCAGATCTGCCACGACGGCTGCAGCGGTCTCCGCCATCGCGTCCCCGCCCGCGCGGGCAGGCGTCGCCCGCTCCGCTCGGGCCAGCACCGTGCCGTCGGCGGCCACCAGGGCGCCTGCGGTCTTCGTTCCGCCGATATCGATCCCGGCGACCGCCGTCGCAGTGCTCATCGCCCGCCCAATCCGGCCATCGCGATGCCCTTGACGAGATGCTTCTGCAACGCGACCACCAGGAGCGTCGTCGGGATCATCGAGATGATCGCAGCGGCCATCTGGAGGTCCCAGCGGGTTCCTGTCACCCCGGAGAAGCTCGCCAGGCCGACCGGCAGCGTGCCGAGGCGCGCGTAGTCGACCGTGACGATCAGCGGCCACAGGTAGCTGTTCCAGAACGACAGGAACGTGAACACGGACAGCACCGCCACGGCCGACTTGGACAGCGGCAGGATGATGCGCAGGAAGGTGCGGAGAGGACCGGCACCGTCGACACGGGCTGCTTCCTCCAGCTCGAAGGGGATGCCGCGGAAGAACTGCCGCATGAGGAACGTGCCGAAGGCGGTGAACGCGAACGGCAGGATGAGGGCCTGATAGGTGTTGACCCAGCCGAACCACTGCATGACCTGGAACATGGGGATCACGAGCACCTCTGCGGGCACCATGAGCGTGGCCAGGAACAGGACGAAGACGGCGTCGCGCCCCTTCCAGCGCAGCCGGCCGAAGGCGTAGCCGGCGGTGGTGGAGACCACGAGCACCACCAGCGTCCCGGCCACCGCGACGAACAGCGAGTTGCCGATGTAGGTCCAGAAGGGGCCGTACTGGAAGACCTCGGCGAAATTGCCCCACTTCATCTGCGAGCCGATCAGCGTCGGCGGCATCGAGAAGATCTCCTCGTTCGGCTTCAGTGCCGAGAAGAAGGCGTAGATGAGGGGAGAGACGAACAGCAGCGCCGCGATGTAGACGCTCACGTGTGCGAGGACCAGACGCGTCCGCTCCCCCGCCGTGCGCGCCGCGGGCGCCCGCCGACCGCTCTCCTTGCGCACGAACTCGTCGTCGCCGGTGATGAGTGTGCGGGTATCGATCGGGGCCTCAATGCTCATAGTGCACCCACTTGCGCTGTGCGGCGAACTGGACGCCGGTGATGACGATGATGATCGCGAAGAGGATCCAGGCGGCGGCCGCCGCCAGACCCAGGTCGCCGAACGTGAAGCCCTGCTCCCAGATGAACATGACGAGCGGCTTCGTCGCGTTGCCGGGGCCGCCCCCGGTGAGCAGCTGAGGCTGTGCGAACACCTGCAGCGAGGTGATCATGGTCATGATCGTCGCGAAGAAGATCGCGGGCGAGATCATGGGGAGCATCACGCTCCAGACGAGGCGCAGACCGCGCGCTCCGTCGATGCTCGCCGCCTCGAGCACGCTCTCGGGGAGCTGTTCGAGCGCGGCGGAGAAGATGAGCATGTTGTAGCCGAGGCCCTGCCACACACTCATGGCGACGACCATGGCCATGGCCCAGAAGGGATCGGCGAGGAAGTTGGGCAGACTGATGCCGAACCACCCTTGCGCCATCCCGTTGAGGAGGCCCTGCGGCTGGAGGATCATCTTCCACACCAGAACGTTGGCCACCATCGGGACGACGACGGGGATGAAGAACAGCACTCGGAGCGCTCCTCGCCCACGGATCCGCGGGCCCAGGCCGATCGCGAGCACCAGCGACAGTGCGACGCTCAACGGCACATAGAGGATCGTGTAGACCGCCGAGTTGCGCAGCGCCGGCCAGAAGTCGGGGCTTCCGCTGAAGAGCTTCGCGTAGTTGTCGAAGCCGTTGAAGGTGCGCTCGCCGAAGGTGGGCCAGTCGAAGACGCTCATCACGATGGAGAGCCCGACAGGCACGATCGTGAACAGGGCGAGGCCCACCAGGGCTGGGCTTGCGAAGCCCAGCGCCTGGCGGGACTCGACCCGCGCGAGCGATCCCCGACGTTTCGTCGTGGTCGTCATTGCCATCTCTTCTGATCTACAGCAGTGCGCAGATCGCTCAGTTGCCGAACTGGGACTGCGTGTTCTTCAGCAGTTCCGCCATCGTCAGCTGTCCGTTGTAGACGCTGACCAGGTTGGGCTGGACGTAGCTGTCGATCTTCTCCCAGTTCTTGGTCATGTACAGCGGCACCGTGGTCGCGAAGGCGGATTCGAACACCGTCTTCACCTGGTCGCGGTACTTCTCATCGATCGAGTCGAAGTACAGCGGCTGCGACTCGGTGCGCGCCGGGTAGGAACGGCCCGACGAGGCGATGTAGTCCTGTGCGTCCTTGCCCAGCAGCGAGCCCATGACCTTCAGCGCCTCTTCAGGGTGCTCGCAGGTCGCGGAGATCCCGTATCCCGATCCGAGGATGGGTCCGGGGTTCCCCTTCGCGCCGGCCGGCAGCGGAGCCATGCCCGCGGCGAAGCCCGACTCGTTCTGGAGGTAGCTCACCGCGTTCCAGGTGCCGTCGACGGCCATCGCCGCGTTCGCGCTCGTGAACTGGTTCTCGCCCCAGCCGGTGTCGGACGCGGATGCGACGGGCGCCGCAACGCCGAGCTCAGTGACCAGCTCGCCGTACCAGGTCGCCGCCTCGACGAATGCCGGGTCGTCGATGTGGAGCGTGCCGTCCTCGGAAGCCGGCTGCGTGCTGGAGTAGGCGATCGGCATCGACATCCACTGGTATCCGCCCATGCCCATGCCGAATCCGTACTTGCCGTCCTTCGTGGCATCCTTGGCGATCGCCTCGAAGTCGTCGAACGTCCAGCCGATCTCGGGGGTGCTCGCGCCCGCTGCGCTCAGGAGGTCCTGGTTGTAGTACACGAGCATGGTCGCCACGTCGAAGGGGACGCCGTAGAGGTCGCCCTCGAAGCTCAGGATGCCGTCGGCGCCAGGGTTGAAGTCGGCGAAGTCGAGACCCGCGGTGGCAAGGTCGTCGTCGGTGAGCTTGCGGAAGCCCGACGTGAATCCGCCCAGCTGCGCGCCGCTCATCCCGGTGACGCACGCCATGTTCCCGCTGGCCATGTTGGTGGTCAGCTTGGTGAAGAAGTCGTTCCAGGGCGCGGTCTGCAGCTTGATGACGACGTCGGGGTTCTCCTTCTGCGCGATGTCGACCTGCGCCTCGAGAGCGGCCGTGTCCGACTCGCTTCCCGCCCACATGTCGACGACGATCGTGGGCTTGTCGCCGCTCGTCGAGCCGGGCTCGGTCGTTCCGGCGCAGCCGGTCAGCACGACCGCGACCCCGGTCGCCGCGGCGACCGCGCCCACACGCATTCTGTTCATGTTGCCTCCTCAGGCAGTGCAAGTGAGATCTTGGTTATTTCGGCCATCGAACTAACCTTGTACTCTTGTGTCGAAAGTCACCCTCGCAGATTTCGAGAAGCGTCGCAATACGAACATCGGATGTTTATCATTCAGTGATGTAGCGTCACACGATCGAAACGAAGGGCCGTACGACCCCTCTCGGAACCGCCGCACGAGACTCTGGAGCCCCACGATGCCGACCAATGACGCGCCGACCACGCCGTCCGACGACCTGCTCAACCGACGCATCATCGACCTCGTGTCCCGCGGCGACGCACGCTCCCGCTCCGATCTCGCGTCGAGCCTCGGGCTCGCCCCCTCGACGGTCGGCCTCCGCGTGCAGTCACTCATCGACGCCCGCCTCCTTCGTGAGCGCGGCGAGGGAGCGTCGCGCGGCGGTCGGCGCCCACGGCTGCTGGAACTCGACGGTGACGCCGGAGTGGTCCTGACCGCCGACATCGGCGGCGGGCACGCCCGCATCGGCCGACACGGACTGTCGGGCGCGCTGACGGAGGTGCGCACCATCCCGGTCACCCTGTCGGGCGGTCCGATCGCGACGCTCGACGCCGTGAGCGCCGTGTTCGACGAGCTTGCCCGCGGCACGATCGTCAGAGCCATCGGAGTGAGCCTCCCCGGCCCGGTCGAGGTCAGCTCGGGAACGGTCCACCAGCCCTCACGGATGCCGGGGTGGCCCGGCTTCAGCGTGATCGACCATATGCGCGACCGCTATGGAGTGACGGTCGCCGTCGACAACGATGCCAACCTCGCCGCCCTCGGCGAGCATCGCGAGCAGTTCGGCGTGGACGGCCACAGCATCACGGTCAAAGCGGGCACCGCCATCGGAAGCGGCATCATCGTGGACGGGTCGATCCACCGAGGAGCAACCGCCGCCGCCGGCGACATCACGCACACGCGGATCGATGCATCATCGGGGCGCGCCTGCTCCTGCGGCAACACCGGATGCCTCGAGACCGTCGCCAGCGGCGCGAGCCTCGTCCGCCAGATGCAGGAGCGCGGCCACCGCGCCGTCACCAGCACGGTGGACGTGCTGCAGCTCGCCGCCGACGGGCACCCCGAGGCGACGACCCTGGTACGAAGCGCCGGAACTCATCTGGGCCAGGCGCTGTCGGGAGTCGTGAACTTCTTCAACCCTCACGCAGTCTTCCTCACCGGCAGCATGAGCGCATCCGAGCCGTTCCTGGCCGCGGTCCGCAGTCGCGTGTACGAAGCGTGCCACCCTCTTGTCACCCAGCAGCTGCGCATCGAACGTGCACGCACGGGGGCTGATGCCATCCTGTGCGGCGCGGCGGTCTGGGCGCTCGACAACCTGGAGCTTCCCACGGTCCGCTGACACGCCTCACGCCGACGCGACGCGAGGCGATCAGGCGTCGCGCAGGGTGAGCTCGATCACCGGAATCAGGACGTCGGGCCTCACGATGGGCAGATGCACTGACAGGGTGCCCTCGGGCTGCCCGGCCGGCGTCATCAGCTCGGCTACACGGTGGGGATCGCTCACCGACGTCGGCAGCCACGAGCCGTCGTGGAGAAAGCGGGCGAAAGCGACGCGGCCGGCCAGCCCCGGCAGGTGGACCACCCCCATCGGCCAGGAGAAGAGGTGGAGGAACAACCGATCGCCGCGACGGGTGTAGACGCCCTCGCGCGGCGGGGCGAGTTCCGCGTGGCCGGCCCCGGCGATCGCGTCGCGATGCAGCGCCATCCACTCCCCGATCTCGCCCAGCGTCCGTTCGTCGCGTGGCGCGATGGCTCCCCTGCCGTCCGGGCCGACGTTGAGGAGCATGTTGCCGTCCATCGACACAGAGTCGGCGAGCATCTGCACCAGCAGGGCCGCGGACTTCTGGTCGTGATTGTCGCGGTGGTACCCCCATGACCCGTCCATCGTCTGACAGGCCTCCCAGACCTGGGCGACGCCATCGCGCACCAGCGGCTGTGTGGGCTGATACTGCTCGGGGGTGACGAAGTCGGCGGGGATCCCGAGCCTGTCGTTGATCAGCATCTCCGGCTGCAGGTCGCGGCACATCGCGAGCAGGCCCTCGGCGTCCCAATCCTCCGGCCCCTTCCCCGCGAGACCGTCGCGGGTCTCCGGGTAGGTGAAGTCGAAGAAGAGGTAGTCGATCTTCCCGTAGCCGGTCAGGAGCTCCCGGACCTGCGCATGGAGGAACTCACGGTACCTCGCCATGTCGCGCGTCGCGTTCTGCTCGGCCACGTCGGCATCGCCGCGGCGTGGGTGGTTCCAGTCGATCGTGAAGTCGGGGTGGTGCCAGTCGATCAGCGAGTGATAGAAGCCGACCCGCAGACCCGCGTCGCGCAGCGCGTCGACATACTCCCTCACGAGATCACGGCCGCAGGCGGTGACGGCGGTGAAGTCCGTGACCTGGCTGTCCCACAGCGCGAAGCCGTCGTGGTGCTTCGTGGTCAGCACGACATAGCCCATGCCCGTCTCCACCGCGCGCCTCGCAAGCGCGTGCGCGTCGAAGCGATCAGGGGCGAAGTGGTCGAAATAGACGCGGTACTCGTCGTCGGTCAGCCGCTCGTAGTTCTGCACCCATTCGTGCCGCGCCGCCGCGCTGTAGAGACCGAAATGCACGAACATCCCGAAGCGTGCGTGATCGAACCAGGCCTGTCTCATCGCGTTCCTTTCCTCACCTCTCATCCTGGCACAGACATCCGACGTTTGATGCGCACGGTCAAGAGAAAGAGCCCGGACCCATGATGGGGTCCGGGCTCTTGTGTGTGGGGGCGTCCGCCGCTCACGCGGCGAACTCACACCATGGGCTCAGCGCGCGGCCGAGCCCTCCACGTAGTCGGCGTCCTGCTGCTTCCAGGCGAACAGGGCGCGCAGGTCCTTGCCGACCGCCTCGATCGGGTGGGCGGCGGCCTTGGCGCGCAGCTCCATGAACTCCGGGGCACCGGCATCCTGGTCGGCGATGAAGCGCTCCGCGAACGCGCCCGACTGGATGTCGGCGAGCACTGCCTGCATGTTCTCCTTGACGTGCTCGTCGATCACGCGAGGACCGGAGACGTAGTCGCCGTACTCGGCGGTGTCCGAGACCGACCAGCGCTGCTTGGCGATGCCGCCCTCCCACATGAGGTCGACGATGAGCTTCAGCTCGTGCAGCACCTCGAAGTACGCGATCTGCGGCTGGTAGCCCGCCTCCGTCAGCGTCTCGAAGCCGTACTGGATGAGCTGCGACACACCGCCGCACAGCACGGCCTGCTCGCCGAACAGGTCGGTCTCGGTCTCCTCGGTGAAGGTGGTCTTGATGACGCCCGCGCGGGTGCCGCCGATCGCCTTCGCGTACGAGAGCGCCGTCTGCCATGCCGTGCCGGAGGCGTCCTTCTCGACGGCGATGATGTCCGGGATGCCACGGCCGGCGACGAACTCACGACGGACCGTGTGACCCGGCGCCTTCGGCGCGACGAGGATGACGTCGACACCGTCAGGAGCCTCGATGTAACCGAAGCGGATGTTGAAGCCGTGTGCGAAGGCGAGGGTCTTGCCCTCGGCCAGGTTCGGCTTGATGTGGTCGTTGTAGATGCCGCGCTGGTGCTGGTCGGGCGCGAGGATCATGATGAGGTCCGCCCACTGGGTGGCGTCGGCGACCGACTTCACCTCGAAGCCCTCTTCCTGAGCCTTGGCGGCCGACTTCGAGCCGTCCTTCAGCGCGATGGCGACCTCGACGCCCGAGTCGCGGAGGTTCAGCGCGTGCGCGTGGCCCTGCGAGCCGTAGCCGACGATGGCGACCTTCTTGCCCTGGATGATCGAGAGGTCGGCGTCGGAGTCGTAGAAGATCTCAGCCATGTTCGTTGTTTCTCCTTGATGGTGTCGGTCTGTGGAAAAGGGGGCGTCAGCCGCGAAGGACGCGCTCGGTGATGGATTTGCCGCCGCGTCCGATGGCGAGCAGGCCCGACTGGGCGAGCTCCTTGATGCCGAAGGGCTCGAGGGCGCGGAGGAAAGCCTCCACCTTGCCGTGATCGCCGGTGACCTCCACCACGAGCGCGTCGCTCGCGTAGTCGACGATCGACGCGCGGAAAAGGTTGACCACCTCGATGACGTTCGAGCGGGTCTGGTTGTCGGCGCGCACCTTCACCAGCATGTGCTCGCGCTGCACCGACGCGGCAGGGTCGAGCTCCACGATCTTGATGACGTTGATGAGCTTGTTGAGCTGCTTCGTGACCTGCTCGAGAGGGAGCACGTCGACGTCGACGACGACCGTGATGCGCGAGAGCCCGGGGACCTCGGTGACCCCGACCGCGAGCGACTCGATGTTGAAGCCGCGGCGCGCGAAGAGTCCGGCCACACGCGTCAGCAGACCGGGCTTGTCCTCCACGAGGAGGCTGAGGACGTGCTTGCTCATGTCAGGCCTCCTGGTCGAAGCTCGGCGCGTGGTCGCGCGCGTACTGGATGAAGCTGTTGCTGACGCCCTGCGGAACCATCGGCCACACCATGGCGTCGGCGCTCACGACGAAATCGATCACGACGGGACGGTCGTTGGTCTCCAGCGCCGTACGGATGGCGTCGTCGACCTCATCCTCCTTCTCCACCCGCAGCGCCAGGCAGCCATAGGCCTCGGCGAGCTTCACGAAGTCGGGGATGCGGATCGTGTCGTGCCCCGTGTTGAGATCGGTGTTGGAGTAGCGGCCGTCGTAGAAGAGCGTCTGCCACTGGCGAACCATGCCCAGCGACGAGTTGTTGATGATCGCCACTTTGATGGGGATGTTGTTGATGACGCAGGTAGCAAGCTCCTGGTTGGTCATCTGGAAGCATCCGTCGCCGTCGATCGCCCACACGACGCGGTCGGGCTGAGCGACCTTCGCGCCCATCGCAGCAGGGACCGAGTAGCCCATGGTGCCCGCGCCGCCGGAGTTGAGCCACGCGTTCGGGCGCTCGTACTTGATGAACTGCGCGGCCCACATCTGGTGCTGGCCGACGCCGGCCGCGTACACCCCCTCCGGCCCGGTGAGTTCGCCGATGCGCGTGATGACGTGCTGCGGCGAGAGGAGACCGTCGGAGGGCTGCGCGTAGCCGAGGGGGAACTCGGTGCGGAGGCCGTCGAGGAAGGCCCACCACTCGTCGATGTCCGGCCGGGTGCCGGCTGTCGTCTCGCGCACGGCAGCGGCGAGGTCGACGAGCACGTCGCGCAGGTCGCCGACGATCGGCACGTCGGCGGTGCGGATCTTGGAGATCTCGGCCGGATCGATGTCGACGTGGATGACCTTGGCATGGGGCGCGAACAGTGCCGCCTTGCCGGTGACGCGGTCGTCGAAGCGGGCGCCGAGCGAAACGAGCAGGTCGGCCTCCTGCAGCGCCAGCACCGCAGGAACAGTGCCGTGCATACCGGGCATGCCCAGGTGCTGCGGGTGCGAGTCGGGGAAAGCGCCGCGCGCCATGAGCGTCGTCACGACCGGCGCGCCGGTCGCCTCCGCGATCTGGAGGAGCTCCGCGGAAGCCTGCGAGCGGATCACACCGCCACCGACGTACAGGACGGGCTTGCGGGCCTCGGCGAGCAGCTGCGCCGCCGCCTGGATCTGCTTGCCGTGCGCCTTGGTCACCGGACGGTAGCCGGGCAGGTCGATCTTCGGCGGCCACACGAAGGGGGCCGTCGCCTGCTGCGCGTCCTTGGTGATGTCGACGAGCACGGGACCGGGACGGCCGGTGCCGGCGATCTCATACGCGGCGGCGATCGCCGCGGGGATCTCTGCAGCATCCTTCACGAGGAACGAGTGCTTCGTGATCGGCATCGTGATGCCGACGATGTCCGCTTCCTGGAAGGCATCGGTGCCCATGAGGTTGGAGAACACCTGCCCGGTGATGCAGACGATCGGCACGGAGTCCATGTAGGCGTCGGCGATCGCGGTGACGAGGTTCGTCGCGCCGGGTCCGCTCGTCGCGATCGCGACCCCGACCTTGTTCGAGGCGGCCGCATAGCCTTCGGCCGCGTGGCCGGCGCCCTGTTCGTGGCGCACCAGGATGTGCCGCAGCGACGACGCGTCCATGAGCGGGTCGTAGACGGGGAGGATCGCGCCGCCCGGAAGACCGAACACGTCGGTCACTCCCAGCAGCTCGAGAGAACGGACGACGGCCTCGGCCCCCGTCAGCAGGGGCGCGGAGGCTCCACGGGCAGGCGGCCGGGGAACGGCAGCAGTGTCGGATGACATAGGTGAACCTCGAAGGATGATGAGTGACGACGAAGAGTCGGGACGGCCTAGCCCGTCGTCGCGCCCTCCGCAGCGGAGCGCACGAGTTTCGAGTACTTGGCCAGAACGCCACGGGTATAGCGCGGGGGAAGGGGCTCCCAGCCTTCGCGGCGGGAGCTCAGCTCAGCCTCGTCGACGAGTAGATCGAGAGTGCGAGCCGCGATATCGACCCGTATCAGATCACCATCGCGCACGAAGGCGATGGGACCGGCGTCCACCGCTTCGGGTGCTATGTGGCCGATGCACAGGCCGGTTGTGCCGCCTGAGAATCTGCCGTCTGTCAAGAGTAGTACATCTTTTCCGAGCCCTGCGCCCTTGATGGCGGCCGTGATGGCGAGCATCTCGCGCATGCCCGGTCCGCCCTTGGGGCCCTCGTACCGGATGACGACGACGCTTCCCGGTTCGATCTCGCCGGCAGCCAGCGCATCGATCGCGCCGCGCTCGCGCTCGAAGACCCGCGCCGGACCTTCGAACACCGCGGCATCGAAGCCCGCCGTCTTCACGACGGCGCCCTCCGGGGCGAGCGATCCGTGGAGGATCGTCAGGCCCCCGGTGGCGTGGATGGGGTTGTCGAAGGTGTGGATGACTGTTCCATCGATCGGGTCGGGATCGAGCTCCGCGAGGTTCTCGGCGAGCGTCTTGCCGGTGACGGTGAGGGCATCGCCGTGCAGAAGCCCTTCATCGAGCATCGCCTTCATGATGACGGGGATGCCGCCGTGACGATCGACGTCGTTCATGACGTAGGTGCCGAACGGCTTCATGTCGGCGACGTGAGGCACCTTGTCGCCGATGCGGTTGAAGTCGTGGAGGCTGAGCTCCACGTCGGCCTCCCGTGCGATCGCGAGCAGGTGGAGGACGACGTTGGTCGAGCCGCCGAGTGCCATCGCCAGGGCGATCGCGTTCTCGAAAGCCTCCTTCGTGAGGATGTCGCGCGTCGTGATCCCCTGCCGCAGCAGGTTCACGACCGCCTCGCCCGAGCGGTGCGCGAAGTAGTCGCGGCGGCGGTCGGCCGCCGGCGGCGCGGCCGAGCCCGGCAGGCTGAGGCCGAGCGCTTCGGCGACGGATGCCATGGTGTTCGCGGTGTACATGCCACCGCACGCGCCCTCACCCGGCGCGATCGCGCACTCGATGCGCTTGAGGTCGGCCTCGCTCATCTTGCCGGCGAGGCATGCCCCCACCGCTTCGAACGAGTCGATGATCGTGACGTCCTTCTCGGTGCCGTCGGAGAGCTTCACCCAGCCCGGCGCGATCGATCCGGCGTAGAGGAAGACGCTCGACAGATCGAGCCTCGCGGAGGCCATGAGCATCCCGGGGATCGACTTGTCGCATCCGGCCAGGAGCACGGTGCCGTCGAGCCGTTCCGCCATGACGACCGTCTCGACGGAGTCGGCGATGACCTCGCGCGAGACGAGCGAGAAGTGCATGCCCTCGTGGCCCATCGAGATGCCGTCGGAGACCGAGACCGTGCCGAACTGCAGCGGATAGCCGCCGCCCGCATGAACGCCTTCCTTGGCGCCCTGCGCGAGGCGGTCGAGGCTCAGGTTGCAGGGCGTGATCTCGTTCCAGCTGGAGGCGATGCCGATCTGGGGCTTGTCCCAGTCGGCGTCCCCCATGCCGACGGCACGCAGCATGCCGCGGGACGTGGTCGCTTCGATGCCGTCGGTGACGACGCGGCTGCGGGGCTTGATGTCGATGGTGTTGTCGGGCGAAACCATGCTCGAAGTCTATTGCCGCGCGGCGGTGCGCCGGTGCGCGAGGGCCGTGAGCCATCCCGCGAGCTCGGGGATGTCACGAGCACGCAGCCGTGCGGTGGTCTCGCCTTCACCGACGCGGATGCCGACGTCGTCGGGGCCGAGGCTGCGCAGCGCGTCCTCGTCGGTGACGTCGTCGCCCGCGAAGAGCACGCCGGTCGCCCCCAGGCGCCCTCGGAGGGCGGCGACGGCGGAGTCCTTGCCCTCGGCCCGTGAGGCGTACTCCGTGACGGCATGCCCGGCGCGTCGGCGCCACTGCGGCGCGTCCTGCGCCATGAGGGCGGCGACGCGCGCGTGCGCCTCCGCCGCGTCGGTGTCGGAGGCGAGCCGGGTGTGCACGGCGAATCCGAACTGCTTGCGCTCGATCCAGACGCCTTCCAGCCCCGCCACGGCCTCCTCGGCCGCGGCGCGAAGCGTGTCACGCCGTGCGATGTCAGCGTCCGTCTGCATGTCCGTGGCGGCGGGGTCGGCCGCCGCGACGCCGCCGGGATACCACCATTCGGCGCCGTGCGAGCCCGCCAGCACGATCTCGGAGGTGTCGTCATGCTCCGCGATCACCCGGAGGTCGGCCAGGGAGCGTCCCGAGACGAAGGCGACCGTCGTCTCCGGGGCCTCCAGGAGCGCGGCGACGGCATCCGCCGCCTCGGCCGTCATGCGGGCCGTCATCGGCTCGTCCACGAGCGGCGCCAGCGTGCCGTCGAAGTCGAGCGCGACCAGCAGCCGGGGCGTGTGCGCAAGCTGCTCGAGCACGTCGGGCAGCGTCATGGACGAGCCTCGCGGGCGGCGGCGAGGTCGCCCAGGAATCGCTGGGACCACGCCGACACGTCGTTGTCGCGCACCCGTCGTCGAAGCGCGCGCATGCGCCGGCGACGCTCTGTCGCGGGCATCTCGACGGCCGTCATGATGGCGTCCTTGAGCCCCTGGATGTCGTGAGGGTTGATCCGCAGCGCCTGAGTGAGCTCGTCGGAGGCGCCCGCGAATTCGCTCAGCACCAGCACCCCGTCACCATCCACCCGGCTGGCCACGTACTCCTTTGCGACGAGGTTCATGCCGTCGCGCAGCGCGGTCACCAGCATGACATCCGCCGCGAGGTACAGAGCGACCATCTCCTCACGCGGATACGAGTGATGCAGATACCGGATGGCGGTGAGTCCGACCGTGTCATGGTCGCCGTTTATCCGGCCGACGGCCAGCTCGATCTCGTCGCGCAGCTGCATGTAGGCGGCGACCCGCTCCCTGCTCGGACTCGCCACCTGCACGAGCGTCGCATCGCCGATCTCGAAGTGCCCATCGTCGAACAGCTCCCCCACCGCCTTCAGGCGGTGCCGGATGCCCTTCGTGTAGTCGAGACGGTCGACCCCGAGGAGCACCGAGCGAGGGTTGCCGAGCTCCTCGCGGATCTCGCGCGCGCGGGCCTGGATGTCGGGCCGGCGCGCAAGCTCCTCGTAGGTCGCCGTATCGATGGAGATGGGGTACGCCCGCGCCACGGCGGTGCGCTCGCCACCACCGGGCAGGGCCACCCGGATCGACCCGGCGCGTGAATCGAAGCCGAACCGGCGTCGCACGGCCATCGTGAAGTTCGCGGCGTCCGCAGCGCGCTGGAACCCGATGACGTCGGCGCCCAGAAGCCCTTCGAGAACCTGTGATCGCCACGGCAGCTGCGAGAAGATGCCGTATGCCGGGAACGGAATGTGGTGGAAGTACCCGATCGTGAGGTCGGGTCGCATCTCCCGCAGCATGCGCGGGACGAGCTGAAGCTGGTAGTCATGCACCCACACCGTGGCATCCGGACCCGCCACCCCCGCCGCGGCTTCCGCGAAGCGACGATTCACGCGCACGTATGCGTCCCACCACGCGCGGTGGTAGGTCGGCGCGGCGATCACATCGTGGTAGAGAGGCCAGATCGTGTCGTTGGAGAAGCCCTCGTAGTACTTCGCGACCTCGTCGGCGCTCAGCGACACCGGCACCAGATGCACGCCGTCGAACTCGAACGGCTCGACATCGAGATCCGACTGGCCGGGCCAGCCGACCCAGGCACCGCCGGTGCGCTGCACGACGGGCTCGAGTGCCGTCACGAGACCGCCCGGTGAACGCCGCCAGGGCTCGTTCTCGTCATCACCACGATCCACGGGAAGACGGTTGGCGACGACCACGAAATCTGCGGCGGCAGGCACGGAGCTCCTCTCGGCTGGGAACCACCAGGCTAACAACGCCCTGTCAAGGCCCTGCGGGTGCTTGCGTCGACCGATAGCGTTGAGGTATGCGCAAGTACCTCTTCGGCACGGGCATCCTGACCGTCTTCACCAGCGGGCTCACGCTCCTGCGCTCTGCTCGCGAGGAGGCACCGTTCAGCTGGCGCACAGCGCTGGCATGGCTGAACTGGGGAATCACGCTGGCGCTCGCGATCGGCGCCGTCGTCGACACTCGGCGCGCTGCGCAGGGCAAGCTGATCGCTCCGGACTCGCCGATCCACGGCCGCGAGAAGAAGCTCCTGCGAAAGCGCATCAACGGCTGAGGCCGCGCACGGCCGAGGTGTGACGG
Source organism: Actinomycetes bacterium (assembly GCA_023431405.1). Taxonomy (GTDB): domain Bacteria; phylum Actinomycetota; class Actinomycetes; order Actinomycetales; family Microbacteriaceae; genus Microbacterium. The sequence continues at coordinate 19,859 of JAEYVZ010000012.1, forward strand.
GACGCGTCGGCGACCCGCGTCAGGCCGCCGGAGCGCAGGTGCAGCGTGCCTCGGCGGGAACGCCGGCCAGCGCCTGATCGATGTGGAGGCCGCAACCGGTCCACGTCGTCTTTCCGCAGACGGTGCACGCAATCGGAGAACACATGTGGGGGCTCCTTCTCGAGGGGTCAACGAGTAAGAATAAGCGCTTCTCCCTGACCGCCGCCCCCGCACAGCCCCACGGCGGCCGTACCGGACCCGCGGCGCACGAGCTCGTGCACGGCGTGAACGACGAGACGGCAGCCCGAGGCGCCGATCGGATGCCCGAGCGCGATTCCGCCGCCGTGGATGTTGACGACGTCGTCGCTCAGCGCGAGCTCCGCCTGAGAACGCGCCACCACCGCGCCGAACGCCTCGTTGATCTCGACGAGATCGAGGTCCGTTGCCTTACTCCCCTGGCGCGACAGCGCCTGCTCGATGGCACGTGCAGGCTGGGCGTGGAGCGAGTTGTCGGGTCCGGCGACCTGACCGGCCTGGCCGATCACCGCCATCACCGCCCAGCCGTTCTCGTCGGCGTGCGAGCGGGTCGTCACGATGACGGCGGCCGCGCCGTCTGAGATCTGCGAGGAGTTCCCCGCCGTGATCGTCCCGTCGGCGCTGAAGGCCGGCCGAAGGCCGGCGAGCGTCTCGACGGTCGTGTCGGGGCGCACGCCCTCGTCGGAAGTGACGATCCGCGGTTCGCCCCGCCGCTGCGGCACCTCGACGGCGACGATCTCGGCGTCGAAGATCCCGTCGGCCTGCGCCCGGGCGGCGCGCTGGTGCGAAAGGGCGGCGACGGCATCCTGCTGTTCGCGGGTGACGTCGAACCGGGGGTTCAGCCGTTCGGTGGAGGCCCCCATGCTCTCGCGATCGTAGGCGTCGGTGAGTCCGTCGTAGGCCATGTGATCGAGCACTTCGACCGAACCGTACGTCCAGCCGTCGCGCGACCCCATCAGCAGATGCGGGGCCTGCGTCATCGACTCCATCCCGCCGGCGACGACGACCTTCGCATCCCCGACGGCGATCATCCGCTTCGCGTCGATGATGGCGGTCAGCCCCGACAGGCACACTTTGTTCACCGCGGAGGCGGGCACGTCCCAGCCGATCCCGCCGGCGATCGCCGCCTGCCGAGCAGGATTCTGGCCCGATCCGGCGGGGAGCACCTGGCCCATGATGACCGCGTCGACCGCGTCGGCCGGCACACCCGCCTTCTCCAGCGCCCCGGCGATCGCGAAGCCTCCGAGCTGCGGCGCGGTGAACGACGCGAGCTGCCCTTTGAGGCGGCCTTGCGGGGTTCGGGCGGCGCCCACGATGACGATGTCTTCAGCGCTCATGACGCTTCCTCTCGTTGTCCCGTTGCCACCAGGAGTGGCGGTTCGGTCGCGGCGATGACCTCGTCGACGGTGACGCCGGGTGCCGTCTCGACGAGCACGAGACCATTGTCGGTCACATCGATCACGGCGAGATCCGTGATGATGCGATCGACGACCCCCCTGCCTGTGAGCGGGAGGGAGCACGACTCGACGATCTTGGGCGAACCGTCGCGGGCGACGTGCTCCATGAGCACGATCACGCGGGCCGCGCCGTGCACGAGGTCCATCGCGCCGCCGGGGCCCTTCACCATCTTCCCGGGGATCATCCAGTTCGCGAGGTCGCCGGTGCGCGACACCTGCATCGCACCGAGAACGGCGGCATCGATCTTGCCACCCCGGATCATCCCGAAGCTCGTCGCGGAATCGAAGTACGCGGCTCCGGGAAGCACCGTCACGGTCTCCTTGCCCGCGTTGATGAGGTCGGGGTCGACCTGATCCTCGGCGGGGTACGGTCCGACGCCGAGGATGCCGTTCTCCGACTGGAGCACGACGGTCACCCCGGCCGGCACGTGATTGGGCACGAGGGTCGGCAGCCCGATGCCGAGGTTCACGTATGAGCCGTCGGCCAATTCGCGGGCCGCGCGGGCGGCCATCTCGTTGCGGCTGAGGGCCATCTCAGGCTCCTTCCGGCGCGGTGGCGACCGTGCGTCGCTCGATGCGCTTCTCGATGTCGGTGCCGACCTGAACGACGCGATGCACGAACACGCCCGGAAGGTGCACGGCATCCGGGTCGATCTCTCCCGCCCCCACGAGCGTCTCCACCTGGGCGATGCAGACACGCCCGGCCATCGCGGCGAGCGGATTGAAGTTGCGCGCGGCCTTGTGGAAGACGAGGTTCCCGTGGGTGTCGCCGACGGCGGCGTGCACGAGCGCGAAGTCGGTCACGATCGCCTCCTCGAGCACGTACTCTCGCTGCCGGCCCGACACGGCGAAGCTGCGCACGTCCTTCCGCGCGGAGGCGACGGCGATCTCGCCGGATGCGTCGTACCGGCGGGGCAGTCCTCCCTCGGCCACCTGCGTGCCGACACCGGTCTGCGTGTAGAAGGCGGCGATGCCCGATCCCCCGGCGCGGAGCTTCTCGGCCAGCGTGCCCTGGGGGGTGAGTTCCAGTTCGAGCTCGCCGGAGAGGAACTGCCGCTCGAACTCCTTGTTCTCGCCCACATAGGAGGAGGTCATCTTGCTGATGCGCTTGTCGGCGAGGAGGATCCCGAGCCCCCAGTCGTCGACGCCGCAGTTGTTGCTCACGATGCGCAGGTCGCGGGTGCCCTGGCGGTGCAGGGCCTCGATCAGCACCATGGGGTTTCCGGACAGCCCGAACCCGCCCACGGCGAGCGTCGCCCCGTCCGGGATGTCGGCGACCGCCTCGGCGGCCGACGTCCACGTCTTGTCGATCATGACCCACTCCTTCGTGTCAGCCACCAGCATCTCCGCGCGGCGCGAGGGCGGACAACCCGGCGCTTGCGATGTGGAACGTCGTCACCGTAGTGTCCACGATATGGAACGCAGGGCCGGCACGGTGCCGGGGGCTCAGGCGATCGCGCGTGCCGCGTCGCTGCTTCGCCTCGTGAGTGCCGGCGGACCGGCAGGTCGCGGGGTCGGCGACCTCGCCCGAGATGCGGACCTGTCGCGGTCGACCGCCCACCGACTGCTGTCTGCCCTGCGCGCGGAGGGGCTCGTGGACCAGGATCCCCGCAGTGCCCGCTGGCTGCCGGGTCCGGAGCTGTTCCTCATGGGCAACGCGGCTGCCGTGCGCTACGACATCACCCATCTCGCCCGGGACATCGTCCGCTCGCTGGCGGTGAAGACCGAAGAGAGCGCGTTCCTCTCGGTGCGCCGAGGAGACGAGACGGTCTGCCTGTTGCGGGAGGAGGGATCTTTCCCGATCCGCTCGTTCGTCCTGAGCGAGGGGGTGCGCTTCCCCCTGGGGGTGGCGTCCGCGGGCATGGCCATCCTCGCCTTCGTGCCGGACGACGACGTGGACGCCTATCTCGAGCGACACCCCGAGCTCCCCGAGCGATGGGGATCCGCCCACGATGCGGGCGCGCTGCGCGCGCGCGTGGCGTCGACCCGGGATCGCGGCTACAGCGTGAACCCGGGGCTGATCGTGGAGGGGTCATGGGGCATCGGGGCGGCGGTGTTCGATCATGCGGGCAGCCCCGAGTGGGCGTTGAGCCTCACGGGCGTGGAGTTCCGTTTCGGCCCGGACCGACTGGCTTCGCTCGGACGCACGCTTCTCGCCCACGCGCACCAGTTGAGCACCCGCATCATGGCCGCTCCGCGCCGCTGAGCCCGCGCGCCGCCCCCTTCGCGCACGTCGGCCCAAGAGGGCCGCCACTTGCGCGACGCCGGCGAATGTGTCTTGAATATCGATAACTGCTTACCGTTTATCGATAGGTTTCGTATGCACCGGTTCACCCGCATCGCTCTTCGCACACTGCTCGCCCTCACCATCGTGATCCTCCTGATCGGCCAGGTCTTCGCGCTCCCGGCGACCGCCGACGGATGGGCGGACCGCTTCCCCGAACTGGCGTGGCTCCGGGTGCCCGGCATCCTCATCGGCGTCGTGTTCATCGTCTGCGTGCAGGTCGTCCTCGTGTGCCTGTGGCGGATGCTGGGGTTCTTTCGCGACGACGAGCCCTTCAGCGAACGTTCCCTCGGCTACATCACGGTGATCCTCATCGCCATCGTCGTCGCCGACCTCCTCATCGTCACCGCGCTCATCCTGCTGTCCATCGCCCACGCAGCCAATCCCTCGGTCATGCTCCTCGGGTGCTTCGGCATCGTGGTGGGCGCCGCGCTCGCGCTCGTGGTCGTCGTGCTGCGGGAGCTCCTGCGAAGAGCGCTCGAACTGCAGCACGACCTGTCGGAGGTCGTGTGATGCCGATCATCATCAACCTCGACGTCGAGCTGGCCAAGAAGAAGATGTCGGTGAGCGATTTCGCGGCGGCCATCGACATCACCCCCGCCAACGTCTCGGTGCTGAAGAACGGTCGAGCGAAGGCGGTGCGCTTCAGCACGCTCGACGCGATCTGCCGCGTGCTGGAGTGCCAGCCCGGCGACATCCTGCAGTGGGTTCCGGAAGCGGCCGAATGATGATGTCCGCCGGCACGACGACGCCCGCATGGAGTGACCCCGCGATCGCGCAGCTCCAGCAACGTCAGGCGTGCCCTGTGTGCGGTGCGGCACCGCTGACGGATGCTGTGTGCCGCCGCTGCGGCGCCGATCTCGCCTCGCCCGCAGCCCTCGCCCTGTGGGAGGCGTCGCAGGCGGCGGTGGCGGCACTGCAGACTCGCGAGGCGCTGCGGCGCGCCATTCCGCGCGCGCCGGTCTCGTCAGCGCATGCCGCGGGCACGCCCTCCCCCGAGGCTCCCCGCACCCGGCGGCCCGCGAGCCGTCCGGCCCCGGCGCCTCGGCGCCATGACACCACCCTGCAATCGGTGCTCGCGGTGGCCGGTGCCGGTCTGTTCGCCGTGGCCGCCATCGTCTTCACGTTCTTCTCACCGGAACTGTCCGATGCGACCCTGCGTGGAGCTGCGACACTTGCCGCCACGGTGATCCTCATGGCGGGCGCACGGGCGCTGTCGGTGCGCGGACTGCGCTCATCGGCAGAGACGACGGCGGCCCTCGCGCTCGTGTTCGCGGCGCTCGATGTGTACTCCTTCGCGACGATCGTCACCGTGCCCTCGGGCCCATGGGCGCCCGCGGGCTTCGGCACGCTCATCACCGGAGCGACGCTGCTCGCTCTCGCGCGCCGATGGTCTCTGCGAGCCTGGGTGGGAGCACCCGCCGCGGCCCTCGCGACGGTACCCGCCATGCTCGGCGCCCCCGCGGGATCTCTGGCGAGCGGCCTGGCCGGGTGGCTGACCTCGATGGCGGCCGGCGCCGCGCTCATCGTCGTCATACGTCCTCGCGCACGATTCGCCCGCGTGCCGCTGCGCGCCGAGATCGTTGCCCTCACGCTCGTTCAGCTCGCGGCGGCGGCAGCGGCGATGCTCAGCGTCGCGACCGCGGCCGATGGGTCGGCGCCGTCGCTGCTGTGGGCGGCCGCGGTCGCCGCCGTCACGATCGGGATCGTCGCGCGGTGCTCGGCGGGTCACGCCGCCGCCGCCCTCTGGTCGTTCGGCGCCGGCGGAGCGTTCTCGGCCGCCGGGCTCGCGAGCGCGCAGGCGGTCGTCGAGGTGGGCGGCGGCGGACCCGGCTGGTATCCCGTCGCCTGGATCGTCGGCCCGCTTGCCGGCTTCCTCGTCGCCACCCTGGTCCTGCCCGAGCACGGACGTGCCCAGACGATGTGGACGAACGCCGGGAGCCTGGTGGTCACCGGGGTCGGTTCGCTCCCGGTGGCGGCGCTCGCAGCCTATGGTGCGCTCCGTACCCTGACCGCCCGTCCCGCCGTCACTCTCGACGATCTCCTCGCCGCCGCAGGAGCAGCAGGTGCGCTGTGGGCAGGCGCCGGGCTCCTCGCCGTCCACGCAGCGGGGATGAGGCGTCGCGGCCGCACCGCCTGGGCATCCGTGCTGGCCGCCTGGACGACGGTGGCCGCCGCCGCCGCGACCACGACGATCCCGTACCCGGGTCGCGGCGCCGCCACGGTGGCGGGCCTCATCGTCGCCGGAGCCCTGGCTCTCGCGCTGCTGCGCGCTCTCACGCTGCGAGCATCCGTCGCCGTTCCGCTCTCGATCGCCGCCCACACCGCGCTCGCCCTGGGCGCGGCCCTGTCGTGGCGTGACACGTCGCTGGCAGCCTCCGCGGCGCCGTTCGTCGTGGGCGTGCTGCTCGTCCTCGCCGCCCGCCGCCCCGCGGGCGGCCAGTGGGCGCACCTGGGTGTGGCCTTCGCCTACGCGCTCGCCGGCGCGGGCGCAGCGCTCACTCTGACCTCGATCGGCCCGATCGGCACGGTGAGCATCGTGACCTCCGCCGCCGGGATCGGTGCGATGCTCGCCACCTTCTCGTCGCGCATCTCGAGTCGCACCTGGTGGGCGCTCTTGACGGTCACTGCGGTTCCGTTCGCGTTCGGCATCCTCCAGGTGGTGCGGGAGCGAAGCGGATGGACCGCCCTGTCGACGGCAGTCATCTTCCTCCTGGCCCTCACGCTGACGGCGACGCGACGGCCGGGACTCAGCATCGTGCTGCGGGGCCTGTCCGCGGCCGTGCTCGTGCCGTCGCTCGCTGTGGTCGTCATCTGCCTGGGGGCACAGATCCTCTCGACCAGTGCCTCGCCGGTGACCCTTCCCACGATCGCGGCGATCGTCGCGGTCGCCCTCGCGATCCCCGATGCCGGTCGGTCGCTGCTGGAGTCGCGGGGCGTGCCTCCACGAGAAGCGCAGTTCGCCGCCTGGACGTTCGAGGTCGCGGCGATCGTCACCGCAGTTGTCGCGGTCGCGCTGTCTCTGACCCGTACCGCGGCCGGCCTGCACACCGCCGCGCTCGTGCTCGCGATCCTCGCCGTCGGCGCCGTTGCGGCCGCGCTCATCACAGGAGCCGCCAGAGCGTGGTGGTACGCGGCGGCCGCCGCGACCGGAGCCTGGGTGGTGTGCCTTCAGATCGTCGGCGTCGACGTCGTCGAGGTGTACGTCGCCCCGCCTGCTCTGTCCGCCGTCGCGGTGGGCGCCGTGCTGGTCCGCCGCGGCCGTCCGGGTCGCGCACTCGTGTGGACGGGCCTGATCTCCGCCGCGGCGGCGAGCCTTGTCGCGTTGGCGGCCTTCGGCGATCCGTTGCGGTTCGCCTTCCTCCTGATCGCCTCGGCGGTGCTTCTGGTGACCGGCGGCCGGTTCCCCTCGAGCAGCCGGTGGTCAAGAACGTTGCGCGCCGCGCTCCTCGTGTCATCGATGCTCGCAGCAGCGGCCGGTCCCGTGTGGGGCGTGCGCGCCGTCATGCTCGAGACCGCCCCTCCCCCGCCCGGTGCGTTCTGGTCGACTCTCGGGTGCGCCGCGGCCGGGGCCTCGCTCGCACTGATCGCGGGCGTCGCACTCGCACGCACGTCGTCGGGGGCCGCGTCACCGGGCCGCAGCGGGGCCGGCGCTGTCCCGTCGAGTCGTGCACAGTGGTCGCTCGCCCCCGCCCTCCTCTGGCTGACCGCAGGCACCTGGCCCGCCGTCCATCGCGACTGGGCCACCATCTGGGGCATGTGGTCGTTGATGCTCGTGCTGTGCATAGGCGTCGTGGCCATCGCGTGGCGGCGGCGTCGAGACGACGGCATCCTGCCGCCCGTCTGGTTCGTCTTCGCGCTGGCGTTCGTCACTGCCGTCGTGGCGTGGAGCCCGCGCGACCTGCGTGTCGAGTGGTTCTCCCTCCCTCTGGGTGCCGCGCTCCTCGCCGCCGGCGCGCTTCAGCTTCGGGTCGACGGGCAGGAACCTCCCGGCCCTCGCATGAGCATCACCGCATGGCCGCGGAGCGCCCGCGGCTCATGGCCACTGCTCACCCCGGGACTCGTGGTGCTCTTCAGCGCATCGACCGCAGCCACCTTCACCGACCCGCTCACCTGGCGTGCGGTGCTGGTGATGGTCATGGCCCTGGTCGCCATCCTTCTCGGCGCACGACTGCGGCTGGCTGCGCCGTTCGTGCTCGGGATCGTCGTGCTCCCCATCGAGAACGTCTTGGCGTTCGCCGTGCAGATCGGACGGGGAATCGACTCGATGCCGTGGTGGATCACCCTCGCCGCCGTCGGCACGGTGCTCCTCATCCTCGGGGTGTCGTACGAGCGACGTGCCGGCGACGCCGAAGGGTTCGCCGCTCGCCTGCGCGACCTGGCGTGACCGTCATCGCGCCGTCCACCCGCCATCCATCGTGTAACTGGCGCCCGTCACCATCGCAGCCTGGTCGGACGCGAGCCACGCCACGAGCGAGGCGACCTCCTCGGGCTCGACGAGCCGGGCGATCGCGCTCTCGGTGAGCATGATCTCGGCGACGACATCAGCCTCGGGGATGCCGTGGATGCGGGCCTGGTCGGCGATCTGCTTCTCCACGAGCGGTGTGCGCACGTACGCCGGGTTGACGCAGTTGCTCGTCACCCCGTGCGGTCCCCCCTCCAGGGCGGCGACCTTCGACAGCCCCTCGAGCGCGTGCTTGGCGGAGACGTAGGCCGACTTGAACGAGCTCGCACGCAGCCCGTGCACGCTGGAGACGTTGACGATCCGCCCCCACCCGCGGGCATACATCCCGGGGAGGGAGGCACGGATGAGCAGGAACGGCGATTCGACCATGAGCCGGTGCATCAGCCGCCAGCGCTCCGGGGCGAACTCGTGCAAGGCAGCCACGGTCTGCACTCCGGCGTTGTTGACGAGGATGTCGACGTCGAGCCGGAGATCTTCGAGGGCGGCCGTGTCCGAGAGATCGACGACCCACGTCTGGCCGCCCAATCGCGCCGCCACGCCTTCGGCCGCGGCGGCGTCCACATCGGCGACCGTGACGTGAGCTCCCCGCCGGGCCAGCTCTTCCGCGCACGCGAGTCCGATGCCGCTGGCCGCGCCGGTGACGAGGGCGCGCTTGCCGGAGAGGTCAGGAGGGGTCGACGTCGTGGCCATGCATCCAGCGTGGCATCCGGCGCCCCCCGCACACCAGCGCGGAGTCGCGCGTCATCGCGCCGGGTCGTCGTCGCGGCGCGGCTCTCGCTGCGGGTGGACGAGTGGCTGCGTGTGCAGGTGATCGCGGTGCTTCCGGGCCTGGCGAGTGCGCGTCGGGAGGTCGATCGGCCCCGTGACGGTGAACTCGTCCTCCCAGCACTCGATGCCCTCTATGTCGGGCAGCCGGTCGCGGGTGAAGACCGGATCACGGCCCTCCCGGCGCTGCCGGGTGTAGTCCTTCAGCAGCCGGAAGGCGATGCCCGAGAGCAGTCCGATCGCGACGAGGTTGGTCAGCGCCATGAGCCCCATCACCCCATCGGCGAGGTTCCAGACCAGGTCGGCGCTGGCGACCGACCCGGCGAGCACCGCGACGACCACCAGCGCGCGGTACACGGTCAGCAGCACCGGTCGGGGCGAGATGAACTCGAGGTTCGACTCCCCGTAGTAGTAGTTGCCGAGGATCGAGGAGAACGCCAGCAGGAAGATGATGACGCTGAGCACGATGTTCGCCCACCCCCCGAGCGTTCCGACGAGGGCCCCCTGGGTGAGGTCGATCCCCCGGGAGGCCCCGGCGAGATCCGGCACCGAGACCAGGATGATGAATGCCGTGATCGAGCACACGAGGAACGTGTCGAAGTACACGCCGAGGGTCTGCACGAGTCCCTGCTTCACGGGGTGGGTCACCGCGGCGCTCGCGCCCGCGTTCGGGGCGGAGCCGAGCCCGGCCTCGTTCGAGAACATGCCGCGCTTGACGCCCGTGAGGACGATGTAGCCGAAGGCCGCGCCGACCACTTCGTGGAATCCCCAGGCCGACGTGAAGATCTCGGCGAAGACCGGACCGATGCGGTCGACGTGGATGACGACGACCACGAGGCCCAGCACAAGGTAGGTGAGCGCCATGATCGGCACGAGGAACTGGGTCACGGAGGCGATGCGACGCACACCCCCGAAGACCACCAGGCCGGTGAGGAGAGCAACGCCGCCGCCGATGGCCCACCGCAGCCAGGCCACGTCGCCGTCGACACCCGCCGTCACCGTCGCCGCGATGGTGTTGGCCTGCAGCGAGCTGAACGCGAAGGGGAAGCAGACGATGAGGATGATGGCGAACCACACCCCCAGACCGCGGGCTTTGAGACCCCGCTCCATGTAGTAAGCAGGACCGCCGCGGAAGCTGTCGCGGTCTCGCACCTTGAAGAGCTGAGCGAGGGATGACTCGATGAAGCTCGACGCGCCGCCCACGAATGCCATGAGCCACATCCAGAAGACCGCCCCGGGCCCGCCGACCGCGATCGCCGTTCCGACGCCCGCGATGTTGCCGACCCCCACGCGGGATGCCGCGGAGATCGTGAATGCCTGGAAGGCAGAGACCGACTGCGGCTTGCCGTCGGCGGTCTGCGGCGTCTTGTCGGTCAGCGTGCGGAACATCTCGGGGATGAGCCGGAACTGCACCACCCGCGACCGGACGGTGAAGTACAGGCCGAGAACCACCACGACCGGCAGTACGATCCACGTCCACAGGGCGTCGCCCCCGGCCAGCAGAACCTCATTGACGGCGTCCATGCCCACAGTATGTGGGCCCGGCCACCCCCCGCCGCAACCCCTGCGCGGGCGCGAGGTCGTCGCACTCCCGCTCCGCCTGTCGCTTGCGCCGCGACGGGCGACGGTCGGATCGGCGTCAGATCTGAGCTTCGCGCCGCCGTCGCGCGCCGAGAAGACGCGGGCCGCCCAGGGCGCGGAGTGCATAGAGGATAGTAGCGAGGTCGACCGCTTCCTGCGCGAGAGCCCCGGCCACAGCCGGGATGATCCCGGTCATCGCGACGATCATGAGACCGACGCTCAGCGCGATCCCGATCCAGATCGCGGTCATGGCGACCTGAAGCGTGTGCCGGCCGACCGAGACCGCATCCACCACTCCGTCGAGCGAGTCCACGAGAACGACCACCTCGGCGGCATCTCCGGCGGCCGTGGCGCCGCGCGCCCCCATGGCCACGCCCACGTCGGCCGCGGCGAGCACGGGTGCGTCGTTGACTCCGTCGCCGACCATCATCGTCGGCCCGGGGCGAAGCGCTGCTGCCAGCCGCACCTTGTCCTGCGGCAGGACGTCCGCGTGCACTTCCGTGATCCCGACCTGCTCGGCGATCGATTCGGCCGTCGGGCGGGCGTCGCCGGTGACCATCATGACCCGCTCCACACCATGGCTCCGAAGCCACGAGACGACCTCGCGAGATTCGGGCCGCGGCTCATCGGCGAGGATGAGCACGCCCGCGTAGCGGCCGTCGACGGCGACGTACGCGGCCGCCTGGCCGGGCTGCAGGTCGGCGATGACCATCTCGGGAGCGATCGAGGCCACATACGCCGGTTTTCCGACGACGACCTGTCGTCCGCCGATCACCGCGCGCACACCGTTCGTCGCGACCTCTTCAGCGGATTCCGCCGGCAGCAGCTCCGCACCGCCGGAGGTCGCCGCCTGCCGCACGCCCGCGGCCAGCACGTGCGACGAGTACTGCTCCGCCGACGCCGCCAGCAGAAGCACCTCGTCGCTGTCCACGCCCGGGGCCGGGCGCACCTCGACGAGCTGCGGCCGCCCCTGGGTGAGCGTGCCGGTCTTGTCGAACGCGACGGAGCGCACCTTCGCCAAGCGCTCGATCACCGATCCGCTCTTGACGATCACCCCCGCCTTCGCCGCCCGTGAGAGCCCACCGAGAAAAGCGACCGGCGCGGCGATGAGCAGCGGGCAGGGAGTGGCGAGCACCAGCACCTCCGCGAACCGTGTCGGATCACCGGATAAGCCCCACGCTGCGCCGGCGAGCACCAGTGACACAGCGGTGAACGGGATGGCGAAGCGATCGGCGAGTCTCACGATGGGGGCGCGACTGTCTTGCGCCTCCTGCACGAGGGCGACGATCTGCTGGTACTGGCTGTCGGCGCTCACCCGCGATGCACGGATCAGCACTGCCCGGATGCCGTTGACCGCACCGGAGAGCACCTCGTCGCCCTCGGCACGGGTGACCGGCATGCTCTCGCCCGTCAGCGACGATTCATCGAACTCTCCCGTGGGGCTCAGCAGCATCCCGTCGACCGGCACGATCTCGGACGGACGGACGAGCAGCACGTCGCCCACGGCCACGGCATCCACTGCCCGGTCCTCGACCTCCTCCGCGTCGTCGCCGCGTGAGGTCACGACGTGGGCGATGCGCGGAGCTCTCGTCATGAGTGCCGTCAGCTCCCCGCGAGCGCGTCTTCCCGCGAGGTCCTCGAGGGCCTCGCCGCCCGCGAGCATGACCACCACGATGAGCGACGCGATGTACTCGCCCACGGCGAGGGTCGCGACCATCGCCACAACCGCCAGCACATCGAGCCCGACGTGTCCCTTGAGCACATCGCGCACCATCTGCAGGATCGTCCACGCGATGAACAGTCCGACATAGATCGTCGCGACCAACCGCGCCGCGCGCTCGTCGACGGCGAACTGAAGCACCAGGACGACCACCAGCACGGCGACGGAGATGACGATCGCCGGGCTCGAGATACCCCGAACATGAGGGGTGCGCGTCGGTGGCTCCGAGACCGACCCCGTCGCGTGTGCCGGCGCCGACATCCGTACCTCCCGAGGGTCTGCGCCCGCATGAGGGGCTGCGCCCGCAGTCTATTGCCGCAGGCTCGTCGGTGTTCGCCCGTACCGCGGTGCGGCCGTCCCACCAGGGGACGGAGCCCGCCCTCACGCCGAGGTCGATGACCGCGAGGCGGGAGCCTCCTCTTCGCCGCCGTACACGAACACGAGACGCGCCTCGACACTTCCCGCGAGCACCGCGTCGACGGATTCGTTCACCTCGTCGAGGCCGCGCGCTTCAGCGATGACGCGCGTGCGTCCCGCGGCATGAAGGTCGAAGACTTCGACGAGATCCTGCCTCGTGCCGACGATCGACCCGATCACGGAGATGCCCTTCAGCACCGTGTCGAAGATCGGGATCTCGAGCTTGCCTTCCGCGGGCAGCGAGACGAGAACGAGCCGACCGCCGCGGTTGAGAGACTCGAACGCCTGCCGGAAGACGCTCGGCGCGATCGCGAGCATGACCGCGACATCCGCACCGCCGATCTGCCGGATCGCCTCCGTGGGGTCGGTCTTGGCCGCATTGACCGTCCAGTCGGCCCCGAGTTCGGTTGCCAGGGCGAGTTTCTCCTCCGTGACGTCGACGGCGATCACACGGGCCCCCACGAGCCGCGCGTACTGCACGGCGAGGTGCCCCAGTCCGCCGATGCCGAAGATCGCGACCTTCTCGCCCGGTGTGACGTGCGCGTTCTTGATGGCCGCATACGTGGTGACCCCCGCACACGTGAGCGGTGCCGCGTCGAACGAGGTCACTTCGTCCGGTACGGGTGTCGCGAAGCGGGCATCGGCGAGCATGAACTCCGCGTAGCCGCCTGCGACGGCGTAGCCGTTGTTGTACTGCCGCTCGCAGAGGTTCTCCCGTCCATCGATGCAGTAGCGGCAGTCACCGCAGGCGTAGCCGAGCCACGGCATAGCCACACGCTGCCCGACCTCGCGGGTGGTCACCCCCTCCCCGACCTCCTCGATGATGCCGACACCTTCGTGGCCCGGTATGAGCGGAAGGGTGGGTTTGACCGGCCAGTCTCCCTGCATCGCATGGATGTCGGTGTGACACAGGCCGCAGGTCTCGAGGCGCACCAGCACCTGCCCGGGACCGGGACGCGGGACGTCGATCTCCTCGACGCTCGCGGGCTTCCCGAAGGTCGTGACGACGGCAGCTTTCATGGTGTCCTCCTCGATTGCCGCGAGCAGTCTCGCCGTTGTCGCGGCAAGGCCCCAGGGGCGAAGGTCCCCCGACGCGACCGGCGGGATGTGGATGGTCGCGGGCGTGCCGATTCGCTTGTCGGGCACGTGGCCGCGCAGTAGCCTGGCCTGCATCGCGTCGCCGTGAGCGAACGAGAGGACCGGATGATGAACGGGCGCCCCCCGACCAGCCACCTGAACACCGCGGACTGCTGGATTCTCCTCGAAGCCCAGAAGGTCGGCCGCCTCGCGCTCACCGACGATGCCGGCGCTCCTGACATCTTTCCGGTCAACTACGTCGCCTATCAGGGAGCGGTGTACTTCCGCAGTGCGCCGGACATCAAGGACGTCCGCCTCGCCAGTCAGCCCGCCGCCGCTTTCGAGATCGACGGGCACGACGAGGCCGGCTGGTGGAGCGTCGTCCTCCGCGGGGTCGCGGCACGTGTCGACGACGCCGTCGAGATGGAACGAAGCGGCATCCATCGCGTGGCGACCGCCAGCCCGCGCCGCAAGACGCACGTGCTGAAGCTCACCGCGAGCGTCATCACGGGGCGCCGCTTCCACGACCGCGGCGACGCCGGACCGGCGACGGTGGGGATAGAGCTGCCGGCGACGGATGCCGCAGAAGAGCCGTCGCGCGGCGCCCCGCCGCACTCGATCCCGTCGCATCCGCCGCTGGCCTGACGCGGACGTCTCGATCGGCCGCGGCGCCCGGGCATGAGAAAACCCCCGACTCCTTGGTGTGTTCTCCGGGAGGTCGGGGGTTTTCCTACTGTGCACCCCCTGGGACTCGAACCCAGAACCCACTGATTAAGAGTCAGTTGCTCTGCCGATTGAGCTAGAGGTGCAGGCTGTTCACCGAGAGGCGAACCGAGGAATTACGTTACCATCCCGATGCCGTAACTCTGAAATCGGGCTGGGCGCGACACGTATCCTGGATGCCGTGACCATCCCCTCCCCCTCGTCGTCTTGGGTCGCGCCCTTCGCCGGCGACCTCTCGCACGATCTGTCGCTCGCGCTGCGCCTGGCAGATGCCGCCGACGCCGTGTCGATGGAGCGGTTCGACACGCCCGATCTGCGTGTGGATGTGAAGGCTGACGCCTCGTACGTCACCGAGGCGGATCTCGCCACGGAGAGGGCGCTGCGCGACATCCTCCGTGAGGAGCGCCCCGGCGATGCCGTGCTGGGTGAGGAGTTCGGTCAGAGCGCCGCCGCGTCTCGCCAGTGGATCATCGATCCGATCGACGGCACATCGAACTACCTCAAGGGCATTCCGATGTGGGCGACGCTCATCGCCCTGTCGATCGACGGCGTCCCCCGCGTGGGAGTGGTGAGCCAGCCGGCCATCGGTCGTCGCTGGTGGGGTGCTGCCGGTCTCGGAGCATGGACGTCGACCGTGGGGGGCGAGCCGCGTCGCCTGTCGGTGTCGTCGATCGCGCACGTCGCGGATGCGAGCATCAGCTTCCAGAGCATCGCCCAGTGGGATGACGCCGGCCGCCTCGACGCGCTGCTGCGCCTCACACGGACGGTCTGGCGTGACCGCGGCTACGGCGACGCCTGGCCGTACATGCTCCTCGCGGAGGGGCGTCTGGAGTTCGTCGCCGAGTTCGATGTGAAGGAATACGACATCGCGGCGCACGTGCCCATCGTCCTCGAGGCCGGTGGCCGATTCACCGACATCGACGGCACAGAGTCGCTCTCCTCGCGGTCGTCACTGGCGACCAACGGCGTTCTCCACGAGCCGTTCCTCGACCTCATCCACCACCGCTGAACCGGAGTCGTCTTCGCCCATGTCTGCTCGTCGCCCGCTCCGTCTGCTGCAGGTCTCGCTGCTCGCCGCCGCGCTCGCGGTGACGACGGCATGCGCGCCTTCTTCCCCGGGCCCGGCCGTCCCCGACCCGGAGCCGAGCGCACCGTCCGAGCCGACCACTCCCGCGACGCCGTCTCCCGACGCGACGGTGGGGTTCTCGCCCGAAGACCTGACATGCGAGACCATGCTCGATCCCGACCTCGTCAGCGAACTCGAGGGCCGAGGCTGGACCGCGCGGGAGGACCCGTTCTTCATCACGGATGTGGAACTGCCCGAGGGCCTGTCGTGCACGTGGGGCGACTTCACCTCCGAGACCGGCGACAACCTCCTGCTGTTCGCATGGTCGCCGATCACCGAAGACGAAGCCGCGACCGCCCGATCCACCCTGGCCGCCGAAGGGTGGATCACCGAAGAGGGCGACGACGGAACCTACGTCACGGAAGATCCGGAGCAGGCGATCGTCGTCGACGACGAGGGGTATGGGATGACGTACCTCTTCGGCGACGGATGGGTCACCCTCTCCGACACGCGCCAGGGGCTCGTGCTGATCGAGCGCCCGACCCTCTGACCCTCTCGCCAGCGGCGATCACGCGACTCGGAGTGCGCGGAACACAAGGGGCGCACGGAGAGACGGGATGCACGCCCTGCGCGGCGCTCTCCCCACCGCGCAGAGCGTGCCGCCTCGTCAGTGGCGCAGCCACCCCTTGGTGTGCCACTTCCCCTTGACGATCTCCACGATCGTGCCCGGCACCTGCGGCCCCGACGGATCGAGCGAGATCGTCGTGCCGGCCCAGAGCGCTCCGCCGCGCCCCGACTCGACGGCGACCACGTTGGTGAGCTTCAGGAAGTCCGACTTCTTCCCGTTCTTCACCACGGAGATCTTCCCGGCGAAGTACTCGGCGACGTAGATCTCTCCACGGGTGCCGATCGCGAGGTTCGTCGCCCCGAGGAACCCGCCGGCGATCAGCTTCACCGAGCCGTTCCACGGGTTCACCCGCCACAGCGCACCTCGCGCGCCGAAGACAGGAGACTCCGGTCCGCCAGGAAGGGTCGTCACATAGAGCATTCCGTCGCGGCCGACCTCCACATCCGTCGGCACGGCCTCGAACCGGTAGGTCACTCCCACCACACAGTCCGGGAGCCCCACCGCAGCGGCCATATCGGCGGTGATGGTGGCCGGCTGGGCGGGGAGCACCGCGAGGGTGCCGACCGTGCCGCGGTTGTCGACGGTGAGCAGAGCGTTCGCACCGGCATCCGCGACGATCCAGCGCTTCCCCCATTGCGTCACCGAGTAGGCGTGGGAGTCCACTGCCCCGGTGTAGCTCACCGGAAGCCCCGCTGCCGTGAGAGCGTCACTGACGCAGGTGCTGGGATCGGTGACGCCGTAGGAGACACCCTTGTCGGGGTTCTTCGCCGTCTCGTACGCGAGCGTGTCGGCGTACACCTGCGAGCCGCGCGCACCCCAGAGGTGCAGACCGCTTGCGGTGATCTCCCCCGGCCCGCCGTCGGTCGTCGTGAACGCGAGCGTGCGGCCGTCGCGTGAGAGTTCGACACCTGAGGCTCCGGGAGCCGGTGAGACGGTGGGCATGATCGAACCGTCTCGGGCGAGCGTGCCCACGACGTTCGCGAACCCGTCGGCGACGTACACGGTGTTCTTCGCAAGGTCGATGTTGAACGGCGCGACGACCTGCGTGGAGCGGACGACAGGATCGGGCGCCGGGCGCGGCCTGTGACCTGCGGATGCCATCGCCGGCGTGGCGAGGACGAGCCCGACGGCGGCGATCGCCGCCACGAGCACACGAGACTTCTTCATGACACCTCCGAATCCGGCCCGGCGATGCCGAGCGCTCTGGTTCCGGGCGGAAGCGGCTCCCCTCAACTGCCGTCCGGCGTCGAATGGGTCGCACAGTCAGGTCTGCGACTCGGCGCTCATCATCGTCCTGCCTCGAGCCGTCGTCAAGACACCCGGTGAGGGCCGACGTCGGCAGGAGCGCGGTGCGCGGGGAGACGGGAGGAGGGCACGTGCACTCGCGGCGACCTGGCAGAATCGGAACATGCGTCAGCCCCGGGCACCACGTGTCGCGCGCGGCGTCCTCGCGGCGTCGATCGCGACATTCGCCGCTCTGCTGTCGCACGTCGTGGCCGGCGGCGAGCTGCCCGGCTGGACTGGGATCGTCGTTCCCTGGGTGCTGTCGGTCACCGTATGCACGCTGCTGGCCGGGCGAGCCCTGTCAGCGCTGCGGCTCGGGATCGCCGTCGCGGTGAGCCAACTGCTCTTCCACACGCTCTTCGTCGTGGGCTCGGCGGCGGCGCCTCCGGTGGGTGCTCGCGCAGGACACGCCCATCACGGCTCGCATGACCTCCTCACCCTGGCGAGCTCGTCCGTCGACACGGCAGGCGCCGCTGTCCCCTCCACTCTTGCGGCCGCCCCGGCGATGTGGGCGTCTCACGCGCTGGCCGCCGCCGTGACGTTCGGCGCGCTGTATCGCGGGGAACAAGCCGCGCGCGCTCTTCTTCGCGCAGCCCGCGAACTCGTGGCATGGGCCCACCGTGCTCTCAGCCGGCACCGCGTTCCCCTCATCGCCGCCGTGCGCCCCGTCCCGGTCGTGGTCACGGCCACGTGGGTGCCCGTGCTGCTCCGACTGCTGCCGGCGCTGTGCCGACGAGGCCCTCCGTCGCCGATCGTGCTCTGACCTCAGCCGTCGACGGCGGTCTCGTCGGCGACGGTCCGTGATCGCCTCGGATTCGCCGAGGACACGCACGCGCCCTTGCGCAGATCGGTCGTCGTCCATGTCCCGTCTTCCTCGCCTTCTCGGCGTCTTCGCCGTCACCTCCGTGCTTCTTCTGACCGCGGCTGCACCCGCCGCCGCGCATGATGAGCTCGTCGCCAGCTCTCCCGCGCCGGGTGAGCGGCTCGCTGACGCACCGTCGGAGATCGCTTTGAGCTTCTCCTCCGACGTGCTCACCATGGGCGCGGCGGTGATCGTCGCAGACGCCGACGGGCGAGACTGGGTCATCGGAGATCCGATCGTCGAGGCGGGAACCGTCACGGTACCCGTCGACGGCTCGATGCCCGATGCGGGCTACGAGGTGCGATGGCGCGTCGTGTCATCCGACGGCCACCCGATCAGCGGGCTGATCCCGTTCACCGTCGGCGGCGGCTCGCCGCTCGTGCGGACAACAGACGAGCCGTCGCCGCAGGCGACATCGCCCGCCGGAGACACCTCCGGCGGCGCCGCGAGCGATCAGAACCAGAGCACGCCCCAGGACCAGCACGCCACCCGCGTCGTGCTGGTCGGCGCAGCGGGGGCGGCGATCGCCGTCGCCCTCTTCGCGCTTGTCTCCCTTCTCCGCCGTCGCGGCGCCTCTGCGCGCACCGACGGCACCGGCGAGACCGTCGAATGACGCTCGCCGCTCCGAAAGGACCACATCATGAACACCCATCCCATCCGCTCCGGCTCTGCCACCCGTCTCGCGCTGATCCTCGCCGCCTCCGCGCTCCTCGTGACCGGATGCGCACCCGCGGCGACGCCAACCGCGTCGCCTGCCCCTGCCTCCGCAACCGCTTCCGAGCGCGTGACGATCGAGGACGCCTGGGTCAAGGCCGCCGACTCGGGCATGTCGGCCGCCTTCGGCCGCATCGTCAACGGAAGCGATGACGCTCTCACCATCCTCTCGGCCGAATCCTCGGCCGCGGCGTCGCTCGAACTCCACGAGACCGTAGAGAACGAGGCGGGCGAGACCGTCATGCGCGACATCGAGGGCGGCTTCACCATTCCCGCCGGCGGGACGCTCGAGCTCGCCCCGGGAGGTGACCACCTGATGCTCATGGGGCTCACGGAGCCGCTGACCGCGGGCGACGACGTCACCCTGACGCTCACGTTCGACGACGCGACGACCTGGGAGTTCACTGCGCCGGTGAAGGACTACGCAGGCGCGAACGAGAACTACGACGAGGGCACCGACCACGACAGCGGAATGGACCACTGATGCCGGCGCCCGACACGGGCGGGCGCTCACATGCCACCCGGCGGCAGTTCCTCCTCGGAGGGGCTGTCGCCGGGGTGGGAGCCGCCGCCGCCGTCGGCCTCGATCTGGCCCTGAACCGCGCGGGCTCCACGACCAGCCGCCCTGCTTCCGTTCCCCTCAACGGCTCCGAGATCGTGCCGTTCCACGGCGACCACCAGGCAGGCATCGACACAGACGCGCAAGCGCACGGCACATTCATCGCGCTCGATCTCCGCAGCACCGTCGGCCGGGATGACGTGCGACGTCTCATGCGGATCCTGTCCGACGATGCCGCTCGACTCACGCAAGGACGAGCAGCGCTGGCCGACTCCGAGCCTGAGCTGGCGCAGGCGCCCGCCCGCCTGACGATCACCTTCGGTGTGGGCGCGGGATTCGTCCAGCGGGCCGACGGCTCCGCGCCGGAGTGGTTGAAGCCGCTGCCCGCGTTCTCGATCGATCGGCTGCAGCCCGAGTACACGGGCGGCGACCTGCTGCTGCAGATCGCCGGTGACGACCCCATCACGGTCGCCCACGCCGCGCGCATGCTCCTGAAGGATGCGCGGAGCTTCGCCGTCGTGCGGTGGGTGCAGCACGGCTTCCGCAACGCGCACGGCACCGTGGCACCGGGAACGACCATGCGCAACCTCTTCGGCCAGGTCGACGGCACCGCCAACCCACGGCCGGGCACCGCCGATTTCGATCGCGTCGTCTGGTCGGATGACGGCTGGCTCACCGGCGGGACGAGCATGGTGGTGCGACGCATTCACATGGACCTCGACGGATGGGATCGCCTCGACCGACCCGGTCGCGAGCAGTCGGTCGGCCGTACTCTGTCGAGCGGCGCGCCCCTCACCGGACACGCAGAGCATGACGAGCCCGACTTCGACGCGAAGACGCCGCTCGGATTCCCCGTGATTCCCGAGTTCTCGCATATGCGACGTTCCCGGCCCGACGACCCTGCACAGCGGATCTTCCGCCGGGCCTACAACTACGACGTACCACCGGCGGCCGGCGGGGTGTCCGACTCGGGCCTCATCTTCGTCTCGTTCCAAGCCGACGTCGATCGACAGTTCGTGCCGATCCAGCAGCGGCTCGACGAACTCGACCTCCTCAACGAGTGGACGACACCCATCGGATCGGCGGTGTTCGCCGTCCCGCCCGGATGCCGCGAGGGCGGCTACATCGGTGAGACGCTGCTGGAGCCGTGACACGAGAAGGGTCCGGGAGCGGTGCGATCGCACGGCTCCCGGACCCTTCACTGACAACAGGTTCTCCTGTGACAAGCGGCTTCGTGGAGATGGGGGGAATCGAACCCCCGTCCATCGCTGAAAAGCGGCGTCTTCTCCGGGCGCAGTCTATGAAGTGCGTTCTGCTCGGCCCCGACCCTTAGTCATAGACACCTGAGTCGACGAGCCCAGTCCGGGAGAAGTCCCGTGCAACGTCCGGACGCCGTTGCACAGCAAGATCCCTTAGATGACGCCAGGGAACGTGACGGGATCAGTCACGCGCTGACGGACTCGGGCTCGCTGCTCAGGCAGCGAGGGCGAAGTCGGACTGCTTCTTTTCGGCAGTTATTGGTTCGCAGAGATCGTTAACGAGATAACCCTGCATCCTCGGCCCGCTTCCCGCAGCATCACAGGCGATGTCGAAACCGATCATCCCCGGGGTGCCGTACGGCGTGGAGCCACTTGTCACACTGTGGAGTTGTCATGCTCGGACGCGAAGCACCCGAGCATCACAGGATACAACACCGATCCGGGATAACCCATTCCGCGCCGATAGAGTCGGATCATGAGCGAAGTGATCATCACGGTGCGCGGTGAGAGCGAGGAGCGCGTCGTGCCGGAGCGGGCGGTCGCCCACGTGAGCGTCGTCGTCGACGGGCCCGCCCGCGAGCAGGTCGTCGCACGTGTCTCCGACCTCGCCGGCCCCATCCGCGAAGACCTGGACGCCCGCCGATCGGCCGGTCAGGTCCTGACGTGGTCGAGCAGCCGCGCCTCGGTCTGGTCCGACCGGCCGTGGAACGCGGACGGACGGGTGCTCGACCTCGTTCATCACGCGTCCGTGGAGATCACCGCCGCCTTCACGGACTTCAGCGAACTCTCCGACTGGCTCAACACCCTCGCCGAGCACGAGGGCATCCAGGTGGGGCCTGTCGAATGGGGCCTCTCCCCCGAGACGCGCGCCGAGGTCGAGCGTCGCGTCGCCGTCGACGCGGTGGCTGTCGCCGTGGAACGGGCGACCGCGTACGGATCGGCCGTCGGCCGGCACACGATCACCCCCGTGGAGATCGCCGATCTCGGCCTGCTCGCACCCGGTGCGCCCCTGGCTGCCGCCCGCAGCCTCGCCAAGGCTTCGATGGAGATGGATGCGGGGGGCGCCATCGACGCACGGCCCGACATGATCGTGATCTCCGCCGCCGTGGAGGCGCGCTTCCGCGCGAGCTGAAGCGCCCACCGCCGGACGGCAGCGCGAGGTCAGTCGCCGAGGCGGTTGCGCGTGCGCATGGCACGCTCCGCTTCGCGCTTGTCCTCGCGCTCACGGATGGTCTGGCGCTTCTCGAACTCGCGCTTTCCCTTCGCGACGGCGATCTCGACCTTCGCACGCCCGTCGCTGAAGTAGAGCTTCAACGGAATCAGCGTGTACCCACCCGCGCTGATCGCGTGCGACAGCTTGACGATCTCCTCCTTGTGGAGCAGCAGCTTCCGGGTGCGCTTGGCGGAGTGGTTCGTCCAGTGGCCCTGCGAGTACTCGGGGATGTTGACGGCGTCGAGGTACGCTTCTCCGCCGTCGATGTAGGCGTAGCCGTCGCTGAGGTTCGCACGCCCCTCGCGCAGCGACTTCACCTCGGTGCCGGTGAGCACCAGCCCCGCTTCGTACGTCTTCTCGATGGCGTACTCGTGGCGCGCGCGACGGTTGGTCGCGATGACCTTCTCCCCGCGTTCCCTGGGCATGATGACTCCTCGTTGTCCGGATGCCGCCCGCAGCGTGTGCGAAAAGACGGCAGCCGTTCAGCCTACCTCAGGCGCGCAGCCAACGTCGGATCGCGAAGCCGGCTGATACTGCGGCCAGCACGAGACCGATGGCGATGATCGTCGGGATGACGACCGCGGCATCTCTCATCCCCACCCATGAGGTGATGAACTCGACACGCTCTCGCAGGTACCCGTTGACGCCGAACTCGATCCCCAGCACGATCGCGACGCTCGCGAGCGCCGATCCGATCAAGGCGGCGAAGACGCCCTCCAGGATGAACGGCGTCTGGATGAAGCGGTTCGACGCACCGACGAGTCTCATGATGCCGAGCTCCCGTCGCCGCGCATACGCCGAGAGGCGAATGGTCGTCGCGATGAGCAGCACCGCGGCGATCAGCATGAGCACCGCGATGCCGATGGCGATGTAGGTGGCCACCGTCAGCGCCGAGAAGAGCGGATCGAGGTACTGCATCTGGTTCTGCACGCCCTCCACCCCGTCCATGCCGCCGAACGCCTCGGAGATCACGTCGGCGCGCGTGGGGTCGACGAGGTTGATGCGGAACGCCTCGTTCATCTGGTCTTCGGTGACGAACTCGGCATAGTCCTCGCCGTAGAGGTCGAGCACCGCCTGGTAGGCCTCTTCGCGCGACTCGAAGACGTAGCTGCTGATGACCGACTGGAGCGCCGGGCTGTCGAGCTTCTCCTGGACAGCGGCGATCTGATCGTCGGTGGCGACGCCGTCCACGCACGTCGCGGTCGTGGAGATCGAACTGCAGAGGAAGACCGCGACCTGCGCCCGGTCGACCCAGTAGTCGTGCATCTTCACGATCTGCATCTGCATCAGCATCGCCGCTCCCACGAAGGTGAGCGAGACGAACGTGACGAGGATGACCGAGATCACCATCGAGGCATTGCGGCGGAGACCGGTGAGGGCTTCACCGAGGATGAGACCGACCCTCATGTCGTCGGTCCCACTTCGTCATCGTCGTCGTCGAGTCCGAGACGGCCGCCCAGGTCGTCGAGACCGAGGTCGCCGAGATCCACCTTGGGTGCCGCGATCGGGATCGGCCGCGTACCCGTCGACGGCTCAGAGGCGGGGTCGGCGGTGGGCTGTGTGATCGGCTCGTCGACCACGGCATCCGTCGAAGCACTCGCGGGCGCCGGCGTGGACGGTGCTGCTGCGGGACGCGCCGCGATCTCGCGCTGCAGCTCGAGCACCGCTGTCAGGGCCGCCGTCGCCGCCACGCCCTTCTCCTCCTGAGGCGCGAGGCTCGGGAGCGCCGAGGTGTCGCCGTAGCCTCCGTGGCGGTCGTCGCGAATGAGGGTGCCCCCACGCAGCTCGATCACGCGGCGCTGCATCTCGTTGACGAAGCCTGCCTCGTGGGTGGCCATGACCACCGTGGTGCCGCCCGCGTTGATGCGCGCCAGCAGCTGCATGATGTCGACCGACGTGGCAGGGTCGAGGTTGCCGGTCGGCTCATCTGCGAGCAGGATCTGGGGTCGGTTCACGAGCGCTCGCGCGATGGCGACGCGCTGCTGCTCGCCTCCCGACAGCTCGTGCGGCAGCCGCTTGTCTTTGCCTTCGAGCCCGACCAGTGCCAGCACCTCGGGCACCGCCTGCTGGATGAACGCACGCGACGAACCGATCACCTGCAGCGTGAAGGCGACGTTCTGGAAAACCGTCTTGCCAGGAAGGAGCCGGAAGTCCTGGAAGACGGAGCCGATGTGCCGCCGGAAATAGGGGACCTTGCGCGTGGAGAGCGTGCGAAGGTCGCGGCCGAGCACGACCACGCGCCCGTCGCTCGGGCTGTCTTCTCGCAGGATCAGCCGCAGGCACGAAGACTTGCCGGAGCCGGACGCGCCCACGAGGAACACGAACTCTCCGCGCTGCACCTCGAAATCGACGTCGTTCAGCGCCGGCTTGCTCGTCCCGCGATATCGCTTGGTGACGTGTTCGAACCGGATCATGACCCGACGAGCCTAAGCCGCACCGGGGCGTGCATGACTCAACCGCTCCGCGCGTTGCCGCATCCGCGTCTCACGCCGGACGCAGCTCCCCCCGCACGATCGAGTCGCCGGAATGCCCGGGGTCGCCGTCGGGCTCTTCCTGCGAGATGTCGACCAGCGAGAAGAGATCGAGGTCGACGTCCGCGGGGACCGTGAACGTTCCTTCGCGTCCATCGAGGACCCCGAGGCTCACGAGGCCGGATCCATCGGATGCCAGCAGCCACACTTCGCGGTAGCCGTCCTGCGCGAGGTCGGCATCGAGTGACACGACGACGCGCGTGTGCCCGTCCGCCTCCTCGAGCACGGCTTCGCCCTCTGCGCCGGGGTGGTCGGGGAACCCGTCGAGCACGGCAGCAGCGACGATGCTCACCTGCGGACGCACGAGCGATGCCGCCACCCATGTGCCGGCGACCACCGCGATCACCGCTGCGGCCGCGACGAGCGAGTACACGAGCGAGCGGCGGCGAGCACCCGCGCGACGCGGCACACGATGAGCCGAGGCCCGCGTCGAAGGCGCGTCGGAACCGGTCGCACCGGCGGATCGCGTGGGGGCGGACGAAGACGTGGCGTGCTCGATCCGCGGCGCGGAGCGAGGGAGGTCATCGGCGCGGGACGCAGCGGAGTCGCTCGCGTGGTCGTCCGCCGCGTGGCCGGTCGTGTCGTGCGCAGTGCGCGTCGCCACGTCGGGCGTCGATCCGCTCTCAACCGGCTCGGCGTCGAAGCCGAGTTCGGCGCTGATGGCATCCCAGACCCGCGCGGGCGGGGTCAGGAGCGGTTCGCGACTTCCGACCGACCGGCCGGCCGTGATGGCGCGTCGCAGCGACGCGACCTCGGCCGCGCAGGTCTCGCACGCGGCGAGGTGGGCGCGCTCCTGTTCGTCGGCGATCTCTTCGCCGAGCGCGATGAGGGCCGCGATGTCGGGGTCAAGATGCGACATGGAGGGCCTCCAATCTGGTGCGCAGGCGGGTGAGACTTCGGCGGATGTGACTCTTCACCGTACCGAGTGGCATGGCCAGCCGGTCGGCGATCTGGGCGTGGGTCAGGTCTTCGTAGAACGCGAGCCGCACGACGGCCTGCGCATCGGGATCGAGTTTGTCGATCTCGTCGGCGATCACGATGGACTCGGCGACATCGACGGGGGTCTCGATCGGCTCCTCGGCGACGGCGCGCATCGCTTCTTCCAGCCGCGCCACCCGCGATCGGGCCTCGTGGGCGTCGGCGATGCGTCGGCGCGCGATCGAGACGAGCCATCCGCCGAGCGAGCCGCTCGCCGGATCGAAGCGTTCACGCGACGTCCACGCCGACACGAAGGTGCGCTGCGTCACGTCTTCCGCCTCGGCGCGATCTCCCAGAGACCGCACCGCGAGCGTGAACACGAGACGTGACCAGCGCTCGTACATCGTCTTGAGCGCGGCGGCATCGCCGGCGATGAACCGCTCGGCAAGCTGTGCGTCGTCGTCGATGGTGCTCTCCTTCGTGCCCGCGGCGGCCGGTGCCAGGAGCGTCATGGCACGGCCTTCGCGATAAGGACAACGTTATCGCTGTATGTCCTGGTTTTCTCGTCGAAACTGCCGCCGCAGGTGATGACGGCCAGGCGCCGGTCACCGTCACGGGCGAACAGATCTCCCACGGGCAGTTCTGCCCGGGGAATGTAGGTGACGCTCTCGATCTCGTAGCGGTGCGTGGCGCCGTCGGCATCCGTCACCGCCACCCGCTCCCCCTCCTTCGCCTCCCGGAGACGGGCGAGGGGGCCGATCCCGAAGATGCGGGAGTCGACGTGGGCGGCGATGACGGTCGTGCCGTCTTCGTCACCCGGGGCCGCACCGTACCGGTACCACCCGGCGCGGGCGGGGTTCTTGGGGATCTCCATCGAGCCGTCGTCTTGCACACCGACGGGGAACACCGGCATGTCGACGTCGAGGCTCGGGATGCCGATCGCCTTCGGCGTGGCGGCCTTCGGCTGAGGCGGGGCCAGCGTGGCGCTCGTCACCGGCACCGACACGGCGGGTGTCGGTGCCGGTGACGAGGAGGTGGCTGCCGGTGCGGTGGGAGCGAGGGCACGTTCTCCCCCCGCACCGGCAGGTGTGCATGCCGCGAGAACACCCGCCAGGAGGAGAGCGAGGCTTCCCACGAGGATCCGCGACATGGCCATCGGTCAGCGTCGGGCGTTCGCGGCGCGGACCGAGATCACAGAGGTGGTGACGAGGGCCGCCACAAGACCCGCGCCGAGGGCGAGGACCCAGCCGGACACGCCGTTCTCGGCCACGAGGCCGGCCTCACCGGTGTTGACGCCGTCGGGGCCGGAGTGGAGACCGTCGATGGTCTGCACGGCGAGGGCGAGGTTTCCGTCCTCAGCGCTGCCCCATGCGTAGACGATGGTCAGCACGCCTTCCTGCACGTCGACGTCTGCCGGGCCGATCACCGGGTCGGTCGTCCCTTCGAGGGCGACGGATGCGGGGACCACACCGGCGGGCAGGTCGAGCGTCTGCTCGTTCGGGTTGGTGAGGCCCGTGATGACCGCCTCGTCGCCGGCGAGCACGTCGACTGCGGGCGCGGCGGCCACGTGGCGCACCGTCAGGCGGCCGTCACCGGCGTCGGTGGACGAGATGTCGTTGGTGAACAGGTTCACCGTGGGCTGACCGTCGGCGTCGAGGTTGGCGGTGGCGGTGTAGCTGGTGTTGGCCTCGAGCGTGATCGTGATGGGGCCGAGCACGGGGTCGGAGTCGTCTTCGGCATCCGTCGCCGTGAGCGCGACCTCGTAGTCGCCGGCGGGCAGGTCGAGCGGACCGGCGAGGTCGCCCGGCTGGAAGTCGTCGAGGGTCAGCTCGCCGTTGACGTAGACATCCACGGGAGTGTCAGGGATGCCGTGGAGGACCGACAGGTCTGCGGTGGTGTCCGAGATCGCGAACGCGGGCGAGAACGCCGCGAGGGCTGCGACCGCGCCGACGGCAACGCCGGCAGAGAGTGTCTTTCGCACGGGAAACTCCTTCTGATGGGGCGCGACCGTTTCGCGCTTTCACAGAGGGATTCCGGCGTTGCACCCGATTTGGATGCACCCGAATGAAAAAACTTTGGGGAAGTCAGTCGTCGTCTTTGCGCTTGCGCCAGCGGATGCCGGCGGCGATGAGTCCGTCGAGGTCGCCGTCGAACACAGAGGCGGGGTTTCCGACCTCGTAGCCGGTGCGGAGGTCTTTCACGAGCTGCTGACCGTAAAGGAAGTAGGAGCGCATCTGGTCGCCCCAGCTCGCAGTGATGACACCAGCGAGCTCCTTCTTCTTGGCCGCTTCCTCTTCCTTCTTCAGCAGGAGCAAGCGGGTCTGGAGCACGCGCATGGCGGCGGCGCGGTTCTGGATCTGGCTCTTCTCGTTCTGCATCGAGACGACGATCCCGGTGGGGATGTGGGTGATGCGCACGGCGGAGTCGGTCGTGTTGACCGACTGACCACCCGGGCCCGACGAGCGGAAGACATCGACACGGATGTCGCCTTCGGGGATGTCGACCTCCTGCGCCTCCTCCATGACGGGGATCACTTCGACCGCCGCGAAGCTCGTCTGGCGCTTGTCGGCGGAGCCGAAGGGGCTGATGCGGGCAAGACGGTGGGTGCCCGCCTCCACCGAGAGTGTGCCGTATGCGTAGGGAGCGTCGACTTCGAAGGTGGCCGACTTGATGCCCGCGCCCTCGGCGTACGAGGTGTCCATGACCTTCACGGGGTACTTGTGGCGCTCCGCCCACCGCAGATACATGCGAAGGAGCATGTCGGCGAAATCGGTGGCGTCGTCGCCGCCCGCTCCGGAGCGGATGGTGACGACCGCGCCTCGTGCGTCGTACTCGCCGTCGAGGAGGGTCTGCACCTCGAGCTGGCCGATCGCCTCCTGGAGGCTCGCTAGCTCGGTGCGCGCCTCGGCGGCCGAGTCCTCGTCTTCCATCTCGTTGGCGAGCTCGATGAGAACGTCGAGGTCGTCGAGGCGCTGCTCGATGTCGGCGACGCGCTTGAGCTCGGCCTGCCGATGGCTGAGCGCGCTCGTGACCTTCTGCGCCTTCTCGGGGTCGTCCCAGAGGTCGGGGGCGCCCGCTTCCTCGGAGAGGCGTGCGATCTCGGCGCGCAGCGCGTCGACGTCGACCACCGCCTGGATGTCGGCGAAGGTGGAGCGCAGGGCCTGAATGTCGGCGGAGAGATCGAGTTCGAGCATCACCTTCCAGACTAACGTGAGAAGGGTGACCGCCGACGCCTCCCCTGAGCCGATCGGGCGGATCCTGTGGCGACTGGCTCCCATGATCTACGGCCCCACGGTGCTGTTCGGGCTCGGCGAGGGCGCTGTCATCCCGCTGCTGCCCATCATGGCCTCTGCCCTCGGGGCGGATGTGCCGATGGCGGCGCTGGTGGCGGCGGCGCTCGTCGTCGGTCAGCTGTGCGGCAATCTGCCGGCCGGGTGGGCGGTCGCGCGCATCGGTGAACGGGCCACGATGATCATCGGCGGTGTGATCGCCCTGGTGGCCACGCAGGGCATCGTGTGGGCGCCGACGATCGGCGAGGCCGAGGTGGGTATCTCCGGCTTGGGCGTGCTGGGCGTCTCGGCGTTCGTGGTGGGCATGAGTGCCGCGATCTTCGGCTTGGCGCGGCATTCGTTCATGACGACGCGGGTGCCGCTGTCGTTCCGTGCGCGGGCGCTGTCGCTGCTGGGCGGAACCTTCCGGCTCGGGATGTTCGTGGGCCCTTTCGTGGCGGCGGCCCTGCTGGCCCTGTTCGGCGATGCGATCGCTGCGGCGTGGTTCTTCACCGTTTGCCTCGTCGCGACGATCGTGCTGGTGGTGTTCGGACCCGATCCCGAGGCCGAGGTCGGGAGGACCCCCTCGGCAAGGGTCGCGGATGCCGCGCCCGACGAGGTCGAAGACACCGGCGAGCCGGTGACCGGGCCTGTCCGCACCGCGCGCAGGCGCGATCCGGGTACGGGGGTGATCCGCACGATGTGGCGCAATCGCGGAGTGCTGTCACGGCTGGGGCTCGCTGCAGCCTCGCTCGCGTCGATGCGCTCGGCGCGGCAGGCGCTCCTGCCCCTGTGGGGCGTGTCGATCGGGCTCGACGCGCAGACGATCGCGCTCGTCGTGGGCGTGTCAGGGGCGATCGACTTCGCCTTGTTCTATGCGAGCGGCCAGGTGATGGACCGGTTCGGCCGGCTCTGGGCGGCGCTCCCCGCGATGCTCCTCATGGGCCTCGGCTTTCTCGCCCTCTCGTTCACGCATGACCTCGACCAGGCCGCGATGTGGTTCGCCCTCTTCGCCGCGGTGCTGGGGGTGGGCAACGGGCTGTCCAGCGGCATCCTGCTGACGCTCGGCGCCGACGTGGCCCCGCAATCGGAGCCCGCCGCTTTCCTGGGGTCGTGGCGCACGCTGACCGATGCCGGCGGCGCCGTCGCCCCACTCCTCGTCTCGGGCATCGCAGCTGCCCTCTCGATCGGTGCCGCCGCTGCCGCGATGGGTGTCGTCGGCCTCCTGGGCGCGGCCGCCTTCATCCGCTGGGTGCCGCGGTTCGTGCCGCGACCGCGCAGCTGACACCCGCCTCACGCACCCGCTGATCGGAGCGTACGCACGCGCGCGCCCTCGGCACGGAAGACCGCGGCACCGCGCGGCCGCGCGCACCGAACGAAGGTCGCGGTGGCATCGAATTTCGTCGCCGTCACTCATTTATGCATGTGCGCATAGTCGCGTTTCGGCAGTCTGATGGCTCCACGAGCTTCATGGAGGAGCCTTGCCAAGACGTGTCTCAACCCCCCGCGATCACGCATTCCGCCGTATCCGCTGGGGAGCAGCCGTCGCCCTCGTCGGCGCCCTGGTGGCGGCTGCGTTTGCGACGACCGGACCTGCGGAGCCCCCACCAGCCGCAGCCCTCACCGACCAGGAGAAGAGGATGCGCGCGGGGTTGGAGAACGAATGCGGGGCTCCGGTGCGCACGTCGACGGGCCGTGAGGTGCTCTGCGTTGTCTCCACTGACACCACGGAGGGCAGTGAGTCTTCTGCTTCCCTCGACACACAGCGCGCTCACCCCACCAGCCTGAAACCTGTCCCTCCCCCGGCGGAATGCGCCAAGCCGTCGGTGCAGACGACCCGCACGAGGAAGTGCGTCACGACGAGGTGGGGCGTCGACGTCTACGAGAAGTCGAGGAGCGGCACTCGACTCATCGGACGAGCGTCAGGGCTCATGGTGTCGTACATCTACATGTCGACGAAGAAGTCGGGCATCGTCAATCAGACCTCCGTGACCATGACCGCCAGGAGCGGCCGGGTCAATGCGGTCATCGCCGGAGTCATGGAGTGCGTAGGGCGATGTGACGGGGCGCGAGGAAGATTGGGAACGACCAAGCTGGTACTGAACAAGCCCGTCACAGCGGTAGGCGAGGTGGCACCTGAGAACGCCCGCGGAAAGCGTGCCAACACCTCCACAATGTGGCGGTTTGGGTTCACCAACGTCAATCCCGTGTCGACGACGGGAATCCTCACCGGCACGATGCTGCGCGCGCGTTGCGACACAGAGCACTCCGACATAGCTGGCAGCGGCTGCGTGGTACCGGAGCATGTACCTTCGATTCGCTATTCGCTCACCGGCCCCTGGCCCGCGTACGCGCGGCACGTCCAGCTCGCGCAGCGATCAAAGCTGGAGGGGACGCCGCCCACTGGGCCTCTCACTCGGACCGCGGATAGCGCGCGGCGTCGAGCCAATCAGCGCGCGGCGTGCCCCGCCAGCCTGAAGCGTCCGAAGGGTTACGACTGCGATGAGTATCCGCTCGCCTCGACCTATCAGGGCGCGAAGTCCGGGGGCGCGGCCCGGGTTTTCCCCGGTTGCAAGATGAAAGAGCGACGCGGTGAAGGCCCCCATGGATACAGCAGATGCTTCATTCCGGCGTCTCACAACCGCGGCGCAGGCGCAGCTTTGAGGCACTTCTACGAGGGCAACCGGGTTCATGACGGCGACCAGTTTTACGTGAGGATCACACCATGAACAACGCGGTCGTGCGATTGAAGGCGTTCGTCGAGTACCACCAGTTCTACCTCGCATCGGGCGACATGGACGATGAGTGGGACGGCACCTGCGCCAACGACCTCATCGAACCTCTGCCGGCTGGAGGGGCTGTGGTCATCACTGGTATCGCACTCGGCTACGTACGCGTCGAGGTCCATTGCTCGTCAGACCCGCCACCTGTCGAGGCGAAGGGCTGGGACGACATCGTCGAGGCGACTATCGCGGTCCCAGACGGCGTCCTGAACGTGCTGGGATGGGGTGCCACATCGTTCGACGACCGTAACCTCGCCATCGCCGGGCCTGGCATGTACCGGGTCCGGGCGCATGCGCGTGACCGGCTGGCGCAGTATGACCTCTCGGCACTCCGCGCGAAGGAACGGTTCATGTTCGAGATCTGGCCGGCCGACGGGACGGAGCCGCCGGTGGTCGTCCTTCGCGACAGCGGTTTCGCGTCGCGATGACCATCTGGCCGGGCACGAGCGACGACGAATCACCCGATGGCGGTGCGGCTCGTCGCCGTCGACTCGATGCGCACTCCCCCGGGAACGAACAGGGTGAGAATGGGCGCGTGCCACGTGGTTCGCACGGTGACGCGGGCGCTCATACCGTCGGGACTGCCCGCCGCGACGAGTTCCATTCGTTCGTGCACCTCGACGACGTCGGCGGCCTGCTCCCGCACGGCACCGTCTGTCACGCGCGCCACCGGGCGCCCATCGACGACCTCGATCGTGAAGCCGTACGCACCCGCGAGCGCCGCCGCGTCGGCGGCAGCGTCGACGCGCTTTCTTGCCAGATAGAGGCTCGTGGCGTCTGCGCAGACCAGGATGAGTGCGATCGCCAGCACGGCATAGCCGAGCGTGAGCAGAAGGGCCGTTCCGTCGTCGCTGCGTATCACGGGCGCACCCGAGGCTCTTCGGAGAGCGCTGTACGTGCTACACGCTGCACACCGGTGGCTTCGACGGGCACCGCCGAGAGGCGGTCGAGTCCGAGAACAGGCGGCACGAGCGGCAGGGGGACGTCCGCGCGGACGATGACATGGACGATCGCACCCGCGTGAGGACATCGGTCGCCGCGCGGATGGCAGGCCACGGTCACGTCGAGACCTCCGGCGCGGATGCCGTACTCGCGCTCGGACGCAGCGACCACCGCAGCCATGCGCTCGCGCCGGTCGATCTCCTCCTCTGAGGTGGCGATGACCCGCGCGAGGTGGCGCGACGCCGATTCCACTCCCAACGCGTGGCTCTGGACCTGCGCAAGCATCACCACGAGATAGAACAGCGGGACGAGCATCACCAGTCCGACGAGGAGGAACTCGATCGCCGCGGCTCCGGCGTCATCCATCCAGACTCTCCGACGGGGCATGCGCCGTCACCTCCCATCCCTCTGGGAGGCCCCACAAACCGACGAGCGGAAGAGTCGCGCGCACCGTCACCTGAGTGACGAGCGCACCCGACGACGGCGACTCCGACACGTGCACCCGACTCACGTACTCTCGTCCGAGCGTGCGCTCGAGAATCACTCGTGCTCGTTCGGCGCCCTCGCGCGGCTCGACATCCGCCCGCGCGGCGTAGTAAGCCGCCTCGACGGCCGCGTCCTGCGCCACGTTGCGGACGTAGAGCGCCAGCGCGGTCTGCAGCACCGCCAGGGTCAGCCCCGTGAGGATGATCCCCACAAGCACGAACTCGACCGTCGCCGACCCGGAATCGTCACGCAGAACTCCGCTCATGCGCGCGTCAGAACCCCGCCACCCGACTGATCGCCTGCTCGAACAGCTGCGCCAGCGCCGGACCGGCGAGAGCCCAGATGGCAACGACGAGCCCTGCCGTCATCAGTGTCACGAGCACCCAGCCGGGTACATCGCCGACCTCATCATCGGCGAACTCTCGGAGGTGTGGACGCAGCTTCTGGATCATGGAATCAGTCTCGACGGATGAACGAGGTGCCGCCGGAGTTGTCCACAGCCGCGATCGACGGCCCGCCGCTCAGCCGATCCCCAGGCGAAGCATGACGATGCCGGGAAAGACCGCGAACAGCACGGAGAGCGGAAGCAGAAGGAACACGAGCGGCAGGAGCATCGCGATCTCCTTCCTTCCGGCGGCTTCGATGAGTCGGCGTTTCGCCTCCTCGCGTACATCCGCCGCCTGATTCTGCAGCACCTGCGACAGGGGTGCGCCACGCTCGATGGCGGAGACGAGATGGTCGGTCGCCCGTGTCAACGGTGGTACGTCGAGGCGCTGAGAAGCACCGGCGAGCGCGTCGGAAAGACTGGAACCCGTGCCGCTGGCGAGGACGGCGCGGCGCAGCTCCGCGGTGAGCTCGCCGGTGCCCACCTCACCCACGCGACGCAGCGCCTCGCGAAGCCCCTCTCCCGCAGCAAGACAGAGGGAGAGGAATTCCAACACGGTGGGCAGCTCATCCTCGATGCGTGACCGTCGCACGCGACAGGCGCGTTGGAGACGCAGGTCGCAGATGACGATCCCGCCGGCGGCGGCGAGAGGTGCCAGAAGGATACTCCCGTGGGCGTCCACAGCCGACAGCGCAAGAACGATGGCGATGAGAGCGCCCGCCACGACGCCGATCACGGCTCCGGCGAGCTGGCGGGCTCGGAACGATGCCGCCGACATGGGCCAGCCCGCCTGCGCCAGCCGTCGATCGATCGCCTCCGCGCCGCCCACGTGCTCGAGCGACCGAAGCAGCCAGGCGCGCCACCCCCTGGGCTGAGCGACGGCGACCACCGGAGTCAGTCCGCGCGGGTCGCCGACATCACGCACGTAGGGTGCAACGCGCCGCGTGAGTGACATCGCCGACCACCGGGGCACGCGTCCCAGAGCCAAGACGACACCGACACCGAAAGCGCCACCGAGGATCACGGCGTACGACAACTCCGTCCAGGAACTCACCCGAACCACCTCCGGGGCTCCGGCAGTCGTCCGAGACGCATCATGAGCTGGTAAGCGATCACCGACACGGCTGCCCCTGCGATGACGAGCACCGCTCCCTCCGGCGAGGCGTACGCGCGAGCACCCTCGGGACGCGTGGCCAGCAGGGCCAGGACGATCCACGGAGCGGCAACCCCGACCGCCGCCGCCCCCCGCACCCACGACTGTCGAGCCTCCACCTCTCCTCGAAGCGCTGCGTCGGCGCGGACGGAGGTTGCCAGCGCTCTCAGGACCGTGGTGAGCTCCGTGCCGCCGACCTGGCGGGCCATGCGGAGCGTCTCGACGATCCTGTCGCCCACCGGGTCACCGAGTGCCGCCTTGGCCCGCAGCACGGCGGAGTCGAAGTGTCCTGATGCGGACAGATCCGCACGGAAGCGCGCGAACACCGGACGAAGCTGCTCGGGGGCAGTGGATGCGAGCGAACCGACGGCTTCAGGCAGCGGCATCCCTGCGCGCACGGCTGCCACCAGCAACTCGCACACGTCGGGCCACAGCGCGCGCCGCGACCGGGCGAGTCGCCGGGCTCGGCTGCGAAGCCACACCAGGGGTGCGGCGGCGCCGAAGACGGCGGCCACGCTCACCACGGCGGGAATGGCCGCGACGATCCAGGCGGCAGACGCGGCGACGGCGGCGGAGCCGATCGCACCGACCAGGAGGCGCCCGGCGGGCGCGTGTGCGTAGCCTGCCGCGTCGAGGAGCCGGCGAAGTCTCGACGACCGACCCAGGGAGCGCGTTCCGAAACCCGCGGGCCACAGCCACGGTGACAGCATGAGCAGGATGCCGGCGGCCAGCATCCCACCCCATACCGCGATCATCGCTCCCGCCTCGCGTACACGCGCTCCGCCGTGACGGATTCCTCCCCTGCCGTGCCGGTCACGCGTGCCACTTCCGCCACGACGCGACGACCGTCCGCCAGCCGCGCGCAGTGGATCACGTAGTGCACCGCCGATGCGACAGCGGGCACGACGAACGATCGGTCGATGTTGGCTCCGGCCAGAAGCGGGAGAGAGCAGAACTTCCGCAGCGCCTCCGACGCGTTGTTGGCGTGGATGGTGGCAGCTCCGGGCACACCCGTGTTGAGGGCGAGGAGGAGGTCGAGGGCTTCCGCACCGCGCACCTCGCCGATGACAAGCCGGTCGGGCCGCATACGCAGCGCTTCGGTGACCAGGCGCCTCAGCGTCACCTCCCCCGTTCCCTCCAGACTCGGCTGTCGGCCCTGCAGAGCGACGACATCGGTGGCCGTCACCGCCAGCTCGAACGTCTCCTCCACCGTGACCAATCGGTGGTGGGCAGGGGCGCTGCTCAGGAGCGCGCGAAGCATGGTGGTCTTGCCGGAGTGCGTCGCCCCGGACACCAGCACGTTGAAGCCGCCGTGGATGACGGAGACCAGCCGGTCGGCGAGATCGGCCGGCAGCGAACCGCCGCCGACCAGGTCGGCGAGGGTACGGCGATGCGGAAGGAACTTGCGGATGTTGACCGACCAGTGCTCGTGGGTGATGTCGGGGATGACGACGTGGAGGCGTGAGCCGTCGGGAAGTGACGCGTCGACGAACGGTCTGCTGAGATCCACGCGGCGGCCGGTGGAGTGGAGCATCCTCTCGACGAGGTCACGCACGGCGTCCGCCGTGAGCGCCAGCGGCACGCGCTCGTTGCGCCCCTCGCGTGCACAGAAGATGCGGTCGGGCGCGTTGATCCAGATCTCCTCGACGGCGGGATCGTCGAAGAGCGGCTGGAGGGGGCCGTAGCCGGCCAGGGTCGAGAGCACCTCTCGCACCGCGGCCGCCTCGTCGTCGAGCACGTCGAGGCCTCGCGCGAGGGCGAAGTCGTTGTGTCGGCGTACCTCGCTCCGCGCGATGGCGGCCCCCCGTTCGGGGTCGCGCAGCGGATCGACCTGCTCCGCCCGCAGCCGCGTGCGCACCCGTTCGGCGAGGCTGTCGTCCGGCAGGGCGGGATCGGTGGTCTGAGGGGCGAGGGAGGCCGGGGCGACACGAGCGATCTGGGGGGCGAGGGGCACACCCGGCATCCTGCCCATCGTCGCCGACCACCCGCGGCAGTTATCCACACCACCCCTGGCGCAGGCACGGGGCTCCGCGCATAGTGGAGCCATGCCAGCCCCTGACCCCCGCACGCAGGTGATCGACCAGATCGGGCCGTCGGTCGCGCGTGATCCGGGGCGGATTCGCAGGCGCCCGGTCACAGCGGAAAGCGCCTCCTGGATAGACTGAGGACCCCGCGGGAGTGGTGGAATTGGCAGACACGCAGGATTTAGGTTCCTGTGCCGCAAGGCATGTGGGTTCAAGTCCCACCTTCCGCACGGCCAGCGGTCTCTGCAAT
>JAEYVZ010000099.1 GCA_023431405.1 Actinomycetes bacterium
GACGCAAAACGCCGGCATCCTGAGGGATCCGGCGTTCGGAGAAATGGTGGAGCCTAGGAGATTCGAACTCCTGACATCCTGCTTGCAAAGCAGGCGCTCTACCAACTGAGCTAAGGCCCCTTACGGGAAATTTCTGTGGGGCTACCAGGACTTGAACCTGGGACCTCTTCATTATCAGTGAAGCGCTCTAACCGCCTGAGCTATAGCCCCGTCTGGAGACCGGCACCGACGCCGTCAACCTCCAAGACTTTACCTGAATCGCGCGCTAATCCGAAATCGCGGACGGCGCGGATCAGTTCGAGGTGAACCCGACGAGCAGGCCGCCCGTCACCTTCACCATCAGGTTGTAGATGCCGGCCACGACCGCACCCAGCACCGTGACGACGATGAGGTTCAGGATCGCGACGATCGCCGCGAACGCCATCACCTGCGGCAGGTTGATGACCTCGCTCAGCACGAACGACCCATCGGTGAACGCACGCAGAAGCTCATCGAGCTGCGCGAGCAGGTTGGTCGACTGCAGCACGAGGAACACCAGGAACACCGAGACGAGCGTCACGATCGCCAGCGCCACCGCCGCCAGGAACGACAGCTTCACCGCCGACCAGAAGTCGATGTAGACCAGGCGCAGTCGCACCTGCTTCGCGCTCGTCTTGCTGGACGACTTCTTCGCCAGCTTGTCGGCTACCGTGCTCATGCTTCAGTGCTTTCCTCTGTGGTCTGGGGGGCGTCGTCGGTTGCGGGGGATTCGGCATCCGCGGCGGCACCTTCGTCGGCAGGGGTCTCCGCCAGTCCGCGCTCACCGTTGCGGGCGATCGCCAAAATACGATCGTCATCGTCGGGACGGGCGAATCGGACGCCCATGGTGTCGCGTCCCTTCGCCGGGACCTCGGCCACGGCAGAGCGTACCACCTTGCCGCTGGCAAGAACCACCAAGACCTCGTCGTCCTCGCTGACGATGAGACCACCCGCGAGGTCGCCCCGATCGTCGCTCAGCTTGGCGACCTTGATGCCGAGGCCGCCACGGCCCTGCACCCGGTACTGGTCGACCGACGTGCGCTTCGCGTAGCCGCCCTCGGTCACCACGAACACGAATCCGTCGCTGCCGGCGACCGACGCCGACAGCAGGCTGTCGCCCTCGCGGAAGGTCATCGCCTTCACACCCTCCGTCGACCGGCCCATCGGGCGCAGCGACTCGTCGTTCGCGGTGAACCGCAGCGACATGCCCTGACGTGAGATGAGCAGGATGTCGTCGGTGTCGTCGACGAGAAGTGCGCTCACGAGTTCGTCGCCCTCCGCTTCGTCCTGACCGCGCAGGCGGATCGCGATGATGCCACCCTGACGGTTCGTGTCGTAGTCCGACAGCGGCGTCTTCTTGATCTTGCCGTCGCGCGTGGCGAGCACCAGGTAGCGGGCCACGGTGTAGTCACGGATGTCGAGGATCTGGGCGATCTCCTCGCCCGGCTGGAGCGCGAGGAGGTTCGCGACATGCTGGCCCTTGGCATCCCGGCCGGCCTCGGGCACCTCATACGCCTTCGCGCGGTATACGCGGCCCTTCGTCGTGAAGAACAGGAGCCAGTGGTGCGTCGTCGTGACGAAGAAGTGCTCGACCACGTCGTCGGACCGCAGCTGCGCACCCTTCACACCCTTGCCGCCGCGGTGCTGCGAACGGTAGTTGTCGCTCCGCGTGCGCTTGATGTATCCATCGCGCGTGACGGTGATGACCATCTCCTCTTCGGGGATCAGGTCTTCCATCGACATGTCACCGTCGAAGCCGTGCAAGATGTGCGTGCGGCGCTCGTCGCCGAACTTGTCGACGATCCCGCTCAGCTCGTCGCGGATGATCTCGCGCTGACGCGCAGGGCTCCCCAGGATGTCGTTGAAGTCGGCGATCTGAAGCTCGAGCTCGGCCGCCTCGTCGATGATCTTCTGACGTTCGAGGGCGGCAAGACGTCGCAGCTGCATCGACAGGATCGCGTCGGCCTGTGCGTCGTCGATCTCCAGCAGCGCCTTGAGACCCTCGCGCGCCTCATCGACGGTGGGCGAACGGCGGATGAGCGCGATGACCTCGTCGAGCGCGTCGAGCGCCTTAAGGTAGCCGCGCAGAATGTGCATCCGCTCCTCGGCCTTGCGCAGACGGAACGTGGTGCGCCGGACGATGACCTCGACCTGGTGCTCGATCCAGTACGTGATGAAGCCGTCGAGCGCCAGCGTGCGCGGCACGCCGTCGACGATCGCCAACATGTTGGCGCCGAAGTTCTCCTGCAGCTGCGTGTGCTTGTACAGGTTGTTGAGCACGACCTTCGCGACCGCATCGCGCTTGAGCACGACGACCAGACGCTGCCCGGTGCGGTCGCTCGTCTCATCGCGGATGTCCGCGATGCCGGTGATCTTGCCGTCGCGGGCGAGATCACGGATCTTCAGCGCCACGTTGTCCGGGTTGACCTGATACGGCAGCTCGGTGATGACCAGGCAGTTGCGGCCGTGGATCTCCTCCACCTCGATGACCGCGCGCATCGTGATCGAGCCGCGACCGGTGCGGTAGGCGTCGCGGATGCCCTTCGTGCCGAGGATCTGCGCCCCCGTCGGGAAGTCCGGTCCGTGGATGCGCGACATGAGCGCGTCGAGCAGCTCCTCACGCGGCGCGGTCGGGTTCTCGAGCGCCCACAACGCGCCCTCCGCCACCTCGCGCAGGTTGTGCGGCGGGATGTTCGTCGCCATGCCGACCGCGATGCCGACCGACCCGTTCACCAACAGGTTCGGGAAACGGGCGGGCAGGACCGTCGGCTCCTGCGTCTTGCCGTCGTAGTTGGCCTCGAAATCGACGGTCTCCTCGTCGATGTCGCGCACCATCTCCATGGCGAGCTGGGCCATCTTGGTCTCGGTGTACCGCGGAGCGGCCGCGCCCTGGTTTCCGGGCGAGCCGAAGTTGCCCTGCCCGTCGGCGAGCGGATACCGCAGCGACCACGGCTGCACGAGACGGACGAGCGCGTCGTAGATCGCGCTGTCACCGTGCGGGTGATACTGACCCATGACCTCGCCCACGACACGGGCGCACTTGTTGAAGCTCTTGTCGGGCCGGTATCCGCCGTCGTACATGCCATAGATCACGCGGCGGTGCACCGGCTTGAGGCCGTCACGCACATCGGGCAGCGCGCGCCCCACGATCACGCTCATCGCGTAGTCGAGATAGCTGCGCTGCATCTCCACCTGGAGATCGACCTGGTCGATGTTCCCGTGGTTGTGACCCGCGTTCGGGTCGGGGCGCTGTTCGTCAGTCATGTGTCTTCGCTCTTATCGTCCGGGCTTGGCTGCGGGATGACGATCGCAGGGGAAGAGCGGGGACCCCGCCGCTTCGCGGCACCCCGATTTCCCTGAGATCGTCATCCCTCCGCCCTCTCGTCAGTCGTTCGTCGTGTCGGTCGCGACCGCCGGCCGCAGGTGGGTAGGGCCTAGATGTCCAGGAAGCGGACGTCCTTGGCGTTGCGCTGGATGAAGGAACGACGCGACTCGACGTCTTCGCCCATCAGCACCGAGAAGATCTCGTCCGCAGCGGCCGCATCGTCGATGGTCACCTGACGCAGGGTGCGCGTGTTGTGATCCATCGTGGTCTCCCACAGCTCCTTCGGGTTCATCTCGCCGAGACCCTTGTAGCGCTGGATGCCGGATTCCTTCGGGATGCGCTTGCCGTTGGCGAGCCCGTCGGCCAGCAGCGCGTCACGCTCCCGATCGCTGAAGACGTACTCGTGCTCCGCGTTCGTCCACTTGAGCCGGTACAGCGGCGGCATCGCGAGGTACACGAAACCGGCCTCGATGAGCCCGCGCATGTAGCGGAAGAGGAGCGTCAGCAGCAGCGTCGTGATGTGCTGGCCGTCGACATCGGCATCCGCCATCAGGACGATCTTGTGATACCGAGCCTTCTCGACGTTGAAGTCCTCGCCGATGCCGGTTCCGAACGCGGAGATGATCGCCTGGATCTCGTTGTTGCCGAGTGCACGGTCGAGACGTGCCTTCTCGACGTTGAGCACCTTGCCGCGCAGCGAAAGGATGGCCTGCGTCTCCGGGTCGCGGCCGCGCACCGCGGAGCCGCCGGCCGAGTCACCCTCCACGAGGAAGATCTCGCTGATCGACGGGTCTTTGCTCGTGCAGTCCTTGAGCTTGTCGGGCATCGACGCCGACTCGAAGACGCTTTTGCGCCGTGCCGTCTCGCGGGCCTTGCGGGCAGCGAGGCGCGCGGTGGCGGCGTCGATCGCCTTCGTGATGACGCGCTTCGCCTGCGCCGGGTTGCGGTCGAGCCAGTCTGTGAGCTGGTCGCCGACGATCTTCTGCACGAACGCCTTCGCCTCGGTGTTGCCGAGCTTCGTCTTCGTCTGGCCCTCGAACTGCGGCTCGGAGAGCTTCACCGAGATGACCGCGGTGAGGCCCTCGCGGATGTCGTCGCCGGTGAGGTTGTCGTCTTTCTCCTTCAGAAGACCCTTGTCTCGCGCGTAGCTGTTGATCTTCGTCGTCAGCGCCGCGCGGAAGCCCTCTTCGTGGGTGCCGCCCTCGTGGGTGTTGATCGTGTTGGCGAAGGTGAAGACGTTCTCGGTGTAACTCGTGGTCCACTGCATCGCGAGCTCGAGCGAGATGTGACGCACCGTGTCTTCCGACTCGATCTCGATGATCTCGTCGTTGACGACCTCCGCCTTGCGCACCTTGTTGAGGTACTCGACGTAGTCGACGAGGCCGCGCTCGTAGTGGAAGTCGTCGTGAGGCGACGTCGTGATGGCGGTGCCGTCTGCGCCGTCGACGATGTACGCCGAATCCGGGCGTTCGTCGCTGAGCGTGATGCGCAGGCCCTTGTTGAGGAACGCCGTCTGCTGGAAGCGAGTGCGCAGCGTGTCGTAGTCGAAGTGGACCGTCTCGAAGATCTCGGGGTCGGGCCAGAAAGTGACGATCGTGCCGGTCTCGTCGCTCTCCTCCCCGCGGGCGAGCGGGCCCTCAGGTTTGCCGCCGGCCGAGAAGCTCTGCCGCCACACGTACCCCTGACGACGGATCTCCACTTGGAACCGCGTCGACAGAGCGTTCACGACCGAGGAGCCGACACCATGCAGACCACCCGACACCGCGTACCCGCCGCCGCCGAACTTGCCGCCGGCGTGCAGCACGGTGAGCACGACCTCGACGGTCGACTTGGTGGGGTCGGAGGCGTGAGGGTCGACGGGGATTCCGCGACCGTTGTCGACCACGCGCAGACCCCCGTCTTCGAGGATCGTCACGTTGATGGTGTCGCAGTACCCGGCGAGGGCCTCATCGACCGCGTTGTCGACGATCTCGTAGACGAGGTGATGCAGACCGCGCTCACCCGTGGAGCCGATGTACATGCCGGGACGCTTGCGGACGGCTTCGAGTCCTTCGAGGACCTGGATGGCGTCGGCCCCGTACTCGTTGGGAACCTTCGCGGACTGGGGCGACTGGGGTTCCTCAGGAACGCTGTCGGGGGTTTCGGACGTCATATGTTTTCGAACACTCCAGATCGGATTCCAGGGTCTCTCCATCCTATCCGCTCAGGACCCCCAAAAGGCCACTGAAAGGCCCTGTGGCGCCCGAAAAATCGTCCGGAGGTCGCAGGACGTGGTTCACCCGTAGGTATCGCGAGGACCGCGCCCTGGAACGGCTCTGGGGCCCCATTTCCAGGAGGGGACGTCCGGACCCACGAAACGCACGTTCTCGACGCGGGCCTCCGGGAAGCGTCGAGCGATCTCGGTCACGATCACGCCCCGCATGAGCTGGAGGTTCTTCGCCCACGCCGTCGAGTCGCACTGCACCGTGAGGAGCCCATCGGAGAGAGCGACGGGAGACGCGTGCCGCGCCGTCTCCTCGCCGGCGACCTGCTCCCACTGGAGCACGAGATCCTCGCGGGCCAGCTGCGAATCCCATCCGGCCTGACGGGTGAGGTCGGCGAGGGCGTCGCCGATGCCCTTCGGGTCGCGACCCGGCATGAACGGCTGATTCTCCTCGTCGTCCTGCCGGCGCCGGCGGCGCCGAGCGCGCGGAGACGGGTCGAGACCACGCAGGCGGAGGTACGTCGCGAGCGTCTCCGGCGTCTCCATCCCGGAGGGTGCCGTCTCGTCGTCAGCCATCGGCGCTCTCCCGAATGGTTCCCGCCTCGACGTACACCGTCCGGGTGCGCAGCGCCTCCGGAACATCGCCCTCGACCGCCGCGGTGACGATGACCTGCTCGAAATCGGCGACGACACCCGCTAGCCTCGCGCGGCGATCGGCATCCAGCTCGGCGAACACGTCGTCGAGGATGAGCACGGGGTCTCCGAGCATGGACTGCTCCCGCAGGAGTCGGGCCGATGCGAGCCGCAGCGACAGCGCGACAGACCACGATTCACCGTGCGACGCGTATCCCTTGACCGGAAGACCGCGCACCCGCAGCAGGAGATCGTCGCGATGCGGACCGACCAGCGTCACACCGCGCTCGAGTTCTGACGCCCGCTTGGCCGCAAGCACCGCACGGAACGAGGCCTCGACCTCCGCAGCCGATCGGGCCGCGGCCTCGTGGACGACCTTCGCTCCGCCCGCCGAGCCGTCTGCAGCATCGGATGCCGCCTCCCGATCACCGCCCTCGTCATCGTCGGAGCCAGCGCCGTCGATCGTGAGCGTCCACTCCAGTTCGGGGCGATGGTCGTCCCCGGCGATCGTCGTGTAGGCCTCAGCCAACGGGCCCGCCAGATCGGAAGCGAGCGCCAGCCGCGCACGGATGACCTGGGTGCCCAGCTGGACCAGCTTGTCGTCCCACACGTCGAGCGTCGTGAGCTCCTCGCCACGGATGCCGCGGGCACGGGCCGATTTCAGCAAGGCGGTGCGCTGCTTGAGCACGCGGTCGTAGTCGGCGAGCACACCCGCCATGCGCGGAGCGCGCTGGATGAGGAGCTGATCGGCGAAACGGCGCCTCGATGACGGATCGCCGCGGACGATCTGCAGATCTTCCGGGGCGAACAGCACGACCTGGGCGTAACGCGGGAGCTCCGACGACTTCACGGCCGACCCGTTGACGCGCGCCTTGTTCGACCCCGAGCGGTTGAGCTGCGCCTCGAGGATCACGCGACGCTCACCGTGAGCGAGACGGGTGCGCACGATCGCAGCGCTCGCGCCGTCACGGACCATCGGCGCATCCTGTGACACGCGGTGAGATCCCAGGGTGGCGAAGTAGCCGATGGCTTCGGCGAGGTTGGTCTTTCCTTGACCGTTGCGGCCGACGAACACGTTCGTTCCCGCGTGAAGCGACACCTCGGCTGCCGCATAGTTGCGGAAGTCCACGAGGCTGAGCTGCTCCACGATCACCAGAACACCCTAATTCCCGCCGCTGACCGGCATCCTTCTCGCCGGGCTGAGCCCGCCGAGCTGAGCCTGTCGGGCCGAGCGTGCGGACTCAGCGCAGCAGCAGGTTCGGCTGCAGGAGGTACTTGAAGCTCTCCGGCGTGCCCGAGGTCTGCGGCGTGATCAGCACCGGGCTGAGCTTGTTCGCGTTATCGCTCGACGTGAAGGTGATGCGCGTGAACTCGCTCTTCACCGCGCCGAGCGCCTCGAGGAGGTACTGCGGGTTGAGGCCGAGCGTGACCTCCTCGCCGGTGAGCGTCGCATCGACGGCTTCGGTCGCACGGGCCTGCTCGGTTCCCGATGCATCCATCGACACGCCTTCATCGGTGAAGGTGAAGCGCAGCGGCGCCGACCGGTCGAGCACGAGCGACACACGACGCACGGCTTCGGCGAGCTCCGCCGTGTTCACGACCGCGTAGTGGTCGGTCTGCTCGGGGAACAGACGGCGCACCGGCGGGAAGTTTCCCTTGATGAGCAGCGACGTGACGGTCTTGTTGCCTGCGGTGAACGCGATGATCTCACGGTCGCCCGACCCCGAGAACGCGACCTGGATGTCTCCGGAGTGCGCGAAGGTCTTGCCGACCTCCGTCAACGTGCGGGCCGGGACGAGTGCCGCAGTGGCTTCATCGTCACCGGCGGTGGTGGTGCCCGCATCCCACGGGATCTCGCGCAGCGCCACACGGTACCGGTCGGTGGCGACGAGACTCAGCTC
This sequence comes from Actinomycetes bacterium, assembly GCA_023431405.1. Classification (GTDB taxonomy): domain Bacteria; phylum Actinomycetota; class Actinomycetes; order Actinomycetales; family Microbacteriaceae; genus Microbacterium. The sequence continues at coordinate 8,081 of JAEYVZ010000099.1, forward strand.
ATTGCCGGCGACCTCGAGCTGCACACCCGTGAGCACGGGGGTGACATCATCGCGGGAGGCGGCGAAGGCGACCTGAGCGATCGCGGTCGCGAAATCCTCGGCGGGGACGAGTCCGGCTTCACCGGAGACCTCGGGGATGGCCGGGTACTCCTGCACCGGCATCGACGCCAGCGTGAATCGCGCGGAACCGCAGGTGAGGACGATCCCGTTCTCTTCGTCCTGCTCGATCTGGATCGGTGCGTTCGGCAGGCGGCTGGCGATCTCGGAGAGCAGTCGTCCATGCACGAGGATCGTGCCGGGCTCGTCGACGGTCGCCTCGATGGTCGTACGCGCCGATGCCTCGTAGTCGAATGCGGCGAGCGAGAGACCGGCGTCGGAAGCTTCGATCAGCACGCCAGCCAGGATCGGCTGGGGATTGCGCTGCGGCAGGAGCTTCACGACGAAAGACACGGCCTCGCTGAACACATCGCGATTGACGTGAAACTTCACAGGGGCTCCCTTGACGTCGAGTAGGGCCCTCCCATGCTAGTGCCACGACCGACGTGCTTCGGAAGAACCTTGTGGTTCACGTCCCCGCTCTCCCCAGGTGATCGAGTGCCCTTTTCATATCTTTCTCTCTGTCATGGTGTTAACCGCTGTGGAAACTGTGGATAACTCGGCGGATCCCTTTCAGGGAGCGGAAACCACACGTGTGTAAGTTGTGGGCGAGCTGCGGATGCCTTGTGAGACGCGGCACTCCGGCGAAGGAGTCATCCACGGTGTCATCCACAGGCGAGGGCATTCGACTCACAATCCGTCGACAGCGCAACGGAGTTATCCACAGGCTGTCCACACTGTGAAGAACGCGAATGATCGGCATCCTGCGGGCGCCTGTCAAGCGCCGACTGCGGAATATATCGGCAGAGAAGATGCGTGACGATGCACGGATGCCGGGCAGGCGTCATCCGTGGTTGCGGCAGCAGCCGTGGGTGTCAGCGGCCGACGCGGCCGAGCTGCGTCGTGATCTCCGACACCTGGTTGTAGATCGAGCGCCGCTCCTTCATGAGCTCGCTGATCTTCTTGTAGGCGTACATGACCGTCGTGTGATCGCGATTGCCGAAGAGCTGACCGATCTTGGGCAGGGACAGATTCGTGCGCTCACGGCACAGATACATGGCGATCTGCCGGGCCGTGGCGACCGACTGCGACCGGCTCGATCCGTACAGGTCATCGACGGAGAGTCGGAAGTACTGTGCCGTGGCGGTGATGATGTCGGTCGGCGAGATCACGTTCGCGTCGTCGTGGTCGACGATGTCTCTCAGCACGGTCTGGGCGAGTGCGATGTCGAGGGTCGAACGGTTGAGATTGGCGAAGGCCGAGACCCGGATCAGGGCGCCCTCGAGCTCGCGGATGTTCGATGAGACCTTCGTGGCGATGTACTCGAGCACATCGTCGGGTACGAGGAGCCGCTCCGACTGGGCCTTCTTGCGGAGGATCGCGATGCGCGTCTCGAGGTCGGGCGCCTGCACGTCGGTGATGAGCCCCCACTCGAAACGACTGCGCATGCGGTCTTCGAAGCCCGTCAGCTGGCGGGGCGGCACATCGCTCGTGATCACGACCTGCTTGTCGTGGTCGTGGAGCGTGTTGAAGGTGTGGAAGAAGGCTTCCTGAGTCTCTGCGCGGCCTTGCAGGAACTGGATGTCGTCGATGAGCAGCACGTCGACATCGCGATAGCGCGCCTGGAAGGCGGAGCCGCGGTTGTTCGCGATCGAGTTGATGAAGTCGTTGGTGAACTCTTCGCTCGAGACGTACCGGACACGGATGCCGGCGTAGAGGCTGAGGGCGTAATCGCCGATGGCGTGGAGGAGGTGCGTCTTGCCGAGCCCCGAGTCGCCGTAGATGAACAGCGGGTTGTACGCCTTCGCCGGTGCCTCGGCGACGGCCACCGCCGCCGCGTGGGCGAAGCGGTTGGACTGGCCGATGACGAAGTTGTCGAACGTGTACTTGGGGTTCAAGCGGGTATCGCTGCGCGATGGCGGCTCCGTGTACTCCTCCAGCGGAGGACGCGAGATCGCCGCCGGGGCGGAGAGAGGGGAGGCAGCCGGCGCCGAGGCGGAATTCTGTACGGGGACCGGCGCGGTCAGGCGAGCGTCGGCGAGCTCCGGATTGACGACGACACGGAAGCTCGACGCCTCCGGCTGCGCATCGACCCTCGCGAGCGCTTCCATGATCGGTGTGCGCAGTCGCTTGTTCAGCTGGGCGGCGGTGAGATCGTTCGGAACGTCGAGGTACAGGGTTCCGCTCATGACTCCCTGGGCGACGGCGAGATTCAGGAAGCCCTGGAGCTGCGGAGTGACACGCTCGTCGACGGCGAGGACCTCGAGCACTGCGGTCCAGACGGGGACGTCCGGAATCTCGTGCTGTGTCATGGCTCCCCAAGTCGTGGTCGAACGGGCGACAGCGGGATGCGCTCGTCGCTCGCGGGTGTTCGAGTGGCGCGGTTCACCGTGCTGCCGGGTGCCGGTCGTGATGGGACGGCGCCTGTGGATAACTCGTCCGTGCCACGGTATGTCATCGAGGCGCGGACGAGCAAAACCCACTGTAGATCGGGCCCGCGTGTCCTCGCCAGGCCACCTGTGAAGTCGGTGGATAATGTCGTTTCCCGTACGTGCCGGTTTGAGTTCGCGCGAGACTCGACGTACCCTTACTCAGTTGACTTATGCCCGTCCTGGGCAGTCCCCATGTACCCGTGTCCCCGGTCTAGAGCGTTCCGGTGACCGCCGATCCGGAGTGATCCTCATGAGCAAGCGCACGTTCCAGCCCAACAACCGCCGCCGCGCCAAGAAGCACGGCTTCCGTGCCCGCATGCGCACCCGCGCCGGCCGCGCCATCCTCTCGGCTCGTCGCGCCAAGGGGCGCACCGAGCTCTCGGCCTGATCCGACGTACCGGTGCTGGCGCGCGGGAATCGCATCACCCGCGGGGCGGAGTACAAGGCCGTCGTCCGCGGTGGCTCCCGCTGTGCCGGCGCATTGACGGTCACGTACGTCGTGGCGTCCGGTGAAGACCGGCCGCCACGCTTCGGTTTCATCGTCAGCAAGCAGGTGGGCACCGCTGTGACACGCAACACTGTGCGCCGTCGCCTGAAAGCCCTCTGTGCCGAAGCCCTCGAGGGCATCCGGCCAGGCTCCGACGTCGTGATCCGTGCGCTTCCCGCTTCCGCTGCCGCGCCGTTTCCTGCGCTGCGTGACGAGGTCGCGCGCTGTCTCAGCAGAAAAGCGGCGGCGTGAGCACGTCGACACTGCCGTCATATGCACTCGGAGACGGCTCGCTCGCAGCATCCGACCCGGTGCAGTTCGTCGGTCTCCTGCCACGCAATGTCGTGCTGGCGGGGCTGCACGCGTATCGCGCCACCATCTCGCACCTGTACGGCGACGTCTGCAAGTACTACCCGTCGTGCTCCGCCTATGCCGTCGGCGCTGTGCAGCAGCACGGTGCGCTGAAGGGCGCGGCTCTCACGGCAGCGCGTCTTGCGCGATGCCACCCCTGGGCACAGGGCGGCATCGACGACGTCCCTCCCCACGCACACTTCCGACACCGCCTCACTCCGCACGGCTTCGTCGTGCACCCGAGAAAGGACTGATCCTTGCTGGATCTCTTCGCCGCGACGCCGACCCCGGCTGTGCCGACCCCCACGACTCCGCCGCCGGCGGAGGGGCTCGACTTCTTCAGCGCGATCATGTGGCCCTTCAAGTGGCTCGTCGAGACCATCCTCGTGTTCTGGCACTGGGTGTTCACATCGATCGGTCTGGAGCCGGCGGCAGGCCTCACTTGGGTGCTGTCGATCATCGGCCTGGTCGTCGTGGTGCGCGCCGCGCTCATCCCTCTCTTCGTGCGGCAGATCAAGAGCCAGCGCAAGATGATGGAAATTGCTCCTGAACTGCGGAAAGTTCAGGAGAAGTACCGCGGCAAGAAGGATCAGCTCTCGCGCGAGGCAATGAGCCGCGAGACGATGGCGCTGTACAAGAAGCACGGCACCACGCCGGTATCGAGCTGCCTGCCTCTGCTGGTGCAGATGCCGATCCTGCTCGGCATGTTCTACACGCTGAGCGATGTCAAGCGTCATGCGGAGTGGGGTGTCGGGGGCGTCGGCTTCCTCAACGCCGATCTCACGCGGCAGTTCTACGACGCCCAGCTGTTCGGCGTGGCTCCGCTGCACACGAACATGATCGAGGCGATCAACCTCGGCCAGAACGCGACAGTCATCATCCTCGTGATCCTCGTGATCCTCATGATCGCTTCGCAGTTCATCACGCAGCTCCAGATCATCTCGAAGAACCTGTCTCCCGAGGCCAAGACCGGCCAGGCGTACCAGATGCAGCGCATCATGCTCTACGTCCTGCCGCTCGCCTTCATCTTCTCCGGCGTGTTCTTCCCGCTCGGTGTCGTCCTCTACTGGTTCACCAGCAACATCTGGACGATGGTTCAGCAGTTCCTCGTCATCCGGAACCTCCCCACGCCCGGGTCGGAGGCGGCCAAGGCACGCGAAGAGCGTCTGGCTCGCAAGGGCAAGGCGATCGACGCCCAGGGCAAGATCGTCCCGCTCGAGAAGTACGAGGCGGAGCAGCAGCGTCTGTACGAAGAGGCCCAGCGTGCGAAAGAGCAGGCGCCCAAGCGGCAGCAGCCCGTCAGCAAGCAGCGTGCCAAGAAGCAGACGCAGAAGAAGAAGCCCCAGAACCCGTCCTGACCGAGTCACCGAGGATCATCATGACCACCTCCCCTGAGACCACTGCGTCTGTCGCCCAGCTTGAAGAAGAAGGCGACATCGCGGCCGACTATCTCGAAGGCCTGCTCGATATCGCCGATATCGATGGCGATCTCGCTCTCGATGTGCGTGCCGGACGCGCGTATGTCACCGTCGAGAACGACGACGCAGACTCGCTGCGTCTGCTTTCCTCGCCCGACACCGTCCAGGCCCTGCAGGAGCTGACGCGCATCGCGGTACAGACCAAGACCGGTCGGTTCTCGCGTCTCATCCTCGATATCGGAGGGTCGCGCGACGCACGGCAGCAGCAGCTCGAGAAGCTCGTCGACCGCGCGATCGCCCGGATCGAGGACGGCGCATCGCAAGCGTCGTTGCCCGCGATGTCGAGCTACGAGCGCAAGCTCGTTCACGATGTCGTCGCGGCGCGCGGCTTCGTGTCGGAATCGTACGGCGAGGGCGCCGACCGCCACACCGTCATCAGCCGTGGCTGACCTACCGCACGACGCGGACGTTTCACGTGAAACATCCGCCACCGTCGAGGCGGAGCCGAGTGTCGCTGCTCAGCTCTTCGGCGACCGTATCGAGGTGGCGCGGCAGTTCACTCGTGCGCTCGCGGAGCACGGGGAGGAGCGTGGACTCATCGGCCCACTCGAACTCCCCCGCATCTGGACCCGGCACATCCTGAACAGCGTCATCGCCGCTCCCCTCTTCCAGGCCGGCGCCCGCGTCGCTGATGTCGGTTCCGGAGCCGGTCTTCCTGGAATGGTGCTGGCGATCGCTCGGCCGGACGTGCGATGGGTTCTGATCGAGCCCATGGAGCGCCGCGTGGCCTGGCTGAACGAGCAGGTCGCTGCGCTGCGTCTGGAGAACGTCGAGGTTCTCCGAGCTCGGGCCGAGGAGTGGCCCGAGGGGCCGGTGCTGGATGCCGTCACGGCCCGCGCTGTCAGCGCCTTCCGGACGCTGGTGCCCTTGCTCAGCCCGCTGCTCCGTGACGGCGGGGAGCTGATCCTGCTCAAGGGCATCAACGCCGAGAATGAGATCGCGGCTGCAGAGAAGCCCATGCGCAAGTTCAAAGTCTCGAACGCGCACGTCGAGATCCTTGGCGAAGGTCTCCTCGCTGAGACGACGCGAGTCATCCGCGCCACTGTGCGGTGATCACCTTTCGTTTCACGTGAAACATCGTCCGCTGGGCACCCAGGTGGGCCCTGATTAGCCAGCTGACGCTGAGGGCTCACGACGTCGTGTGTGACGGCGTTCAATCACTGAAGCGGTGCGACTGTTTCACGTGAAACATCGAATCCGTCTCGCGCTGCCGTAGCCAGCGGCGCCTCGGGGGTCGCGGTGGAAGCGACGGGTCACGACGGCGTCACCGTGAAGACCGACCGACCGTTTCACGTGAAACATGAGAGTTCCCCCGACGGGCGTTTCACGTGGAACCGCGATAAGCAACACACACCATCCCGGACCATCTTCTGCGAGAACGGCTGTCAGTCGCCTCGACTACAGTGGGATGGTCCCCGAACGACAGGAGTAGCAGGTGGCGGATACGGAGAACGCAGGATCCTCCGCAGCCCTCTCCTTCGAAGACAGCCCGATCGCGCGCGAACTCGCTGACCTGACCTCGCGCCGCAAGCTGCTCGAAGGCGTGCGCCTCGATTTCCGCGGACCCACGCGCGTCCTGACGGTGTCGAACCAGAAGGGCGGGGTGGGAAAGACCACCAGCACGGTCAATGTGGCCTCCGCCCTCGCCTCGCTCGGGGCACGGGTTCTCGTCATCGACCTCGACCCCCAGGGAAATGCGTCCACGGCGCTGGGAGTACCGCACAGTGCAGACATCCCCAGCGTCTATGACGTCCTGATCGACGAGTTCCCGCTCTCGGACATCATCCAGACGAGCCCGGAGTCCGATCTTCTGCTGTGCGCGCCGTCGACGATCCACCTCGCGGGTGCCGAGATCGAACTCGTCTCTCAGGTCGCCCGCGAACATCGCCTGCGCACCGCCCTCGAGGACTATCTCCAGTCGACGGCAGAGCCGCCGCAGTTCGTTCTGATCGACTGCCCGCCGTCGCTCGGCCTCTTGACGATCAATGCCTTCACCGCCGCAGACGAGCTGATGATCCCCATTCAGTGCGAGTACTACGCGCTCGAAGGACTCAGCCAGCTTCTCGGCAGTGTGCGGATGATCCAGAAGCACCTGAATCCACGGCTTCATCTCTCGACGATCCTGTTGACGATGTACGACGGCCGCACCCGGCTGGCGCAGCAGGTCGCCGACGAGGTGCGCGCGCACTTCCCGAATGAGGTTCTCCAGACGGTGATACCGCGATCGGTGCGCGTCTCAGAGGCGCCGAGCTTCGGGCAGACGGTCATCGCGTACGACGGCAACTCCGCCGGCGCCGTCGCGTACCGCGAGGCAGCGGTGGAGATCGCGCGTCGTTCGGAGCAGGCACCTGAGGCATCGGCGTCATCCGCGCCGTCGAACCCAGACGCAGGTCATACCCACCCCGGTGATCAGCACGGCGAAGAAGGAGCATCCTGATGGCGAAGCGAACCGGCCTCGGACGAGGCATCGGCGCACTCATCCCCACCGCGGAGTCCACGGAGGCTCGTCCGGTCGACGTGTTCTTCCCCGGGGCGTCCGTCGGTGCGTCCGCGGCGTCCCCGGCCGACACGTCCGCGGATTCGGATGCCTCCGCCGAGACGGCGGAGCTCCTGGCCGTTCCGGGTACGCGTCTCATCGAGGTCGACCCGAATGAGATCGTCCCCAACCCTCGCCAGCCGCGCACGCACTTCGATCCGGAGGATCTGGCGGAGCTCGTGCACAGCATCCGTGAGTTCGGCGTGCTGCAGCCGGTGGTGGTGCGCACGAACGACGAGGGCAAGTACGAGCTCATCATGGGCGAGCGACGCACCCGGGCTTCTCGAGAGGCGGGCCTGAAGGCGATCCCTGCGATCCTCCGAGATACGACAGACGAGAACCTTCTGCGCGACGCCCTGCTGGAGAACCTGCACCGCTCGCAGCTCAATCCCCTCGAAGAGGCCTCGGCCTACCAGCAGCTGCTCGAAGACTTCGGGATCACGCAGGAGGAGCTCGCCACCCGCATCGGTCGCTCACGACCCCAGATCAGCAACACGATCCGCCTGCTGAAGCTTCCGGTTCCCGTTCAGCAGCGTGTGGCGGCCGGAGTGCTCAGCGCGGGTCACGCGCGCGCGATCCTGTCGCTCGAGGACGCCGACTCCATGCAGCGGCTCGCCGACAAGATCGTCAACGAGGATCTGTCGGTGCGTGCCGCTGAGGCCGCGGCGAAGGCTCCGGATGCCGGGGCGCGCCGCACGCCCCCGAAGGCGGGTGCACGCCGTGCACACCTCGACGATGTGGCGGAGCGGCTGGGTGATCGCCTCAACACCAAGGTGAAGATCACTCTCAATGCTAAAAAAGGCCAGATCAACATCGATTTCGCGACCATCCAGGATCTCAACCGCATCCTTGCGGAACTGGGAGAGACGGAGTACGGCTCGCTCTGAACCACCCTCGCCGACGCCGCTGTCAGTGACGCGACGTAGGCTGTATGAGTGACTGCTGAGCCGAACCTCCCCCGCCGAGCGAGCCTCGAGCTCCTCCGCGCGGAGGCCGGCGACGAGCTCTCGGTGCTCATCGAGGAGAGGCTCCGTCACGGGCAGGATCCGTGGGAGTTCATGGACGAACTCCCCTCGGTCGATGAACTCGTCGTGCTGACACTGCGGGCCGAGAACATCGCCGCCGACGGCGGAGTGAAGCCCACGGCGGCGCGCAACTACCGAGTTCTGCGTCAGATCGCTCTCGACTACCCCGCCCTCACCCAGGCCGTGTGGCGTCTGCTCGGCAGCGAACCGCATCGTGCATGGGACGCGTCGGTGAGAATCCAGGCGTCATGAGCACGGCCCGCATCCACGCAGAGGAAAGGCCCGGTCAGAGTGATTTCTGACCGGGCCTTTCCGATGGTGCGCGTGCGCACCGGATGTGTGCGTCTTACTTGAGGTAGTCGGCGAGGTCCTGCTCGAGCGCGAACTTGGGCTTCGCGCCGATGATCGTCTTCTCGACCTTCCCCTTGTTGAACACCTTCATCGCAGGGATCGACGTGATCTGGTACTCCATCGCCAGGTTCGGGTTCTCGTCGACGTTCAGCTTCACGACGGTGATCTTCTCACCGTTCTCCGCAGCGATCTCGTCGAGGATGGGTCCGACCATGCGGCACGGTCCGCACCATGCGGCCCAGAAGTCCACCAGAACGGGGCCTTCGGCGTTGATGACGTCCTGCTGCCAGGTGCTCTCGCTCGTGGCCTTGGCGGTCATGTGTCTCTCCTTCAGGAAGTTGTCACTCACGTGAACGCTGCGGGAGGAGGAATTGTTCCCTCCTGGCGGCATCCCGCGAAGACAGCCGTCAGGCGGCGTCGGCCGGCTCGGCGTCGGGGAGGTCGTCGATCTGCGATGCGTCGGCCGCGGGGGCGCCCGCATCATCGAGGGAGGCCAGGTAGTGCTCGACATCGAGGGCTGCGACCGTTCCGCTGCCGGCGGCGGTGACGGCCTGCCGGTAGGTCGGGTCGATGACATCGCCCGCCGCGAAGACCCCCGGGACGGACGTGCGCGACGAACGGCCGTCGACCCAGATCGTGCCGTGCTCGGTGAGGTCGAGCACGCCGTGCACGAGGTGGGTGCGCGGATCGTTTCCGATGGCGACGAACAGACCGTCGAGCGGGAGCTCGCGCGTGCTGCCGTCGCGGGTGTCCTGGAGGACGACACCGGTCACGGCGTCATCGCCCAGCACGTCGACGACCTCGGCGTTGAAGACGAACTCGATCTTGTCGTTGGCGAATGCACGATCCTGCATGATCTTCGATGCGCGCAGCTCTTCGCGACGGTGGATCACGTACACCTTCGACGCGAACTTCGTGAGGAATGTCGCCTCCTCCATTGCCGAGTCACCACCGCCGACGACGGCGATGGTGCGCTCGCGGAAGAAGAAGCCGTCGCAGGTGGCGCAGTACGACACGCCGTGGCCCGACAGGCGTGCCTCGCCCTCGATGCCGATCTTGCGAGGCGCGGAGCCGGTCGCGTAGACCACGGCATCCGCTTCATGGACGGCACCGGAGCCGAGCACGACCTTCTTGACACGGCCGGAGAAGTCGACCTCGGTGACGTCGTCGTAGACGACCTCGGTGCCGAAGCGCTCGGCCTGCTCCTGCATCTTCGTCATGAGGTCGGGACCCATGATTCCTTCGGGGAATCCCGGGAAGTTCTCGACCTCCGTCGTGTTCATCAGTTCGCCGCCCGCTTCGACGGAGCTTGCGATGAGAAGGGGAGACAGGTTGGCGCGCGCCGCGTAGATCGCTGCCGTGTAGCCCGCCGGGCCCGATCCGATGATGATGACCTGCCGCACGTTTCTGCCTTTCGTCTGCGGGGTGGAAGCCCCAGCACGTTCAACCCATGGTAGTCGCGCGGCATTCCGCGATCCGGGGTGGACGTGCAGTGTCGCGCGGGCTCAGCGACCGGGCAGGAAGCGGCGCACGGCGTCGACGGCGACGCGCAGCTCCGGCGCGCGGAGGATGGCCAGGAAGACGACATACACGGCGATCGTGGCGAGGCCGATCACCGCCGCCGCGGCGAGCCCCGCGAACTTGTCGGAGACGGCCCACCCGGCCGTCCCGCCGAGGAGGATGAAGACCCACCACCCCGCAGCGGCCGCGGGGATCGCGGCGATGACGAAGCGCACGACCGAGCGCGCCGCGCCACCGAGGTCGAGGGTGCCCATCTTCCGACGCAGGAGGATGACCGCCAGGGCCAGCTGCACGATGTTCGCGAGGGACTGTCCGAGGGCGATCCCGGCCGCCAGCCACTCCAGCGGGAGCGTCAGCGACGCGACGACCGTGGAGGCGATCACGAGCACCGACTGCACGAGCGTGTACAGGAAGGGCGTCCGCGTGTCGCCGAGGGCGTAGAACGTGCGCTGGATGCCGAACTGGAACGACAGCGGAAGGAGCGCGACCAGATACGCCCCGAGCACCCAGGCCAGAGCGACCGCGCCTTCGCTTCCCGAGGTGAACACCCTCATGAGGGGGACGATGGCGGCGATCATCGCTGCGAGGATGCCCACCATGAAGACTCCGACCGTGCGGGTGAGAGCGGCGAGGTCGGAGGTGGCGGCATCCTTCCTGCCTTCTGCGACGTGTTCGCTCAGCCGGGTGTAATACGGCGTGCCGATGGAGAGGACGACGACGGAGAAGGGGAGCATGAACACGAGCCACGCGTACTGGAGCGCCGCGTTCGCCGGTCCGACCTCCGAGGCGGCGCCCACGAAGTAGGCCTGCACGGCACCGGCGATCTGGCTCACCACGACCATGAGGAACGTCCAGCCCGCCAGTCGGGCGATGTGCCGCAGTCCGATGCCCCGCCACTGGAAGTCGGGTCGCACGTGGAGTCCGGCGCGGCGCCAGAACAGCAGCAGGACGACCGCCTGCATGATGACGCCCAGCGTGGCGGTGCCGCCGAGGAGCGCGACCATCGCCGGCGTCCAGCGACCGGCGTCGGGCTGCAGGCCGAAAAGCCAGATGAATGCGCCGAAACCGGCTATCGAGACGACGTTGTTGACGATCGGGGACCACGCGAACGGCCCGAACACGCGGCGTGCGTTGAGTGCTTCGCCGAGGAGCGCGTGGAGACCGTAGAAGAACAGCTGCGGGAGGCACCAGTAGGCCAGCGCCAGGGCGAGCGCCTGTCCGTCGGGAGGGAGCTTGCCGCCGTAGATCGCGACGAGCAGCGGCGCGGCCACCATGGCGACGGCGGTGGCCCCGGCGAGCACGACCGTTCCGAGGGTCAGCAGCTTCGAGACGAATGCGTTGCCCCCATCGGAATGGGTGCGCACGGCGGTGACGATCTGCGGGACGATGATGCCGGCCAGCAGTCCCGACGAGATGAGCGTGAAGATCGTGTTCGGGAACTGGTTGGCGATGCCGAAGGCGTTGGCGGGCGTCGAGGCGACGACCCCCAGCGCGGCGGCGAGCACGAAGTTGCGGACGAGTCCTGTCACACGCGAGACGAGGGTGCCCGCCCCGATGAGGGCGCTCGAACGTCCGAGACTATGCATCCGGCTTCTCCTCCGCGGCTGCGCGTGCAGCGTCTTCGGCGGCGTTCTCCTCCGCGACCTTCTCTTCGGCACGGGCCGTCGCCGTCAGGGCACGGCGATCCGCACGGCGCTTGCGCATCCGCAGCACGGTGCGGATGACTCCCAGGAGGAGGAACACCGAGACGAGCACCGTCATCACGACGATCCCCACTCCCTCCCATTCCGCCTGGACGGAGATCGTCACCGTGATCGGCTCGCTGATGGGGATCATCGTGCGACTGCGCAGCTGCAGAGACAGGCTCGACTCCCCGTTGCCCACGCGGGCCTCCACGGGCACGTCGACGCGCGTCGTCTGGCTCTCGCCGACCGTGACGTCTGTGGTGCGCTGCACGACCAGACGCAGATCGTTCGGTTCGGTGATGAGCACGAGCGACACGGGCCACGGCAGCGCGTTTCGCACGGCGAAGGTGAGCGGTGCGCTGGAGCCGAGCAGGTTGATGTCGGGCGAGGGCACGATGGAGACCGCGTCGAGCGTGTCCCGCGTCTGCTGGCGGTGAGCGGTCACGGCATCCGACCACGCGGGGATGTCGCTGAGCCACCCGTTGCCCATGATCTGGAGGATCTCGGCGCGTTCCGGGGCGAGGAGCACGGCCGGGTCTTCGAGGATCGACGCGAACTGGGTGAGATCGGCTTCACCGCTGAGGAAGCTGGTGAGGGCGGACACGCGCCGGTCGTCGGCGGGGATGTCGTCGACGCGCACGGAGCTCGACGCGGTGGTCAGCAGGCGCTCCATGCCGATGGCGGTGCGGCCGTCGAGGCGTGAGGCCGCGCGCACGGTGGTGCGCAGCGCGGTCGCCGACCTGTCGTCAGCGCGGTCGACCGTCACGAGCAGCGGGGTGCGGCGCGAGGAGAACGTCGCATAGGCCGCGGCTTCGGCGAGTGACGCATCGCGGTCGACCGTCACCTCGCTCGTGCTCGCCGCGTGCAGAGCCTCCGAGATGTCGGCGTCGTAGACGAGGAGCTCGGCGTCGCCCGCGACGGCCCGTGGACCGCGTTCACCCCGTACGGTGTCGGACGGGACGAGCGTGAGGGAGCCGGCGGGGCTGTCGCCGGCCTCGCCCAGACCTGCGACGACCGCCCGCCCCGCCGTGCCGCCGGCCGGCCAGAACACGTCGCTGCGCGCGCGGCCGATGTCGGTGAGCGCGTCGATGTCGGGAAGGGTCGGCTGTCCCTCCACCCCGGATGCGGGTGAGGGCGACGGTTCTGGAGCGACTCCGCTGAACCCCTCGAGGTCGAGTTCGGGGGCGAGGTCGTCGACGGTCAGCGGTTCCCGCAGGCCCGCGTTGAACTGCACGGCGAGGTCGGCGTCACCGTACTGGAGGGCGAAGCGGGTCTGCGGCATCGTGAGGAGGTCTTGCAGCCACCGCGTGGCCGACTCGGGGGCGGTGGTACCGAGCACCCGGATCGCGGCGACGATGGCGGGATCGACGGCAAGGATCGCATCGGTGCCGACGACCGCGTTCAGCTGTGCGCTCAGGCTCCCTGTGGGAGCGGTGAGCTCGGCGAGTTCGTCTCGGGTGAGGAGGGCGGTGGCGCGGGCGGGAGCGGTGATGGGGACGACGACGGCGACCTGACCGGTGCCGCCGTCGTCGGCGACGGTCCATACCCCACGCGCTTCGAGCGTGCCCTGCGCCGACGCGTAGGTGCCGCGGAGGGCGTACACGCCCGGTTCGAGGTCGTCACCGGGTTCGACGGTCTTCGTCACCGTCGTCTGTCCGCGCGCGGCGATGCTGTCGATCACGGCCGAGCCGATGCGCCGCAGCGCCGGGTCGGTGTCGCCGGCGAGCCACGAGGAGACCTGAGCGCGGGTGCGCAGGGGCGTCCGGCTGACCGTGATGTCGACCTGGCCTGCGCCGACGGTCGAGAAACCGGGATTGTCGACCGACATCGTCACCTGCAGCTCGCCGTCGGCGCCCAGGATGCCGTCGGCCTCCGCGGCGATGCGGAACTCGAGCGGGCGCGACGCGGGTGCGCTCCCGGCTTCCGGCACGGATGCCGCGGAGGTGTCTGCGCGTGCGGCGGCGACGCCGATGGGCGCCCCTCCGAGAAGGCCGAGCGACGCGACGACCGCGAGCACGGCGCGTATGCGCGCGCCCGTGGTGCGAGGGGCGCGCGCCGCGGCGGCGTGTGGTGTCAGGGTCATGGCAGCAGGTGCGCGATCCATGACCGCAGCACTGGAGGCATTCTATGGTTCGGTGCCGTGTGCCACCTCAATGCCCGCCGGCGGGCGCGGCGCGAGAGGCTTCGGCGCGACTCCGCCCCCGTCGAACAGGTGTCGGCGGGGGCGGAGTCGTCGTGTGCGGCGGAGGTCAGCGCAGGGCGAGGTGCGCGCCCTTACCGCGCCTTCTGGCTGCTCGGGCTGTCAGAAGAACGAGGCCGGCCAGGAGCAGTCCGGCGCCGAAGAGCGCGGTCACTCCCGGTGTGCCCTCGGAGCCCGTTGCGGCGAGCTCATCCGCGCCGCCGCCAATGGTGACGGCGACCGAGGCGACCTCCACGCCGTCCAGGAGCACGACGATGTGGTGATCGCCCGCGGGGGTGTCGGCGGGGATCCGCACCGTGGCCTTCAGCGTGCCGTCGCCTGCAGACGTGAACGTGCCGAGGGCGACGGGCGTTGAGTGCAGCTCGAGGTCGTACGCCGTGTCGAACAGGAGGCCCCAGATGGTGACCGTCAGCTCGTCGCCGGCGGCGACCGATCGGCCCGATCCGCCGACGGAGAGCGTCGGCGCGGCGATGAGGCCGCTGGGCGCGGTCGCGATCTCGTACGGCTGCGTCTGCGGGGCCGACACGGTCGCGACCGCGTAGACCGATTCGCCGACGAGATCGCGGGTGAGCTCGAGTGTCGCCTCGTCGGCGCCGGCGATGGCCGTGCCGTCGGAGAGATGCCACTGCCAAGCGACCGCGGTGGGGGTGGGGCTCCACCCGGCGGCGCTGAGGGATGCCGTCAGCGTGCTGCCCAGGGCGTGGTGTCCGCGCAGCACGGGCGCATCGCCCGGTGTGAACGAGGCCAGATGGATGCCACGGGAGAAGGCCGAGTTGGTCGTCACATAGTCGTGCGTGTCGGTCGCCGAGAGGGTGGCGACGGCGTAGACGGCGGTGCCGCGGAGCGCGCTGGTGGCCGTGATCCGCGTGCCGGTGCCGAGGTGGGCGCCGGTGTCGACCCGGTACCAGTCGTAGACGATCGCTTCGGGAGCAGGGGTGATTCCGGTCGTGTCGAGGCTGACGGTGAAGTCGGTGCCGACGGCGCCGGTGCCGCTGATGGTGGGAGCGCCGACGCCGTCGAACGCACGGAGGCGCACGGTGGCCGAGAACGGCGAGTTCGCGGTGACGTAGTCCTGACGGTCGGCTGCCGAGAGGGTGGCGATGACGTAGAGCGGGGTGCCGAGGAGGGCGCTGGTGGCGGTGAGTGTCGAGCCGGTTCCGACCGACGCTCCCGTGTCGACGCGGAACCACTCGTAGGCCACGGCATCCGGTGCGGGGGTGACCCCGCTCGTGTCGATGGATGCGGTGAAGTCGGTGCCGATGACGCCGCTGCCGCTGACGGTCGGATCGATGACGTTCGTGAAGCCGCCTTCGTGGACGGTCGCGGAGAACGGCGAGTTGAGAGTGACGTAGTCGCCGTAGCCGTCGGCCTGCAGGCGGGCGATGACGTACACGCCGGTGCCCTCCAGCGCGCGGGTGACGACGAGCTCTTCACCGGTGCCGACGGGCGCGCCGGTGTCCACCCGGTACCACGTGTAGGTGACGGTGGTGGGCGTCGGCGTGGTGGCGGAGGTGTCGAGGGATGCCGTGAGGGTGTCGCCGATCGCGGCGGAGCCGGCGATGACGGGCGTTCCCACGTTCGAGAAGGAGAGGACGGCCATCGCGGCGGGGGGTGCGACGATCGCGGCGGCGAAGGTGAGGCAGACGGCGAGGAGGGCGGCGCGGAGGCGGCCTCGCGCGCGGGGGGAACGGCGGTGCACGGGGGATCCTTTCGTGCCCGTGGGCGCGCCGGAGTGGCAGCGAGTTCGGGCTCTCTCCGAAGGTCCCACACCGCGGCGGTGCGCCGTGCGATCGGCTCGGAGAGGAAACTTTTTTCTCAGGCCCGGTCGGCACGCCCTTAGATGTGCGAGCGCCGTCCTGGTTCGATCTGGTTCAGCCGCGGTTGAATGGACGGATGCATGCACCGCATCCTGATCCCGCCGCCTCCGCCGCGCTCCGTGACGACCTGATCGCCGCGGGGTACACGGCCGACGCCATCCGCTCCGCATGGGGACCACTGGCGGACGAGGCGGTCGGGCACGGGCTGACGGACCCTGCCGTCACCGCCCTCGGCACCCGTGCCGACGCGCTCGCGGTGCTCGCACGGCTGCTCTTCCTCGGGGTGGCGGTCGACGTCGTCGCCGCAGAGGCCGCCCTTCCGCGCTGCGGAGTGGCGGGGCTCGCGGCGCTGCGCCTTGCCGAGGTCGCCGACGGCGAGGTCGTGCCGCTCGTCCTGGTGCGCCCGCAAGACGTGGATGACGAAGCGGGCGCCGGCGGCTGGTGGATCGCCAGTGACCTCGACGAAGCCGCGCTCATCGCGCAGCGGCGGGGAAGCGCGCTTCCGACCGACCATGTGCTGGGGGTGGGTGGGGCCTCCCTCACGCTCGCCGGGCTGCAGCTGCCGAGCGCCGTCGATCGCGTGCTCGACATCGGCACGGGATGCGGCATCCAGGCCCTGCGTGCCCGTCACCATGCCCGCCGCGTCGTCGCGACCGACGTGTCGGAACGTGCGCTCGCCTTCACGCGGCTCAACGCACTTCTCAACGACGTCGACGGCATCGAGACACGCGCGGGGAGCCTTTTCGATCCCGTGGCCGACGGGGAGGAGTTCGACCGGGTCGTCTCCAATCCCCCGTTCGTCATCACCCCCCGGGTGGCGGGCGTGCCGGAATACGAGTACCGCGACGCCGGCTACGCGGGCGACGACCTCATCTCGTCGTTCGTCGCGGGCGTCGGCCGGGTCCTCGCACCCGGTGGCATCGCGCAGCTCCTGGGCAACTGGGAGTATCGCGCCGGAAGCGACGGGCTCGATCGTGTGCGCACATGGGTCGACAGCTCGCCCGTTCCCCTGGAGGCGTGGGTGATCGAGCGCGAGAGGCTCGATCCGCTCGCCTACGCGGAGCTGTGGGTGCGTGACGGCGGAACCACCGCCGGAACGTCGGACTACAGCCGGCTCGTCCACGCATGGCTCGAGGACTTCGCCCACCGGGAGGTCAGTGCCGTCGGCTTCGGCTACCTGGTGCTGCGTCGTCCGGCCGACGGTGAGCCGCGACTTCGCCGCTTCGAGCGGGTGGGACAGCCCGTGACCGGCGCGCTCGGCCCGCACCTGCTCGCCGCCCTCGACGCGTGGGACCGCGCAAGCTCCCTCGACGACACGGCGCTCGCGGCATGCTCCCTCGTCGTGGCGGGCGATGTCACCGAGGCGCGCCACCACCTTCCCGGCCACGAGGACCCGAGCGTGATCGAACTGCGCCAGGGCGGCGGGTTCGCCCGGGTGATCGACGTCGACCCGGCGCTGGCCGCGCTGGTCGGCGCGTGCGACGGCGACCTTCCGGTGGGAGCCCTGATCGACGCGATCGCCGACCTCCTCGAGGCGGATGCCGCAGCGCTGCGCACAGACCTGATCCCGCGCGTGCGGGAGCTGCTCTTCACCGGGTTCCTCACCTTCGCGTGAGCGCCGTCGCGGTGGCAGGGGGCGGCTGCCGGGCAGGCGTGCGCGCGCACCCCCGCCGGTAGGCTCGAAGCATGCTCAACATGGCCGAGGGTCTCGCCCGGATCGGTGCGCTCGCCGCCGCCCCGGTGACGGCGACCCTGGCGGAGGCTTTCGCCGCGGCAGGGTACGAACTGGCGATCGTGGGCGGCCCGGTGCGCGACGCTCTGCTCGGACGCACGACGAACGACCTCGACTACACGACGGATGCGCGGCCCGACGACATCCTCCGCATCGTCTCGCCGATCGCCACGGCGACGTGGGATGTCGGACGCGAGTTCGGCACGATCGCCGCGAAGGTGCACGGTGAGCAGGTCGAGATCACGACGTACCGTGCCGACAGCTACGACGGGGTGACGCGCAAGCCCACCGTGGAGTTCGGCGACACGCTCGAGCACGATCTCGTGCGGCGCGACTTCACGGTGAACGCCATGGCACTCCGGGTGCCCGGCCCCACGCTGGTCGACCCCACGGGGGGTGTCGAAGACCTCCTCGCGGGGGTGCTGCGCACTCCCAGCGATCCGCATGTGAGCTTCGGCGACGATCCGCTCCGGATGCTGCGCGCGGCACGCTTCTCAGCCCAGCTCGGCTTCCAGGTCGCGCCCGAGACAAGGGCCGCGATGGCAGAGCTGCGCGAGACGCTGCGCATCGTGAGTGCCGAGCGCGTCCAGGGTGAGCTCGTGAAGCTGCTCCAGACCGACGATCCGGTGCGCGGCATCCGGATCCTCGTGGATACGGGACTCGCCGACGAGTTCCTCCCGGAGATCCCCGCGCTGCGCCTCGAGGTCGACGAGCACCACCATCACAAAGACGTCTACGAGCACTCCCTCACGGTGCTCCGACAGGCGATCGAGCTGGAGCACGCCCGCCATCCCGACGCGAAGCCCGATGTGCGCCTGCGTCTGGCAGCCCTTCTCCACGACATCGGCAAGCCCGCGACCCGCAAGCTCGAACCGGGCGGCGGGGTGAGCTTCCACCATCACGACGTGAAGGGAGCCCGCCTCGCTCGCAAGCGACTCTCTGCTCTGCGATTCGACACCGCGACGATCCAGTCGGTGACCCAGCTCATCGAGCAGCATCTGCGCTTCTTCGGCTACGCGGAGGGCGCGTGGACCGATTCCGCCGTGCGGCGCTACGTGCGCGACGCCGGCGACGAGCTGGAGCGTCTCCACATCCTCACGCGAGCCGACGTCACCACCCGCAACAAGCGCAAGGCGGCAACGCTCCGGGCGGCGTACGACGACATCGAGCGCCGGATCGCGGAACTCGCCGCGCAGGAGGAGCTCGACGCGATGCGTCCCGAACTCGACGGCAACCGCATCCAGGAGGTGCTCGGCATCCCCCCGGGGCGGGAAGTCGGCGAGGCGTACCGATTCCTGCTCGACCTGCGGCTCGACGAAGGCGTCGTCGGGCCCGACGTCGCCGAAGAGCGCCTCCGCGCCTGGTGGGCCGATCGCACCGCACCCGGGGCCGATCGCCGCTGATCGCCGGTGGGCGACACGCGCGCTCACCACACCTACACTGGGTGAACTTCTCGCGTCCCGCGGCACGGCTCCCTGGCACGACGGCGGCGCGGCGCATTCTGGAGGAGGCCGGCAGGTGACGGGGGAGAGATGACGGAATCCAGCAGCTCGGGCGCTGTGGAAGACGCGCCGAGCCCCGCGCTCGTCGCCCTGGCAGAAGCCCACGGAATCGCCACCGAGTACTGGTCGTTCTTCGGCGACCGTGTGGCCGTTCCGGCCGCGACGCTCCGCGCGATCCTGCGGGCCATGCACGTCGACGCCGCGGACGACGCCGCGCTCGCCGCCGCTCACACCGCGGTCGAGGAGGGTCCGTGGCGCGAGCTGCTGCCGCCGTCGCACGTGACGCGCCCGGGTGCCAGGCCGGTTCTCGTGCACGTGGCCGATGGGCACGACGTGACGATCACGGTCGTGCTCGAAGACGGGACCCGGCGCGACGTCCCGATCCCCGAGCAGCGGCCGGCGGCCCGACTGGTCGATGGCGTGCTCCGGTGGCGCGTCGAAGTGCCCCTGCCCGGCGACCTGCCGCTCGGGTGGCACACGCTCCTCGCCGAGCAGAGTCCGTTCGGGGGCGCAGGGCCCGACCGCGCCGCCTCGTGCACGCTGGTGATCGCCCCGGAGCGACTCCCCGATCCGCCCGTGCGTCCGGGTCGCTCCCGCGGCTGGGGGCTGATGGCTCAGCTCTATTCGGTGCGCTCGGAGCGCTCGTGGGGGATGGGCGACTTCGCCGACATGGCCGATCTCGCGGCCGTCGCCGGCGGCCAGGGCGCCGACTTCCTGCTCGTCAACCCCATCCATGCCGCCGAGGTCACCTCGCCGATCGAGCCGTCGCCGTACCTTCCGGCGACGCGGCGGTTCCTCGCTCCCCTTTATGTGCGTCCCGAGGACGTGCCGGAGGTGTCGTACCTCTCCCCCGCCGAGCGGGCGGTCGTCGAGGCCGCGCGGGTGCCCGTCGCCGCTGCTGACCGCGATGCCGCCGGCCGCATCGACCGGGACGCCGTGTGGGCCGCGAAACGGGCGGCGCTCGAGGTGATCCATGCCGCGCCTCGGGCTGCCGGGCGTGAGGCGCAGCTGGCCGCGTTCGTCGCGCGAGAAGGACAGCCGCTGCAGGATTTCGCGCTGTGGTGCGCGCTCGAAGAGCACTTCGCAGGGCGGGCCGGCGGGCGTCCCGCGGAGGCCGACGACATCCGATCCCGGCTGGTCGCGCGGCTGCGTGAGGAGCTCGCCGATCGTGTTCGATTCCATGTCTGGCTGCAGTGGATCGCCGATCAGCAGGTGGAGTCGGCGCAGCGTGCGGCAGCCGCAGCGGGCATGCCGATCGGCATCATGCACGACCTCGCGGTCGGCGTGCACACACAGGGCTCGGACGCCTGGTCGCTGCACGACATGTACGCGCGCGGCATCACCGTGGGCGCCCCGCCCGACATGTACAACCAGCAGGGTCAGAACTGGAACCAGCCTCCGTGGCTGCCGGGCGCTCTGGCCCGTACGGCGTATGCGCCCCTGCGCGACATGATCCGCACCCTTCTGCGTCACGCCGGGGCGCTGCGCATCGACCACGTCATCGGGCTGTTCCGGCTGTGGTGGATCCCCGAGGGCCTCGGTGCCGACGCCGGAACCTACGTGCGGTACGACCACGAGGCGATGATCGGCGTGCTCGCGCTGGAGGCGCACCGGGCCGGTGCCGTGCTGATCGGCGAAGACCTCGGCAACGTCGAGCCGTGGGTGCGCGACTACCTCGCCGCGCGCGGCATCCTGGGCACGAGCGTGCTGTGGTTCGAGCGCGACGGCGAGGGCTTCCGACGCCCCGAGGACTACCGGCGGTCACTGCTGGCGACGGTGAACACCCACGACCTCCCACCGACGGCGGGCTACCTGGCCGAGGAGCACGTCGACCTCCGGGCGAAGCTCGGCCTGCTCACGCGACCGGTGGAGGAGGAGCGCGCGGATGCCGTGCGGGAACGTGAAGCGATGCTGTCGGTGCTGCGCAGCCGCGGCCTCATCGGCGAACGACCGACCGAGCAGGAGGTGATCGAGGCGCTCAACGTGCTCGTGACGGCCTCGCCGTCGCTGCTGGTGGGGGTCGCGCTGGTCGATGCCGTGGGCGAGCGCCGGGTGCAGAACCAGCCCGGAACCGACAAGGAGTATCCGAACTGGCAGGTGCCGCTCGCGGATTCCGACGGTCGCGCCGTGCTGATCGACGATCTGCCGACGCTTCCGCGGTTCACCTCACTGCTCTCTGCCGTCGATCGGGCGCTGCGGGCGGGGACGCCGGGCGCCTGACGGGCATCCGCTCACGCGGTCCACAGCACGGTCCAGCCGTCGACGATGAGGGTCTCCTCCTCCTGCCTGAGCTGTTCCGGCCGTATGCCCGCGACCTGCGAGATCATCATCGTCAGCGGGGCCCACTCCCGGGAGTGAGGAACGCGGAGGAAGTGGTGCAGGTCGTCGACCGTGGGATTGTCTCCGACGAGACCGTGCACCGTCTCGCCGAACGATCCGGCGCCCAGCCGCTCGCCCGCGCGAGGGATGCCGGCGGCCTTGATGTCTTCCCGCACGATGGCGGCGAAGATCTCCCCGTCATCGCCGGAGAACTCGAATCGCATCCCGAGCGCGACCTGACTTGCGGGCCCGTTGGCCCCACCTGTCGGGCTCATGCGGCGGGGTATCCCGTCGTCGCATCGACGAGGCCGTCCTCGACCGCACGGCGGAAGAGGTCGACCTTCGTGGGGGCGGGGCGCCCCGCGGCGTTGTACTTGGAACGGATGCGGCGGATGTGGTCATGCACCGTCTCGCGCGTGACGAACAGCGCCGCGCCGACCATCTCGGCCGTCTCCCCCATCGCGTAACGCGTGAGCACGTCGGCTTCCCTTGTGGTCAGACGGGGACCTCGGTGGGGGCGGCCGCTGACTGCGCGCGCCCACTCCAGGGGGGTGAAGCGTTCACCCCGGACGGTCGCCACGACCGCCCGCACCACCGCCGCGGCGGGCTCGGACTTCCGGACGAGGCCCGCTGCCCCCGCGAGAGCCGCTTCGGAGAGAAGGGCCTGCGCGTCTGCGTTCGTGTAGACCAGCACCGGGGCGCCGGTGGCGGCGAGCAGCGACACGTTGCTCTCGGGCGTCGAGCCGTCTTCGAGGTGGAGGTCGAGCACGATCGCATCCAGTCGATCGTCGGTGTCGACGAGGCCGGATGCCGTCGCCGCCGCGGCCGCCACATGCAGCGACGGATGGACATTGAGGATCGACGTCAGACCCAGAACGGTCGCCGGGTGGTCTCCGACGACCCCGATGCGCGCCTTCATGGCACCTCCTGCACGATCGTCCGTCCCGAGTGGACGAACACGGAGGAAACTACCCACCCGCGTGGACGATGACGCGCGCTCGTTCCGTGATGCACCCCAGGTCGGGGGGTATTGCCGTACCCCGCAGGGGCCGCTTACGTGCAGAGGAGCCTCCACGTGCGTGTCGCGCGGCACGATCCTCCGTGTGGCGCTCGCCGCGACGATCCTCCCCGCGAACGGGTGGCGCAGCCGTCCCCCGCACGGATGCGGTCTCCCGCACCGTCCCGGGTCAGCGCAGCAGTCCGCCCAGCACGGAGGCCACCACCCCGCCCTGCATCAGCAGCCAGAACACCACCGCGACCCCGATCACGATGACCGCGGGCCAGGGGAACCCGCGCCTGAGCCGCCGCCCCTGTGCCGCCACACCGGGGGGTGGCCGCAATGCTGTGGTGGGTGCTGCGAATGGCAGCGAAACGCCGGCGGGGGTCGTGGCATCCGTGCCCGCGGTGTCCGTGCCCGTGGCATCCATACCGGTGGCATCCGTGCGCGAACTGCCGTGCGCACCCGCGTCCGCGCCGACCTGGACACCATGATCGACCCGGTCGACAGGCGCCCCTCCCCCGAGGCGATCGTCGCGCCACCTCTCCCACTGCGCGAACTTGTCGATCAGTGCACCGACGATCGAGAACAGCCACGACCAGGTGGCCGGGTCGAGCGTCGAGAAGTCGCGCTTGGCGTAGAGGAACAGCCAGTCATCGACGATCTCCACATCGAGCGCCGCCGCATGGTCGATGAAGCGAGCCATGATGTCGGGCGTGAACAGATACAGCGCGTCTGGCTCGTACCCCTTCGGACAGTAGAGCGCGAAATGGCGGTCGAAGTCGCCTTCCAGCCGCAGACGCTGGCCGCGGTCGAACGAGGTCGGCAGATTCGACCCGAAGAGGGCGTTGTTGCTCGTGGCATCCAGCACGATGTGCGGCAAAGGGCTCGTGAGCTTCACTGCCACATAGCCCCAGCGGTGCGTGGTCTGATTCTTGCCCGAACCGGTCGTGTACTGGTGGTTGCCGAACTCCACGAATCGCGGAACCGTGCCGCGCACGACGTCGGTCGCCTGGCGTCCGCTCCCCTGCGCGAAGATCATCCCCGGAAGCGGCGGGGCGGGCGACACCGGATGCCATGACATGCCGTTCGCCCGCGCGAAGCGGTCGAGCCGGTACCAGCGTTCCGCGGTGCTCCCGGTGAACGCCCGCCAGCCGGCGTAGCCGGCCACCCCGACGACGACGGCGAGGAGGAGGAGCGGGGCGAAGGCCACGAGCGCGCCCGCGCCGGTGCCGCCGGTCGCGGCCATCGACACCACGGTCGAGGCGATCCCCACGAACACGCTCCCGAACATGAACAGGAAGACCATCCCGAAGAGGGCGACGAGCACGATGCCGACGACACCCGTGCCGGAGGGGGCCCGGCCGGTGCGCCGGAGCTCTCGTGTGTAGGCACGAGCGGCAGCGCGGTCGACCGGCTCCCGCAGCGGACGCGCGTCGAACGCGTACGGCGGCGGTGCGGCGGTGGTGCTCATCGGTTCACCTCGTCGGAGTCGTGGGCCAACTGCGCGCCGACGGGGATCTCGAAGGCTTCGAGGCGGGGATCGGCGACGAGGGCGGCGACCAGCTCGGCGCTTCCGCCGATGATCGTGGAGTCGTGGTCGACCTCGGTCACCCACACCCACGCCCGGTCGGCGGGCCACACGATGCTCGGGCTCTGCGCGCTCGGCTCGAACCCGTGCTCCTCGGACTCGCGGTCGCGCCAGGGGACGGCGAGCACCCAGTCGGGATCGGCGAGCTCCGCGACGCCGCCGGCGAACAGCACGTGCGAACGGAAGGGCAGCTCGAGCCGCGGGCCCTCGGAGATGTCGCGGGCCAGGATCCCCTCCTGCCAGGTGGCTCGCCGGAAGACGTTGTTGAAGCGGTCTGAGAACGCGCGCCCCAGCATCCGATTGTGGCGGTCGAGGCCGGGATCCTGCGCCGCATCGCCTACCTGGAAGAACGTCCTCGACGGCGAGGTGCCCAGGTGGCCGACGAGCCCGCCCCAGCCCTCCCACAGTGCCACGAAGCCCTCGTCGGGCGTCGAGGTGCGGGTGCTCAGCACCTCCGCGAGCGATGCCACGACATCGGCGGGCATGCCGCCCTCCTCGGGATCGTGATAGCGCCACCCCTCGGCATCCCGGGGATCGTCCTCCCGGTCGCCGTGCAGGTCGAACCGGACCAGACTCCCCCACTGCGCCAACGGGTGCATCGTCGTGCCCATCGCGGCGGCCGTCGCCGCCCAGCTCACCCGCTCGTCGTCGACGCCGAGGTCGGGGTGAGAAGCGAAGAACGAGTCCCACGCACGGTGCGAGTACGGCTCGACGGGCCAGTCGGCACCGACCGGGCGGTCTCGCCAGGCCGGGTGGAAGACGCGCGCGTACGCCTCGAAGCCTCGCGGAACCACGCCGTGCATGCTCGCGCCCCATTCGGCTCCGTCATCGAGGCGGTCGCGGATCCAGTCGCCCGCAGACACATCGGGGGTCCATTCCATGGCGCCACGGTACCGGGATCGCCGATGGAGGCGGGGTCGTGCGGGCGGCGTGCGGGTCGTTCCGCACAACTCCTGCGATGTTCCGCACAACTCCTGCGATCCGGATGACGAGGGCGCACATCACCCGCGTGTCGCCGCCGCTCGGTCACCGATTGCAGGAGTTGTGCCGCCCAGGACCGGGAGTTGCCCGATGCGCCGTGGCCGGCGGACGACGATTCGCCCGCTGATCAGGCTTCGGCTAGACTGTTGTGGTTGTCCGACTGCGCTCCCGCGCACGAGGGCACGTGCATCAACCCTCCTGATGCCGGGAACCGCCCGGCATCCGTTCTAGTCCGAAGGAGGTGGGTTAGTGACGCACACGCACCAGTACGAACTCATGGTCATCCTCGACCCCGAGATCGACGAGCGCCAGGTCGCTCCCAAGCTCGACGGTTTCCTGAAGGTCATCACCGCAGATGGTGGCTCGATCGACAACGTCGACGTGTGGGGCAAGCGCCGTCTCGCGTACGAGATCCAGAAGAAGAACGAGGGCATCTACGCCGTCGTGAACTTCACCGCCACCAGCGCCGCCACGCAGGAGCTCGACCGTCAGCTCAAGCTGAACGAGCAGATCATGCGCACCAAGGTCCTCCGCGCCGAGGAGGCGATCGCTCAGGTCGCCGCCGAGAAGGAGCGCGCCGAGGCCAAGGCCGCTCGCAAGGCAGCGAAGGCGTAACGACGATGGCCGGCGAGACCGTCATCACCGTCGTGGGCAACCTCACGGCAGACCCCGAGCTGCGTTACACGCAGAACGGCCTGCCCGTCGCGAACTTCACCATCGCGTCGACGCCGCGCAACTTCGACCGTCAGGCCAACGAGTGGAAGGACGGCGAAGCGCTGTTCCTCCGCGCGTCGGTGTGGCGCGAGTTCGCCGAGCACGTGGCCGGTTCGCTCACCAAGGGCATGCGGGTCATCGCGACCGGCCGTCTGAAGCAGCGCTCCTACCAAGACCGCGAGGGCAACAACCGCACGGCGATCGAGCTGGAGGTCGACGAGATCGGCCCCTCGCTCCGCTACGCGACCGCCCAGGTCACCCGTGCCGCCTCCGGCGGTGGCGGCGGCCAGCAGCGGCCTCAGGTGCAGCAGGACGAGCCGTGGGCGACCCCCGGCTCCGCTGCGCCCGACGCGTGGAGTGCTCCGGGCGCCGGCTACGGCGACGACACCCCGTTCTGATCAAGACTCCGGATGCCACGGCATCCGACATTCATTAAGGAAAACACATGGCTGGAAAGGCTACCGGCGATCGCCGCAAGCCGCGGAAGGGCGCCAAGAACGCCGCTCCCGCGAAGGCGATCCGCGTCGGCGTCATCGACTACAAGGACGTCGCAACGCTTCGTAAGTTCATCTCGGAGCGCGGGAAGATCCGCGCCCGTCGTATCACCGGTGTCTCGGTGCAGGAGCAGCGTCTGATCGCCAAGGCGATCAAGAACGCGCGCGAAATGGCGCTCCTGCCTTACGCCGGCGCTGGCCGCTAAGGGGTACCGACATGGCAAAGCTGATTCTCACGAACGAGGTTGCCGGGCTCGGAAGCGCCGGTGACGTCATCGAGGTCAAGAACGGGTACGCCCGCAACTACCTCATCCCCCAGGGCTTCGCAGTGGCCTGGACCCGCGGTGGCGAGAAGCAGGTGGCGTCCATCCGCGCCGCCCGCGAGGCCCGCGCGATCCACGACCACGAAGAGGCCGTGGCGCTGAAGGACGCGCTCGAGTCCAACAAGGTCAAGCTCGCCGTCAAGGCCGGTGCTGAGGGCCGTCTGTTCGGCTCGGTGAAGACCGCCGACATCGCGGATGCCGTCAAGGCCGCCGGTCTCGGTGACCTCGACAAGCGCAAGATCCACATCACCTCGCCCATCAAGGCGGTCGGTGAGCACGAGGCGACCGTTCGCCTCCGTGACGACCTCACCGCTGTGATCACCCTTCAGGTGGTCGCCGCGAAGTAAGTCGCGTCACAGAGAGGGCCGTGGGAGAGATCCCGCGGCCCTCTCTGCGTTTCAGGCGCGTCCCGGTGTCAGACCGTGCGGTGCGTGAGCCGCAGCACCGCTCCCCCGAACATCAGGACGCTCGCGAGCGCGAGCAGGGGCGGGAGGCCGCTCCCACCCGTCGCTGCGAGCACCGTGGAGGTCGCCGTGGGTGTTCCGGCGATCTCACCGCCCGCCGCGTCGCCTGACACCGCCATGTCGGGCGCGGAACCGGCGCTCGGAACGCTCGGTGCACCCGGGGCCCCGCGATCGGTGGGTGCCGCCGGATCGACAGGGTCGACCGGTGTGACCGGTGTCTCCGGGCCGCTCGGAACCGTCGGCACGTTCGGAACCGCCGGAGCCGTCGAGCCGCTGGTGCTGTCGCCGAGCACGGAGATGGCGTTGCCGCCGACGGTGATCGGCAGGTCGACCGGGGCGATGACCTGGGTGCCGCTGGCGATGCCGTCGGCGCCGTCGGTGGTGGTGCCGCCAGCGGTGCCGGTGCCGTTGGCGTCCGGGGTGCCGTTGCGCGGTGTCGTTCCCGTGCTGGTGCTGTCGCCGAGCACGGAGATGGCGTTGCCGCCGACGGTGATCGGCAGGTCGACCGGCACGACCGCCTGGGTGCCGCTGGCCGCACCGTCGCGGCCCGAAGTGACCGGAGGCTCCACAGCGGGCGACGCCGAATCGCCGCTGTCATCGGCCGGGGCTCGCTCCCCTGCGCCGGCCTCTGTGTCGCCGACGACCGAGACGGCATTTCGCTCGACCGTCACCGGCACGCGGACCGAGACGAGCGCCTGACTGCCGGACGCCGTGCCGCGCTCCCCGCTCGTGGCGGCTGAGCCGACGCCTTCGGAGGCTCCGGCATCCGAGGCCGCGGATGCACCTCCGTCCGAAGCCGAGTCGCCGATCAGAGAGATCCCGTTGCCTGAGATCGACACCGGGACGGCGACGTCGATGACCGCCTGCGTACCCGAGAGGAGGCCGTCTTGGCCGTCCGTTTCGGCCGCTGCGGCGACCGTCGTGCCGACGAGGGTGAGCCCGCCGGCGAGAAGCGTGCCCCAGAGGGCGCGCGTGATGAGCCTGTTCATTGTCTTCTCCTTGAGTGAGTCGTGAACCGGCGCGCGAATGTGCACCGGCGTTCTTCGTGTCGCCGCGTAGCCACGTGGCGACCCGAAGGCGACTCAGTCGGGAGAAGTGTCGGGCGAGGGGGCGCGTCCGGGCGGGGCCTCTTCGTTCCCTGGAAGAGGCGTCCGGCTGCCGGGGGTGAGGGCGGGTGGACGTTCGGAGAGCGTCGCCGCGGCGCCGGACACAGCGCCGTTCGTCCCGTGGGAGGCCCCGGAGGCGGTGCCGGCGGGGGCGAGAGGCGGAAGAGCGTCGGGATGCCGGGGACCGGGCTGTCGTGAGCCGTCGGCCGCTGCCATGGTCTCCGGTGCCGCGTTCTGCGCCGCGGTAACACCCGGGTGCCGCAGCATCGTGTCGGGGAAGCGGGCGGCATCCGTTGCACCCACACCGGGACTCGGCGTGTCGCCATCGATCTCGTACCCCGGCGGGTCGAGCTCACCCGGACCCGGCGTCGCGGGCTGGGTGGGCGCTGTCGGCTCGTCCGGTGAGCCAGGGAGCGGGGGCAGCGGCGGGTCCGCGGGGAAGAGAGCGTCCACCGTCGCGTCGCCGACCGCCACCACTCGTTCCGTCGCGGACGTCACGGTCTTGCCGAGGCCTTCCCCAATTGCCGAGACCCCCGCTTCGTCCGCGATGCGGCCGACGACGGGCACGGATGACACGGTCTTGCTCACCTTCGAGGTGATCTTCGCGATGGGCTTCGACGCCGCTGCGGTGTCCACGCTGCGGGCGACCGTGCGCACGGCTTTCGTGGCGTTGTCCGTGACGGCGTCGACGGTGCGGGTGACGGGCGCCGCGGCGGCATCCGGGAGGACCTCGGCGATCTCGTCGACCGTCGCGAGTGCGGCCCCCAGCAGGCTGTGATCTTCGTGTGCGCGATCGTCCGAGGAGGTGACCACGCCGGACTCGGGCGGCGCGGCGTACGACGGGGTCGCGTCGAGCCCGAGCGCGAGTGACACAGCCGACCCGCCGAGGGCGAGACCGGCAGCGCACAGCACGAGGCGAACCCAGCGGGTCGCCCTCGGCGCCGGCCTCGCGTGCATCACTCACCTCACCGGGGGTCGGTCCCCGAAGCGATGGCGTCCGGGGACCTTGGTCTCCTTGAGCGTGGAACCATAGAGCCATCGCGCCGCGATGTCCAGGGGATGTGCGCGCAAGGCTCGCCTGCTAGCCGCCGAATCCGCGGAATCACGCGGATGCCGGAGCCGCCGCGCCCGACCGCAGACCGGACTTGACAAATCGGTCCACTTCACCGTCGGTTGTCCCCAGGCGATCCACAATCCCTCAACCTTCAAGTGAGGCTTGACACGGTTTTGCCATCCACAGCCTGTGGAACGAAAAAGCCCAGCTCAAACCGGTAAAAGACAACATGAGAAACTCTCATAATTCGAGTTCTCCACAGTAGCTGTACACAGGCTGTGCGGCGTTTCTCGCATCTTCTCCACATAGTTATCCACAGGCCCGTTTGCCTCTGTCGGACCCCCTGCATAGCGTGTCGTAGGACTCGGTGAGAGGGTCGCGGATGGAGGGTGCATGTCGATCGCCGACATTTCGGAAGAACGGCTCGGTGGACGCCGCGAATCCGATCGCACCCCTCCGCACGACCTGCTCGCCGAACAGAGCACCCTCGGCGGAATGCTGCTCTCCGGCGACGCCGTCGCCGACGTCGTCGAGTCGCTCCGCGGCACCGACTTCTACGTGCCGAAGCACGAGCTCATCTTCGAGGCGATCCTGTCGCTGTACTCGCACGGCGAGCCGACCGACGTCATCGCCGTCACCGACGAGCTGATCAAGACCGGCGACCTGCAGCGTGCCGGGGGAGCGGACTACCTCCACTCGCTCACCTCGATCGTGCCCACGGCGGCCAACGCCGGCTACTACGCGTCGATCGTGCGGGAGCGCGCGCTGCTGCGCCGTCTCGTCGAAGCCGGCACGCGCATCGTGCAGATGGGCTACAACGGTCAGGGCGAGGCCCTCGACCTCGTCAACAACGCGCAGGCCGAGATCTACTCGGTGACGGGGGCCGAGCAGTCGGAAGACTACGTTCCCCTGCAGGTGGCCGTCGACGCCGCCGTCGAAGAGATCGAGGCAGCTCGGGGCCGCGACGGTCAGATGACCGGCATCCCGACCGGCTTCTCGGGGCTCGACCAGCTCACGAACGGTCTCCACGGTGGTCAGATGATCGTCGTCGCCGCCCGGCCCGCCATGGGTAAGTCGACGCTCGCCCTCGACTTCGCCCGAGCCGCCGCCATCAAGCACAACCACCCCACCGTGTTCTTCTCCCTCGAAATGGGTCGCAGCGAGATCGCGATGCGCCTGATGAGCGCCGAAGGAGCCGTGCCTCTCCAGAGCATGCGCAAGGGCAACCTCGACAGCCGCGACTGGACGACCATCGCCTCCACGCGTGGCCGCATCAACGACGCGCCCCTCTACATCGACGACAGCCCGAACATGACGCTCGTCGAGATCCGCGCCAAGTGCCGCAAGCTCAAGCAGCGCGTGGGCCTGAAGATGGTCGTGATCGACTACCTGCAGCTCATGACGAGCGGCAAGCGCGTCGAGTCACGTCAGCAGGAGGTCTCGGAGTTCTCGCGTGCGCTCAAGCTCCTCGCGAAGGAGCTGCAGGTTCCCGTCATCGCCCTGTCGCAGCTGAACCGTGGACCGGAACAGCGCGCCGACAAGAAGCCCGCCATCAGCGACCTCCGCGAGTCGGGCTCGATCGAGCAGGACGCCGACATGGTCATCCTCCTCCACCGCGAAGCGGCCTACGAGAAAGACAGCCCGCGCGCCGGCGAGGCCGACCTCATCGTGGCCAAGCACCGTAACGGCCCCACCGACACCGTGACGGTCGCCTTCCAAGGCCACTTCTCCCGCTTCACCGACATGGCGGGCGACTTCCAGTAGGCGTGACAGGTGACTGACTACGTTGTCTTAGCGCCACGTAGATTGTCCCGATTGGCGGTTTGGACAATCTAGGTGGCGGAACCTACGTGGAAATGATGCCCGCCAGCTTGCTCGGGCGAGGTCTTGGGCCGCATGAGCAGGCGAACGGGTTCGCCACGCGCTCCGCTTCGGCTCGCGGCACTTCTATCCGCCGTTGCCCGGCACCCGTAGCACGCGCTGATCATCGAGAGTCTTCATGATCGTCTCGATGATTGCATCGACCGGCTCATGTTCCCAGAACCGCAGCACGGTCCAGCCGGCATCTTGCAGCTTCCTCGTCACGTCCCGGTCGCGAGTGCGATTCCGGTCCAGCTTCGGCCTCCAGTAGTCAGCATGCGCCGTCGGCGTGCTCCCATGATCGGGACAGCCGTGCCAGAAGCATCCGTCGAGGTAGATCGCGATGTGTCGCTTGGTAAAGACGACGTCCGCGCGGGTACGGAGGCCGGCGATGGGCGCGCAATCGACGCGGTAGCGCAGGCCGGCGCCGTGAAGAGCGCGTCGGACTCGCAGCTCGAGGGAGGTGTCTCGGCTGCGGTTGGAACGCATCGATTTCGCCGTTCCCGGGCTCGTCGCCCATGAGCTGACCGAGGTGCTCATGACACCGAGGCTATCTGGCTCACCTACGACCGCGCCCGCCATCAGGCACAACGGCTCAAGCCCGAAAGCACCACGAGCGACAAGCACCAGCGCCGCACCCATACTCGGAACCCACGCGCTGACGACCGGCCGCGACATGTTGCGAGCGCGACGGCCGGACACGACGACTACTCCCGACGGCTTGGCCGCACTCGCGCTACTCGAAAACGCCCCGATCGCAGAGAACACGCGGCGCGGGTACAAGAGCGACTGGGCTGCATTCACCGATTGGTGCATCTCACGGGGCGATCCCGCATTGCCCGCCCATCCGCTCACCGTCGTCGCGCACCTGACGTGGATGGCGAACATGCTCGATGAGCGTGGCGTCCCGTTCTACGCACCGGGAACCATTGCCAGGCGACTGGCCGCGATCAATGCGGTGCACTCAGCAGCGGCGCTTCCCAGACCAGGCGACGATCGGGACGTGGTCGCCGCGACCGCCGGAATCAAGCGTCTGCTGGCACGCCCGCTGGCGCGGAAGTCCCCATTACTCCTCGAGGATCTGCAGCTGATCATCGAGGGAATCGACCAGAACTCGTGGCCGGTCGGCGTCATCGGGCATCGCGACGCAGCGATGCTGACGATAGGGATGGCCGGTGCGTTCCGCCGCTCCGAGCTCGTCCGCCTGCGGATCATGGACGTCCATCGCGACCCACGCGACGGGCTGCAGATCGCAGTCGGCAAACAGATGCGCAGCGACCGGAGTGCCGAGTACACGAACGCGCTCCCATTCGGAACGACGCATCCGTCGGTCTGCGCCCCTTGCAGTTTTGCCCGATGGGTCCGAGTACTCGCTGCAGCCGCCAACCACCGTCGCGACGTCATGCGAGTCGTCCGTGAAAGCCGTCTAGATCACCACATCTGCTTGGAGCCCCTACTGCAAATCAGAGCACTCCTGCCGACATCGCCGGTGTTCCGTGCCGTCACCAAGCACGGAACGATCGGCGATACGCCGCTCTCAGGGCAGACCGTCAATGATGTGGTGCAGCGACGCATCGCCGCCGTTGGTATCGACCCCTCTGGCTTCGGAGCGCACTCTCTGCGAGCGGGATTCATCACCCAGGCGTTCCGCTACGGTGCGACGCACCGTGAAGTTGTCGCGCAGTCTGGGCACAGCGATTACAACCACGTCGAGCGATACGCACAGGATGACCGCCGGAAGCAGGGCGTTGAATGATGAACCCCTGCCCCCCAGCGCGTGACTCAAGATTGACGATGACCAACCCGCGCGTGCTCATCGTTGACGGCGCCGCCAGCCCGTTCGCTCCCCGAGGCGGATCTCGTGTGCCGATGTGAGTCGCGCCCGTCGCCGATCCTGTGCTCGCGCCCGGCGGCGGCTGTGCTTTTGGCGAGCTCGGAGCCGTCGCCCCGGAAGGCGCGGCGGCCACGAGACGAGCTATCGACTGTGGCCGAAGTGACCCTCGAGCGTGGTGAGGAGGTCCTCGAGGATGAACCGAAGCTCGTTGTAGCCCCGTGCGTAGAAGAAGGCGTCCATGTCGTCCAAGGGCGTGGCATCGCATGCTGTGGTAACCGCGCGGGCTTTGCGGATCGCGGCCACCAGCCCGGACGGCGTCTGTGGAAGGCCATCGAAGTCCCCGGAGAGGTTCGTCCTGCCGGTGGTGGCGTGGATCCGTTCCTGGAGGCGCTGCAGCCGCTCGGCCCGCTCCTGTGCGACCATGATCCGGATCGCCTCACGGAGCAGGGCCGCACGGTCACCGTCGGTGTGGATGCCGGCCAGCCGGTCGAGTTCGAGCACCTCATCGGCATCGAGGACGAACTCGACAATCTCCTGGGCCATATCCGACTCCTCCCATGCTGCGTCGTGGCCTCGACTCTAGCGACGACGTCGTCAGCGGCGATATCGAGTTAGCGGACTTTCCTTGCGGCCGAGGGCCTCCGATCGCGGCATGTGCACCTTGTCGAGCAGGCTGAATCGGGCCTGTTCAACCCAAACGTTGGCACAGTGAGCCAAGAATTAGTGCCCAATCGACCTCATTGACTACGCATGCTTCGGTCCTGTAGCCTGATCAACTTTGCTTCCTTCGATTGCCTCGCTGGGCCGGTCGTTGGGGTGAAGGGCGGGGGTCCTCCCGTCATCAGATCTCCGCTTGTTCACTCGTCGAAAGGTCAGCCTGATCATGGCACTCAACAACTCCGCCCAGCCATTCCGCAACGGTCTCGTCGTGCTTCTCTCCACCAGAGTGCGCGGGGTCCTGCAGGACCGTGACTTTCAGCACGTTCTCCGCCAGGAGGGCTGGCGGTTTCTTGTCAACATGACAACGGAGGCGCGCGCGGCGTGGGTGCGAGCTGGACGACTGCAGGTTGCAGTTCCCCGTAAGGTTCAGAAGAAGGCAGAAGGGGAACCGTCATGAGCGATCGAGACCTGTTGGCGCGGCTCAATACCGGCCCACGGTTCCTGCTGCTTGGTCAAGGACTCACGAGAGCATCGCTGAGGGATGCCACCCACGATCTCGACTGGAGCTTCCCGAAGGAGTTGTCCCCGGACCCCATCACCGGGTTTCCCGCCTTCAATGCGTTCGACACGGCCGGGTATGAACAGTTGACGTGGAACGTCGCGCGCCCCGCTGACCTAGACGCGGTGGTGGCGATCCCGTGGAACACGGTCTTCACGACGCGCATCGACAGATCGCTGAGCCAGTGGCTAGAAGCGGACTGGCGTCGAGTGGTTCCGACTGCGTCACCGGACTCGCGTGGGTCGCGATCTACGACTGAGCTTCAAATTCGGTATCTCTTCGGAGGCCTCGGGCTGCCAGCGGATGAACAGCCGCCAAGCGACGAACTGAGCTGGATCGATGCGCAACGGATCGCGACCGACCTACTATCTTCGATCGCGGCGACCCTGATCACACCCAAGGGTGTTTTGATGGTCGATGGATGGTCAACGACTGATTGGTTGTCGCCACGGGACCTCTTCAATTTCGCGAGTCGGCTCGGACCAGGACAAGTCCACGTCTTCTCTGCCGACGAGACTGTTTCCGCAGATCCTCTCGTTGCAGCTGCCGTTGCCAGAGGCGCGCTCGCGACGCATGTCGAGTCACTGAACGACTTCTTGGAGCGTGCTCGCGAGACAGGTCTCCTTCGGGACTCAGTAAGTCAGGACGCATCGTCCTCACGCTTCATCCCGGTCGGCGCCGGCTTCGCGCCGATCGAAGTAGCGGTCTGGAATCGCATCGTCGGGACTGCTCGCCCCGTCGACCTCGAACTGCTCGAGCCGTTTGCGCACGGGTCTGATGCCCTCACCTACCAGCGGTTCCGAACGTTTCTAGGATCACCCGAAGGTGCACCCCCGTGGCGAGCCATCGCGAGCGGGATGAAGCTACCTCGCACGTACGAATCACAACTCTTGAAGGTCGTCGAAGCCGCTCTCGATGAGACTGATGAAGTGGCCCCGATCGTTCTCCAGGGCCAGACGGCAACAGGCAAGAGCCTTGCTCTTGTCTGGCTTGCCCAACAGCTTGCCAAGTCCGGCAAGGCCGCCGTGCTACACCAAGCCAGACGCCGCGACCGCCCGATCGCCTCGGAAATCGAGGCTTACAGCCTGTGGGCAGAGGGTGTCGCCGACCTCAGGACCGTTCTGATCTGGGACGGCATGGTCGACGTCGACGACTACTACGCATTGCACCGCCAACTCCGCGCACGAGGGCAACGAGTCCTGATCGTTGGCAGCACCTACCTTGGCCCGTCCGGTGGTGACGACCGGTTGGTCACGGCACCAGTCCATCTCGACAAGACCGAGGCGGCCGCCTACCGCCCGTGGCTGAAGTCATACGGGATCGACCTGCCGTCGATTGGACCGGAAGCAGACGCCTCAATCCTCGCGATGCTGTATCGAGCGATTCCAGAGACTGAGTCCGGTCTGCGACGTGGACTAGCGCTCGAGATGCGGGCCGCTGAGTCCGGTATGGAGTCGCTCGCGAGGGAGCGGAAGACGCAGGAGCCCGACGCGCGCATGACTGCGGTCGCTGCCGCACTCATGGCCGCTGGCCTGCAGCTTGAGAGTCTTGCTCCGTCGGACCACGCGGAGGAGGACCTCGCCGACCTTCGCTTCGCCGAACGCAGCACCACCGAGCAACTCAGCGCCATGCTGTTGACCGCTGGTCGGCGGGGCCTCAGCGTTCCACTCGAACTCGCCCTACGCGTCGTGGGCCGTCAGGGATCCGTGGCGATTGTCGACTTCATGCGCCACTTCGACATCTTTAGATGGACTGAGGAAGCGAATGGAAACCAATTCCTCGGAGTCCGCACCCGGCTCGAGGCTGAATTGCTTGCACGGGAGAATCTCACCGACCTCACCGAAATCGATGTGGTCACATCCTTCATCGAACACGTGCGCCCCCAGTTCAACGGGCGAACCGGAGGAGATGAGGTCCAGTTCATCATCGACCTCATGGATCAGATCGGTCCGCAAAGCGCTGAGCAAGGGAGATACGCGCGTTGGTACGGTGACCTGGCGGCCGCCTTTGCACAGCAGCGAGAGCATGGGGGAGCCCTCCACCCCCGACTTGTGCTCCAGGAGGCGAACCTCACCCGCGAGTTCGTGAAACGTGCGCAGCGTTCAGACGAACTCACCCGTGATGAACGTCTCGCCCGACTCCGCGAGTCGGAGGGCCTGCTACAGCGAACCCTCGAAGAGGCTGACAGCTCCCCTCGCGCACGACTGAACCTATATGTTGAGCTGGCCGCGTCGCTCGGCTCGCAGGTCTACGAACTGGGCGCCGAAGACGCACATTCGAAGGAAGCGATCGCGCCGATCGTTGAGCGTCTCATCGACGCCGTCATGCGTGCTCGTGCCGCTGACCCCGAGAACATCTACCCGGTCGATGTGCTCGCCTGGGCGGCCAAGGACGCCGTCGCATCCGGCGGTGTGGCCGCAGCTGCTCGGGTCGGACTGCTTGCCGATGCAAAGGCATCGCTTGATTCGATCGATCCTGAGGAACTGGCACCAGGCCAACTCGCGAAGTATCGCGCTCGCCAAGTCGAGATATCCGGACTCCTCGGCGAGAAGGAACTCGAGATCAGCTACTTGCAGGACCTCATGAGCATGGAGGACCCCGCGGCCTACTACCTGCTCGCCGTGCGGGCTCTCGGGAGCAGCAACGATCCGGAGAGCGTGAAAGTCGCCCTACAGGTGCTGCTTGCGGCGCCAGTCTCGATTCGTGACGACTGGAAGTGCGCGCGCCTAATTCTCGACCTGTATTGGCGGGATCGCACCGGCGAGAGATTGCTCCGCGGCGAACGGAACACGGTTGCGTTTACCGATTCCGATTGGTGGGACTGCCTAGCGTTGCTGGACACTCTGCGAGGTACGGCAGCCTTCGATGAATACCGCATCTCGTTCCTCCGTGGTCTCGCCCTGTTCCACGTCGGTTCTATCGCGGCCTCGCAGTCGGAGTTCAGAGAACTCGGGTCGCTCGGGCTCGATGTCAGCCGACGCGTCCATCTTGCCTACCTCGCGAGCGACAGCGAAGGGCACCCTAGGAAGTTCACCGGGCGCGTTGCCTGGGCCGCTGCCGACGGGCGCAAGGGGCGAGTCTGGGTCGACCAACTCAAGACTGAGGTGGACTTCGTCCCGCTGCGGTTCTCGCCGGATGCCTATCGCTCCAAGGGGGAACCCGTTCCGACCTTTCACATCGGCTTCAATTACCTCGGGCCGATCGCCGACCCGATCCGTCCGCGCATGCGGCCCGCGGGAAGCCGGCCGGCATGACGCTGGACCGAGTGGTCGGACTGGTCAGCGATCTCGACCGAATCAAGCGGATGACCGTGGGATCGGGGTGCTCTCCCTTTCCTCGACACTCAGTTGCTCCAGCGAACGTAACGATCACAGTCGTAGTCACCGCGATCTGGACGTGGTACCGCGAGAAGATGAGGCACGATCTTTATTTCTTGACTCCTCGGGCCGACCATCAGCAGAAGAAGGCACTCCGAGACTTCGAAGTCCTCCTCGATGACCAGCGCCATTACAACGAGCACGCCGACTTCAAGCGGGCCAGCGAAGCGCAGACGTGGCGTGCCACCATTGCCACGAACGCCGGGGAACCGTCCGACGACGAGATGGTCGATGCCTTGCTCGGGGAACTCGCGATCGCACTCGATGTTCTGAGAACTATCGCGCACAAAGTGAGTCGCGACGCCACCGGAGTCGAAGCGTGGCGCACGCACGAAGCGCGCACCCCCGAGACTGAGATACGTGCCGTCCTGGCCGACATCGGTCGCGACAACATACCGCAAAGACGTATCGACACCGTCGTGCGGCGATTCGAGGGACACCCCAGGCTGAGGTATGCGCGAACTCCCCAAGACCGCGCGCCGATCGCAGCCGTTGTCGCCATGGAAATGAATCTCGATCCTCTGACGATCCCGTACGACGAGATTCTTGATGAGTTCGGCTTGATCGGAGACCCTCTCGGGTTCTCCCTATTGCTCATGGCTCACGCGGTAGAGGCCGCTGGGTTTACCCACAGCCGCCTGGTCCCAACTCTCCGACACGCCTGGCGAGAGATTGAATCCGGGCTCTGACCGAAGGTCCACCATCCCGCCCATGAGTAAAGCCCTGGGCTTCAAGCTACCTGTCGGCGGTCGGGCCCAACTCAATTGGGTCGACGCATGCATTACTCGCGCTCTGGGCCTAGGCCGGCAGATAGCGGATTGTCGAGCCGCTTACCGGAGCGTTCGATTCGTTCGAACGAAGCAGCGACCTGACTCCGACGATTCTCTGGCGCTCACTCTCGCCGTCGGGCGGACCGACCCGGACCTCCCGGATGGGAAGCGCAGCGTTCGTGTCGGCCAAACCTTCCAGACCGATCAAATCCCAGCCGAAGTTCGGATAGTGGTTGATTTCAAGGTACGGGACGACTCCACGGGCAGAGCCTCGGTGCCGGGGATGTGCCCCTTCAGGTAGGTAGGAGATCAGACGCACCTCCTTCTCCTCCGCATAGGCGGAGTCCTTCATCGATGCCGCAAGCGCCGCGAGCAGGCCTCGGATCAATGCGTTTGCGGCGCCTGCGTTCGGTGAGTCCAACACCGGTTGAATCTGACCGGCGGTGATCTTGGAGAGCACCCTGCGAATCCTTTCGTCTTGATCAGCCGGATCGTATGCGACGGTTACCCACTGCGGCAGGAACATGAATCCTGACATCAGAGGAGGCTTCGCTGGAATCAGGTCAGCGTGTGGATCGATGCTCACCGCGACGCCCGAAGTGGCGCCGTAGTTGCGCCACTGGTTGAGCACGCGGTAGCCGGTAGACGCGCACACGACGTAGGCCGGGTTAGCCAGGATCGTGTCGATGAAGTCATCGTTGAGGATCTCGGTGAGTTGCATATGCAACTGGAGGTGCTTCGGAAGGTCATGCCCGAAGAGTTCGTACCACTGCATGATCCGCTTCGCGCCGGTGATCAGCTCCTCAGGGTCGTTGAGCATCGTGGCTGCGGTGGCCCACAACTGCCTCTTCTCGACCATGCTGACGAGCGCCCATGAGTCCGTGAAGTGCCAGATCGGACCGTGATAATGCTCACTGAATGGCAGCGGTCCGAAGGCGCCACGATGGAGCGGTGCGGGTTCTTCCGGAGCACCGACTGGATCTGCCGTCATGGACTCAGATTAGGCGACGGTCCCTAGCCGGAACTTCGCCCGGGCGTTTGAACCGTCTTGAAGCACTGTCTCGTGGTGGGCAGTGCAAAGCAGCGTCCGCGGTCCTCGATACGCTGGCCAGCGATGTCGGGATCTTCGAGGAAGGAGTCGCGCGTGACAGCAGACCGCTTGCTGGATTCGGTGTTGTCCATCCCGTCCACCACGCTGGCGATGAACTTCTACCTTCCCGACAGCGACGCTGAAGGCGACTTTCGCACCAACGCCACTGAACGATGCGATCGGCTACTCGCCCACCTGGATCGCGTAAGCGGCGGCGACATCGTCATCGTTGGCGAAGCTCCTGGCTGGAAGGGGGCGCGTCAGTCTGGAGTGCCGTTCACCTCCGCCAAGACGGTCGGGCTTCGGG
This sequence comes from Actinomycetes bacterium, assembly GCA_023431405.1. GTDB lineage: Bacteria > Actinomycetota > Actinomycetes > Actinomycetales > Microbacteriaceae > Microbacterium. The sequence continues at coordinate 47,794 of JAEYVZ010000099.1, forward strand.
GGTCCAGCGAGGCAAGCGCGACCATTGTGCATGGCATGCTCGCCGACCTGGGAATCGCCGACCGCGCCCTACTGTGGAACGCGTTCCCGCTCCATCCCCACCAAGCCGGTTCGCCGCGGACCAACCGGACCCCGACGGATTCCGAACTGGCAGCCGGGATGGATTCGCTCCAGCTTGCCATCGCTGGCCGGCGAGTCATCTGCGTCGGCAATCCTGCTCGAGTGCGCGTCGAGAATCTCCTCGGCCTCAAGGTGCCTGGAGTCGACGATGCATCGGCAAGCAGTCGCGCAGTTGCCCTCCGGCATCCTGCCAACGGGGGTGCCCCAGAGTTCAGATCCGGGATCGCGGCTGTGGGCGAGCTCTGGGATCTCTGACGCGAGTGGACAATCTAGTTGGCGGACTTGTGAGACAAACTGCGGGCGGAACGCGGAAGAACGGCCTTCTCAGGGACAATCTATTGAGAACTCCGACAAGGCGACCTGTAGGGTTTTTTGAAGTTGTCCTTTTCGCAGACGAAATGTCCACGCGATGTCTGTTTGGACATTTCTGTCCACGAGCATCGTTCGCGCCTTCCCAGATTCGATGGCGCTGAGGAGCGAGCGGATCGACCGGTTGATCGGAATTGGTCGCGCAGGACTTCAGAAAGACTCTCGCGTGATCGCTCCGGCCTCGGCCATGCGGTCCAAGAGCCGGAGGAGCGCACCCGCCTGCTTCTCGCTGGGGACCTTGCCGGGTTGTAGACCGAACAGCTGCACAAGATCGGCCTCGAGAGGCGAGAGCTGTCCGACGCGATACACCGCCATCCACGTCTCTTGAGACACGGACATGACCCTGCGAACGTTCTCGAAGCCGGTATCCATCGCGCGAAGCTTCCGATCGTCGCGAGCCATCGATCGCGCATCCTCCGCGCTGACGAGGGAGGGCTGGATGGTTGCCGGCAGCTCGAGATGCGCTCGCGCGAATCGATCCCAACATGCCTGTTGCTTCGCCCACTGAGTCACATTGGCCTGTGGTCGGTTGTCGTCGGTCAAGTGAAGTTGGGCTGCGTGTGCGAAATCCAAGAGGGCCGTTACCGTGTTCTGATCGATCGATTGACTCTGCCAGACGCGACCGAAGTCGAACTTCGCACCGCCGAACTGGCTCTCGATCTGCAACGAGAAACGCGCGATCGCGTACGCCACGATGTTCGCAAGGTATCCCGGCGACGATGTGTACCAGGGTTGCTTCAGCACCGTTGATCGCAGCTGCTCGTACATGAGCGCCTTGCCGACGTTGTTGCGGAAGTACCCGTCGCCGAACTGCGAGTCGTCGGCTTCCCACTGCTTGTCGACGGCGACCGCGTAGTCGGCGAAGACACTCTGCGCACCCTTGCTGACCAGGTGCGGCTTCTTCCCCCAGCAGTATGCATACTTGGCCCAGTCCGTCTTGGTGATGCGCTGAGACTTCGGATACTCGAGTTCGAACTTCTTCTGTTCGGACACGGCTCCTCGTGCCGAACGGTCGTTCTCCCATTGACCGCGGGCTCGTTCGTAGTACCACCCCGAGCGATACTGCTGACCCTCCTTTGCTGGAGCGCGCAGGCGTCGACTGATCTGCTCCATGCGGATGTGAAAGTCGTGAGTCGAAAAGAGGTCAGCGCCGCTGACACGATTCTGGCTGTTCGCGTACTTGGCTACGGCGTGGACGACGCCCGAAGCCTCGTCGGGGTCGACCACGACCAGCTTCATCTGGACGGAGACGCCGTCGACATTGCGTTCTTTGCTCGCCCGCAGGTAGTGCGCTATCGACGCCGTGGTCTGCCCGCCGTTGACGATCTGCCATCCTTTGATCGACTTGATGAAGGTGCCGCGCCGCACGTTCTCGACGGCTACTTCGACGGCTGTCGTCGTGAGGCCGTTGTTATAGGCCAGGAACCGATCGGGGGAGTCGCGCAGGGTCTCCTGGATGCCTCGGTTCACGGCCCCTCGTGCGCTGAGAAAGGTGCGGACGTTCGACTCGAGCAGCAGACTTCCATGTTCCTCGAAGACATCCGCGAGCACTCGGGCGGGAAGCACGGCGAGATAGCTCGGCAAAGAGGAGTCCTCCGAGCTGGCGATCAGGCATGGCAAGCCGTTGGGCAACCAGTGCGTGAAGTCGATCTGTATGTCCTCGCTGCGCGTCTCGGGTCGGGCGAGCTCGATGATGCGCCGCTGATCCCAGATCTCAAACGTGGTCCTGATCCCCGCGACGGTGTCACTGTCGATCGTGCGAATGCGCTCGCTCATCAGCCCATCGGTGATCAGAGCGACGCGAATCTTCGAGGTCGCTCCGGACCGTAGCCGCTGACGGAAGTATTCGGCGTACTCCGCCTCTCGGGACGATGGCTCAAGATTCTCGCTGAACCATCCGTCCGCCGCGCTCTCGAGGAACCCGACGGCCCTGCCGAGTGCGTCCTTGGCGTCTGTGAGCGTCAGCGTGGAGTCATCACCGAAATATCGACCGGCGAGCAATGTGAGCGAGTCGTCCGTGGTGTCTTCGGCGTAGCCCAGGAGCTCCAGCCTCCGGCCGCGGGGACCGCGGCACTGCAACGCTTCGACGTTCAGGTCGAAGATCTGCTCAGCCTCCTCGAGGCGTCGCGCGAAGAC
>JAEYVZ010000040.1 GCA_023431405.1 Actinomycetes bacterium
CTGGTCCTGCGACGGCGTCGCCGGCCACCGCGACGACGGCGCTCGGCGCCAGGGCGACGCGCCCGCCCGCCAGCCGGGCGCGCACGCAGAGATCGAGTCCTTCGTCGGCGCTGCCGAGGGCGGGGTCGAGTCCGGCGAGCTCCCGCCAGGCATCGGCGCGCACCAGCACGCCGCGCACATCAGACCCGAGCACGTCGTCGCGCGCGTCATGCTGACCCTGATCGTGCTCGTCGTCGGCGATGCCGACGGTGCGTCCGGTGCGCGTCATCGTCACCCCGAGCGAGACGATGTGCGTGCGGTCGTCCCAGCGGACAAGTTTGGGAGCTGCCACCGCGACCGACGGCGCGGTCTCGAGGGCGGCCGCGAGGGCGGCGAGGGCGTCGTGCTCGGGCGCGGTGTCCTGCGCGAGGAGCCAGACCGCGTCGCCGTCGAGGCGGTGGGAGGCGAGGCGCAGGGCCTCGGCATAGGAGGTCGCGCGACCGGTGGTGATGATGCCTTCCGCGCCGGAGGAGGCGACGATGTCGCGCACGCGCCGGTCGTCTCCGCACACCACGATGGTGAGCGCGTCGACGGGGCGCGACTGGGCGGCGAGCGCTGCCAGGGTGCGGCGCAGGTGGATGTCAGGGGCGGCGCGTCCTTCGGGGCGCACGACCAACAGCGCGTGAACTCGGGAGGGCATGACCCCGTCAGCCTAGGCGGACAGCGGCGCGACCCCGGGAGGTCGCCCGCGATTCCGCGAAACGTCGCCCGTGGGCCGCAGCCGTCAGCTTGCCCGGCGCTTGAGCTTGCGCCGCTCGCGCTCGCTCAGGCCACCCCAGATGCCGAATCGCTCGTCATTCTGGAGCGCGTACTCGAGGCACTCCCCGCGCACGTCGCACGACGTGCAGATGCGCTTGGCATCACGGGTGGATCCGCCCTTCTCGGGGAAGAACGCCTCGGGGTCGGTCTGGGCACACAGAGCATCGGTCTGCCATGCGAGGGCACTGTCGGCCTCGCTCTCGGCGGGCCGGCGGACGCCGGGCACACCGAGGTTGACCGGATCGACGAACCAATTCTCGGGAACGCCGGAACGGTATGCCGCCATATCGCTCTCCCACCTGTTTCGTCTCGCGCGGTTGCGCGTGTTGGGATAATTACACCCTTGTCATTCCGCGAAATCAAGTCGCAGATCGTAAACCCTCAATGCGTGATTGAAGCTTGTTGCGGCGTCCGGCGTGTCGGATCAGGCGCCCGGCTGAGCGATGAAGGCCTCGCCATCGCCGGAGAGGACGATGTGTCGTTCATCCGCGCTCGCGAAGATCGCCTCGCCCGCCCCGGCGCTCGCGCGGGATCGTGACGTGGAGACGGTCACCCCGCCGCGAACGACGAGGATGATCGCGGGACCGTCGAGGTCCACGGCCACGTCCGCGCCCGGGGAGACGATCCGGCGCGACAGCACGAAGTCGTCGACCCCCGCGTCGTACACCCAGGAGTCGCCTGCCTCGGTGGGGATCACGCGCGGCGCTGGGCCCGGCGTCGTGTCGACCAGACGCAGCAGCTCGTCGACGTCGACGTGCTTCGGGGTCAGGCCACCGCGCACGACGTTGTCGCTCGCCGCCATCAGTTCGACACCCAGGCCGTCCTGATAGGCGTGCAGGGCACCGGCAGGAGCGAACAGCGCCTCGCCCCGCTCGAGCACGACGAGATTCATGAGGAGGGCGACCACGACGCCCGGATCGCCGGGGAAGTCGCGAGCGATGCGCGCGAGCACCTCGCGCTCCTGGGCGAAGGCGGCCGAGTCCGCCGCGTCGGCGGCATCCTCTGCTTCTTCTCCGGCGAGCGCGATGCCGATGTCGGCCACCGCGCCCCGCGCCTCCTCGGAGAACACCCACGCGAGCGCGTCACGCAGGGCGGCGGGCTCGTCGGGCGCGGAGAGGCGCTCGGAGAGGGCCCGCGCCCCCGGCCCCGGAACGGTCTCCAGCAGCCGGCGCGTGCGGGCCGGCGGGCGCAGCCCCACCAGCGCGCGGAACCGCTCACTCAGGGCGACGATGATCTCGGGCTTGTGGTTGTCGTCGCGGTAGGTGCGGTCCGCGGCATCACGCGGGATGCCGGCCTGCTCCTCGCGTGCGAAGCCCTCGACGGCCTGCTCCTTCGAGGGGTGCACCTGGATCGACAGCGACATGCCTGCGGCGAGGATCTTCAGCAGGAACGGAAGGGGCGCCTGGCCCGCCTCGCGCAGCACGACGTCGAGCGTGCGCCCGTCGGGGGTGAGCGCGGGCGAACCGGGGTGGTCGCCGAACCACTTCTCGGCCTCGGGCCGACCGGTCGGCTCACGACCCTCCAGGTCCGGGATCAAGGTGGGCGAACCCCACGAATACTCTCGGGGCTCGTTGGAAAGCGGAATCAGCACACCCTCAGCCTAGGCTCGCCCGCGATAGCCTGACATGCAGATGAGCGCGCACACCCAGCATCCGATCTCCGCCCCGCCCGCGGCGCCGATCAGGGAGAAGACGGGGCATCTGCTTCTGCGCGGCTGGTGCATCCTCGTGCTCGCCGGAGCCCTCAGCGGGACGAGCCTGCTGATGGTGCTCGGTCCGGTCGCCGCGGGTGTCGCCGTCTTCGGGTCCGCGATCGTGTCGAACGTGCTGTGGCTCGTGCTCAGGCCGCCCGTGCAGTGGCCGCGACTGCCCTGGTTCGCCGTCGGGTACGTGGCCCTCGCCGTGCTCTCGCTCGCCTGGTCGGCCTGGCCATCGGCCACGCTGCTCACCCTGGCCCTGCTGCTCACCACCACCGTGCACGGACTGTTCATCGGCGCCGTGCTGACCTGGCGGGAGCTCGTGCGGGCGACCGCGTCGGCCCTCAAGTGGGTGCTCGGCCTCTCGCTGGTGTTCGAACTGTGGGTCTCGCTCATCTGGGGCGGTCCGATCCTGCCGCAGTTCGTGCGGCCCGACGGTCCGGTGCCCGACCCGATCGTGCTGTGGAGCCGCGACAACCTCCTCGACGGCGGCCGCATCCAAGGACTGTTCGGCAACGCCAACGCGCTGGCCTACGTGGCACTGCTCGGCATGGTGGTCTTCGCGATCCGCTTCGCCTCCCGCGCACCCCGCCGCACTCTGCTCGTCGGCTGGTTCGTCCTGGCCGCCTACCTCTTCGTGCGTGCGGGCTCCGCGACCGCCTACCTCGCGGCGGCCTTCACCGTGGTCGTGCTGCTGACGGTGCTCCTCATGCGCACCACCCGCCGGCCCGGCGAGCGCACCCGGTACTACCTCCTCTATGCCGTGGTCGCCGTGGGCGGTCTCACGGCGCTCTGGTTCGGCCGCGACCGCATCTTCGCCCTCCTGGGGCGCTCCGCGGATCTCACCGGGCGCGAGTCGATCTGGGGCGCTGTCGCTGAGCGCGCCGCCGAGCGCCCCGTGTTCGGCTGGGGGTTCTCGACCCCGTGGGTGCCCACCGACCCGGCCTTCGACCGCTGGATCGTCGACCACGGCGAGACGGTGATGCAGGCGCACAACATGTGGCTCGACGTCTTCCTGCAGCTGGGAGCGGTCGGCCTGGTCGTCATGGTCACCGCCTACCTCGCCTTCATCTGGCGGTCGTGGTTCTTCGCGGTCGACCGTCCGCGCTGGGACCTCGTGGCCGACCGCCCGTATTCGGCGCTCACGCTCCTGCCGACCCTCACCGCAGCCCAGCTGCTCGTCCAGGGGCTCGCCGAGTCCGGACCGCTGCTCGGCTGGGGCTGGATGTTCCTCGTCATGTTCGCGTTCAAGATCAAGCAGGCGCCGCTCATCGGACGCGGGCCCTCGGAATCGCGCCTTGTGGGCGAACAGGGCGAACGGCTCACGGAGCGATGACGCAGACGCGCCAGGCCGTCGTCGAGTTCCTGCGCTCGTCGCCGCTGGCGGCCGCGTTCGCCACGACCGCGATCGGCGCGCTGTTCTGCACGCACCTCCTCCGCCAGCTCATGGGCGATGCCGGCTACGGCGCCGTCATCACGGGTCTGTGCGTGCTCGGGGCCGCGATCTTCGTGGCGCGGCTGCGCGAAGTGCGCACGTTCGAGATCATGCCGACCACTCTGCTGCTGCTGCTCGTGTGGCTGCTGCTGACGATGTTCTGGTCGCGCTCCATGCTCGGCACCATCGGCGGATGGATGCAGCTGGCGGGGCCGACGTTCCTCGCCATCGTCGTCGCGCAGTTCCGTGACACCCTGCAGACGCTGCGGGCGACCGCCGACGTGCTGCGCGTGCTGCTGACGGGGTCGCTGGCGATCGAGATCCTCAGCGGCATCCTGCTCGACCTTCCCGTGCCCTTCCTCGGCATCGCCGGAAACCTCGCCGAGGGCGGCCCCATCCAGGGCCTGTTCGGGACGCGCACGATGCTGGGCCTCGTGACGATCATCGCGCTCATCACGTTCCTCGTGGAATGGCGCACGCGCTCGGTGGCTCCCGGCCTGTCGGTCTACTCGGTCTCCCTCGCCGTGCTGCTGGCCGTGTTCACCGGCTCCCCCATCGTGCTGGGGATGGCGTTCGTCGCAGGCCTCGCCACGGCCGTGCTCGTCGTCGTGCGCCGCACCCCCGCATCACGGCGCACCCTCCTGCAATGGTCGCTGGCGAGCGTTCTCGCGATCGCGCTCATGCTCGTGTACGCCTTCCGCCGACCGCTCGTCTACTGGCTGAACGCCGAGCCCGACTTCTTCACACGCTCCGAGCTGTGGAACGAGGTCCTCGACATGGCCGCCCTGCGTCCCGTGCAGGGATGGGGATGGGTGGGCACCTGGCCCGACCACCTCATGCCGTACACGTTCATCCGATTCGCGACGGGCCAGGAGCACGGCTCGGCGCTCAATGCGTGGATGGACGTGCTGCTCCAGGCCGGGGCGGTGGGGGTCGTGCTGTTCGTGGGATTCGCCGGACTCGCCCTCGCCCGGGCGTGGGTCACGGCATCCGAGCGCCGGTCCACCCTGTACACCTGGCCGCCGCTCGTCATCATCGTGCTGCTCGCCGATTCGGTCGTGACCAGCTCGCTGCTGGGCGGCTTCGGATGGTTCCTGCTCGTCGTGTGCGCCACGCGCGCCTCGCTCGTGCGAGGGTGGCGCAGCACGCTCAACACCGGGCCCGAATCGCCCGGGTGGAGGGTCCCCGGTCCCAGGGAGTGAGAGGCCGCGCCAAGTAGACTCGAACGATCCGTCGCGCGATCTGGAGGTCACTGTGCGAGCACTCCGCAGAATGCTCCGTGGCAGCGCCTTCCTCCAGAAGCGGCGGTTCGAGCCGTTCGTGCGCGCATACGCCATCGCACGGCGGACGACGCCCGTCCAGCCCGACCGGATCGTCTTCCTGTCGGACTCGCGCGCGGACTTCTCCGGCAACCTCGCCTTCCTCGCCGACGAGATCCGCCGGCAGCGTCCGGGCGCCGAGGTGATCGGGGTCTTCAAACCGGGTCTCGGTGCGCGCCGCCCGCTGCGCGACGCCATCAGACTCCCCCGTCTGCTCGCCTCGGCGCAGACGATCGTGGTCGACGATTTCTATCCCCTGCTGTACCCGTTGACGGTGCGTCCCGAGACGCGCGTGCTGCAGGTGTGGCATGCCGCCGGCGCCTTCAAGAAGATGGGGTGGAGCCGGGTAGGACTGCCCGGCGGTCCCCTTCCCGGCTCGCTCGCGCACCGCAACTACACCGACGCCACCGTCAGCTCCGAGCGTGTGCGCCCCGCATACGCGGAGGCGTTCGCGATGGGGATCGACCACGTCCACGCCCTCGGCGTGCCACGCACCGACGCCTTCTTCGAGGAGGCGCGCGTGCGCGCGACCGCAGAGCGGGTGCGCTCCGCATACGGGGTCGCGGCTCACCAGAAGATCGCACTGTTCGCGCCGACGTTCCGGGGCGACAGCCAGTACGGGGCGAGCTTCGACCTCGACGCGCTGAACGCCGAGCGCGTCGCCTCGCAACTCGGCGACGACTGGGTCGTGATGGTGAAGCTGCACCCGTTCGTCGCGGCATCCACGTCGCAGCGCGGCGGCTCCGGGCGCGTGCGCGACGCATCGGGCGAACGGGAGCTCAACGACCTCCTCATGGCGGCCGACGTGCTCATCACCGACTACTCGTCAGCGATCTTCGAGTACGCGCTGCTGCGCCGGCCCACGGTGTTCTTCTGCCCCGATCTGGCGGAGTACACGGCGGCGCGCGACTTCTACTTCCCCTTCGACGAGTACGCGACCGGCCCGGTCGTCACCGAGAGCGACGAACTCGCCGATGCCATCCGCACGGCCCGGGTCGGACCCGACATCGAGACGTTCATCGACCGGTTCATGTCGGCCTGCGACGGTCGGTCGAGTGAGCGCATCGTGCGCGACGTCGTGCTCAACCGCCGCGCAGAGGTCGACACGGCGACGGTCGCGCCGGGGGGAACGGCCGCACCCACGCGCATCGGGGGCCGCATCGGCGTCCAACTGGCCGTGGCATGGCTCGCCCGCACCACCCTGTCAGCGCTGTACGCGCCCCTCAAGCTCCTCCCCTCCCGGCGAAAGCTCGTCATGATCAGTCGCGAGCACCCGAGCGAACCCGAAGACTTCGCAGACCTCCGCGCCGCCGTGCACGCGCAGGACCCGAGCATCGAGGTGGTGTCTCTGGTGCGGATGGTGCCCCCCGGCATCCTCGGCAAGATCCGTTACGCGCTGCACATGCTCGCGCAGCTCTACCACGTCGCGACAGCGCGCGTGCTGGTGGTCGACACGTACGCGATCGTCGCCAGCGTGCTGCACCACAAGCGCGACCTCACCGTGGTGCAGATCTGGCATGCCCTCGGCGCCTTCAAGAAGTTCGGTCTGAGCATCCTCGGGCAGAGCGAGGGACGCGACGAGCGGCTCGCGCACGCCATGCGCATGCACGCCGGGTACGACGTCGTGCTCGCCAGCGCCGACGTGTGCCGTCCCGCGTTCGCGGAGGCGTTCGGCACCGCCCCCTCGCGCATCGCCGTCGCCCCGCTTCCGCGCGTGGACCGGCTGCGCGACCCCGCCCGGCGCGAGGCGACCCGGGAGCGCATCTACGCGCGGCATCCGCACCTGCGCGGCCGGCGCATCGCCGTCTTCGCGCCGACGTTCCGCCTCGACGGCGGGGTGGCCGTCGACGCCGCAGAGCTCAGCCGCGCCCTCGAGACGCTGGGCATCCACACGGTCGTGAAGCTCCACCCGCTCATGCACGGCTCGTTCGGGGAGGCCGTCGACACCGCCGAGGGGTTCAGCACACAAGAACTGCTCATGGTCGCCGACCTGTTCATCACCGACTACTCGTCGGCGCTGTTCGAAGCGGCCGTCGCCGAGGTCCCGTCGTACTTCCTCGCCCCCGACCTCGACGACTATCTCGAGTCGCGCGACTTCTACCTCGACTATCGCACCGACCTGCCCGGACCGATCGCGCGCACCGTGGATGCGCTCGTCGAGCAGATCTCCCGCGAGGCAGCGACCCGGGCGGATGCCGTCGCCTTCGCCGCCCGGTGGGTCGAGGTGCCGGATGCCGCCCCGCCAGCCGCGGGCGCGACACCGTGCGCCGACCACATCGCCGCCATCGTGCGGGACGCGATCGGCGACTGAGGTCGCGGCACAGGTGAGATCACTGCGCAGGTGCTCACTGCGCAGGTGCGATCACTGCACAGGTGAGATCACTGCACAGGTGCTCACTGCGCGGCGACCGCCCGGGGTTTCGTCCTGACCTGCCAGTCGCCGGTCGAGCCCGCCCAGCCGTACTCCATGCTCCAGTGCGCGGCGGCACGGAAGCGGGTCCCGTCGTTGAGCGCGACGTGCACGCCGTGGCGCGCGAAGCCGACGACATCGGCACGCCCGTCGCCGTTGACGTCGACGACGGCGCGCGGCATCACCCCGAGCGTCCACTCGCGTGAGCCGAAGTCGGTGGTCCAGCGCTGGGCGGCGGCGAACGACGAACCGGTGTTGCGGGCGACGTAGACGCCGTCCTGCCGGAACCCGACGATGTCGGGGCGCCCGTCGCCGTCGACGTCGGTGACCACGCGCGGGTCGCGATCCACACGCCAACCTGCTCCCGAGCTGTCCAGCCCGAAGCTGCCCGACCACTTCTTCGGGGCGGTGAACGACGAGCCCGTGCTGTGCGCGACGTAGACCCCGTCACGCCGGAAGCCGACGATGTCGAGGCGCCCGTCGCCGTTCATGTCGACGAGATAGCGGGGGGTGAGGTCGGGGCTCCAGCCGTTGTCACGGCCGAAGCTCGACGACCAGCGCACGGGCTCCCGGAATCGGCTCCCCGTGCTGACCGACACCTGCACTCCGGTGTCGCCGAAGCCGACCACATCGGCCTTCCCATCGCCGGTCACGTCGCCCAGCAGGCGGAGGTGACGGCCGGTGCTCCACGTGCCGGCGGTCGCGCTGGAGCCGAACTCCGACACCCACCGCGTCGCGGATTCGAAGCGCGACCCGGCGTTCCTCGACACCATGACCCCCGGCCCGTTGAAGCCGACGACGTCGGCGCGCCCGTCGCCGGTGACATCGGCGAGGGTGCGGACGTTTCGCGACAGGCTCCAACCGTTACCGCCACCGAACTGGCTCGACCACTTCTTGACGGGCCCGAATCCTCCGCTGCCGTTGCCGACCGCCACGTATACCCCCGAGTCGGCGAATCCGGCGATGTCGGGGCGTCCGTCTCCGTTGACGTCCATCACCATGCGCAGGTGCGCCCCCGTCGACCAGCCGTCGGAGGTCCCGAAGGTGCTCAGCGTGCGCGTGGAGGCGGAGAACCTGCCGCCCTCACTGAGGCTGACCAGCACTCCGCTGGAGCCGAACCCCACGATGTCGGCACGACCGTCGCGGTTGAGGTCGGAGTCCCACGGGGTGAGCTCGGCACGATCGTCGATCCCGTTGCCGTTCGCATCGGGCAGGACGGCTCGAGGCGTCGACGGGCCGACACGATCATCCGCGGTGAGACAGCACGTCACACCGCGCGAGATGAGCACACGCCGCCCGGAGAAGTCCTTCCAGATCCCGTAGTAGGCACGGTCGGTGTCCGTCAGCCGGTAGCGGTCGAACTGGATGCCGGAGACGGGGATGTACTGCCGGCGGCCGGAGGGGACATCGATGGTCGAGTTCAGGATCGACAGGTGCACGTGCGCGCTCGATCCCGGGGTCCCGCCGCACGGCAGCGTCTGCCCGGCATCCCCCAGCACCGTGCCGGCCTCGACCCAGCGTCCGATGAGCGACGACCGTGCGCCCTTCAGGTGGTAGTACTCCGACATCCAACCGCCGCCGTGATCGATGCCGAGGAACCAGCCGCCGGCGCAGCGCACCCGGTAGACCTGACCCGAGGCGATCGCCCGGACCGCTTTCGCGCTGGACCGCAACGGGGCGAAGTCGATGGCCCCGCGGTGGATGCCGTCGCTGTCGGCGTGCGACCCGCTGATCCCCCACCGGGCACCCGGGGCGAACGGGAATCGGAACACCGGCTGAGGCCCGAGCCGGGCAGGGAGGCGCGACTGCACGGACATGTCGCCCGTTCCGGCGCCGTCCTCTCCCCGCAGGGCCGGGAGCGGTCCGCCCGGGAGCTCGCGTGTGAGCGGCATGGTGGGCCCGTCATGGTGGGGGTCGTCGCTGTCCGAGTGTTCGGCGGCATCGTCGTGGTCGGCGGCGTCCTCGGGCGCCCCTTCCTCGACGACGGGCTCGTCATCGGTCACTGCGTCACCGGGGCCCGACTCGGTCGGCGCGGGAGACGGCACGTCCGGTGCCGGCGTCTCCTCCCCGGCGTCCGAGGCGGACTCGGTCGCAGACGGGGTCGGCGTGGACGCGTCATCACCGGGGACGGCATCGCCCACCGCGTTCGGCTGGGGTGCGACAGACGTGCGCGCCTGCGCCACTCCTCCTGACAGGAGCATGCAGGTCACCGCGAGGGCGGCGATCCATCCGAGCTTCCCGGCTGCTCCCGGTGTACCTGGTCCTCCCGGTGTACCTGGTCCTCCGGGTGTACCCGTGCCGCTGTGTCGCATCCGTCCTCCGCTGTGACCCCACCTCCCCCGTTACCCGCCCACACTACGTGGCTCGGAGTGCACGCAGGACGGGGGTTGACGCGATGGACTCGACGCATTATCGGGAGGCTCGATCGCCTACCCGACAGCAGCCGGCCGGCATTCTCGTCCGCGTCATCCGCGCCGGAGGGGATCCTCATGCTGCGGGGTCGTCAGCGTGATGTCCGACTCGGTCTCCGTCCAGGAGTTCGCCGTCGTGGCGCGGGCTCGCGTGCGCTTGGCCCGCATGATGAGCTCGCGCACCGGCATCGCGACGGAGAAAAGCACGGCTCCGAGCAGCGTCCGGTCGTGCGAGCCCAGCACGCGTCGGCGGTCCCACGCTCGTCGGAGGCGGCCGCCGCGCAGGCGGAGAGGGGGACGACGGGAAAGACGCCCCTGCCGTCGCAGCTCGACGAGTTCGTGGAGCTGGGTCTGCCAGGTGTCGTCGCTCTCGTCGTGGAAGTAGTTGTCGGCAAGCCACGCGGCGTCGGGCGTGCCGAATCTCCGGTGGATGACATCGTCGGCGCTGCCGAGGAGTCCGCTGCCGATGAAGGCGATGTTGAGGTTCGCCTTGGAGACCCCGAAGGTGTCGAGCGCCACGACGGGGACGCCCGAGGCGATCGCTTCGATGATCGCCGTCGAACTGACCGACACGAGCCCTTCCGCCGTGCGGAGCGCTTCGCGCATCGAGCTGTGCGACACGACCAGGTTCTCGGGGACCGCGCCGAGCCGCTCGATGACCTCGGTCAGCGGATCGGCTTCGTGATGGGTCTCCTTCTCCCCCGACTCGCGGCGTGACCGCAGCTTCACGACGACGTTGCGCGACGGGTCTTCGAGGGCGGCCTGACGGAGGATGCGCGCCAGCTGCTCGCGCTCGGCATCCTCACGGGGAACGATCGCCTGATGGGCGAAGACGAGGTCGGTTCCGCCCACCTCGTCGCGCTCGACCGGGCGCGCATAGGGAAGATGGGCGAGCCCCAGTCGCACCGGGATCGACAGCCGCTCAGCGAGCTCCGAGAACGCCCGGATCTCACGATGCGAGTGCAGGATGAACAGGTCGGCAGCCCGCCGGTACTCCAGCGCCCCCCGCTGAGCGGGAAGCGAGATGCCGGGGAGCCCCATGACGATGACAGGGGCGGGGTCGAGACCCTCGAGCTCCCGCGCCATCAGACGCACGAACGGCCCGAGGCCGGCGATCACGACCGCATCCGGCTTGCGCGCCCCGACCGTGCGGGCCAGGTCGCGGAACTCCACCCGCCGCACGTCGCCGGGAGACAGCCGACTGCCTTCGAGAGCCGCGGCCTGCTGCGCCGGGCTGACGGTCAACGGCGTCTCGACAAGCAGGATGCCCGCGCGGGCACCCGGAAGCGAGCCCAGCAGGGCTGCCGACCACTTCAGATAGGAGTCGCTGTCGACGACGGCGACGATATCGAGTGGTGCTTCGTTCATGCCCCGACGCGGCGCAGCTTGGCCAGCGGAGCCAGCTCGCCCGGGAACACGCGCTTCACGCCGTCGCCGAGCGCCTGCTCGACCACGCGGATGTCACGCACCAGCTGGGTGAGTCCGGCCGGCTCGAGCGATGCCGCGTGGTCGGAACCCCACATCGTGCGATCGAGAGTGATGTGACGCTCCACCGCTACCGCGCCGAGCGCGACCGCTGCGACCGAGATCTGAAGTCCGCGCTCGTGGCCCGAGTAACCGACCGGCACACCGGGGAACCGGTCGCGCAACTGGTGGATGACGCGGAGGTTCGCCTCTTCGGGCTCCATCGGGTACGTCGACGTCGCGTGCATGAGCACGAGGTTGTCGGTGCCCAGCACCTCGACGGCGGCGTCGATCTGCTCGAGCGTCGACATGCCGGTCGACAGGATGATCGGCTTGCCGGTCGCCCGCAGCGCCTCGAGCAGCTCGATGTCGGTGACGGATGCCGAAGCCACCTTGTGCGCGACGACGTCGAGCTCTTCGAGGAACGCCACCGACGGGACATCCCACGGTGAGGCGAACCAGTCGAGGCCCGCCTCCGTCGCGTACGAGCCGACCTCGACGTACTCGTCGTGGCCGAACTCGACGCGGTGACGGTACTCCAGGTAGGTCATGGTGCCCCACGGAGTCTCGCGCGGCACGTCGCGCATGTGCGCGGGCGTCGCGATCTCGGGGGTGCGCTTCTGGAACTTCACGGCGTCGGCGCCCGCCTTGCGGGCGACGTCGATGAGCTGCTTGGCCAGTTCTACGTCGCCGTTGTGGTTCAGGCCGATCTCGGCGATGACGTAGGTGGGACGGCCGACTCCGACCTCGTGGGAGCCGATCGAAACTGTCATGAGTGTGATTTCCGTTCGCTTGAATCGGGAGCTGTGCCGGGCATTCGGGTGACCCGCTCCGCGACCACCCGATCCTACCCGACCGGGTCGGACGCTTACTGGTGGCGTGCCAGGAGGATGCGGTCGGCGACCTCGCGCACCGCGCCCTGCCCACCGGCGCGGCTCAGGACGACGCGCGCGATCCGCTGCACTTCCGGCTTCGCATCGGAGACGGCGATCGGCCAGCCCACCAGCCCCATCGCCTCGATGTCGTTGACGTCGTTGCCGACGTACGCGATGCGCGCGAGATCGACTCCGACAGCGTCCGCCCACGCGCGCAGTGCAGAGGCCTTGTCGTCGACCCCGTGCGACACCTCGACACGCAGCTTCTCGGCCCGCGCGCGCACGACGGCATGCACCTCCGTGGAGAGGATGAGGACGGGAACGCCGGCGGCCCGCAGCCGGGACACACCCATGCCGTCCGCCCTGCTGACACGCACCTGCTCGCCGCCGTGAGCGTCGATGATGGCGGTGTCGTCGGTGTGGACGCCGTCGAAATCGGTGACGAGGGCATCGACGTCGATGGGCTCTGCCGACTCGATGACCGGAGCGATCGCGCCCGCAAGGCGGAACTGCTCGAGGTCGTCGATCTCGATCGCGGAGCTCTCGGGCACCTCGACGATGCCGATGCGCCCGAAGAACCGGTGGCCGGCGGCACGGAATCCCTCAGCGCGGAACACGTAGAACGCACCGGTCTCCAGGTAGTGCGGCTCCCGGTCCTGGCGCCGCGGGCGATGGGACGCGTCGTGGTTGATGGCGTGAGCGTGCCCCTCGGCATCCCGGCCCCACAGGAAGCCGTATGTCTCGAAGGCGGAGAACATGCTGTCGAAGGCACCGCCCGCCACCTGGTCGACGGCGCGGTCGATGGCATCCGACGGGATGAACGGCGACGTCGCCTGGAGGAACACGACCGTCTCCGGCTGCAGGCCGCGGCGCTCGATCTCGTCGAGGGCATGCAGCAGAGCGCTCTCCGAGCTCGCCGTGTCTCCGGCGAGATCAGCGGGCCGCTCGATGACCGTCGCCCCGGCAGCCTCGGCGACGCGGCCGATCTCGGCATCGTCGGTCGTGACGTAGACCGCATCCACCCGGGCAGCCTCCACGGCGGCTCGCACCGCACGGGCCACGAGGGGGACGCCGGCGACAGGCAGCACGTTCTTCCGGGGCACGCCCTTGGAGCCTCCCCGAGCGGGGATGATGGCGACGACGGCGCCGCGGTCGGTCGATGTCATGAGAGCTCCGAGTTCGCTGGCCCGTCGGCCTGTCAGCGGCGCCGCACTCGGGCCGCAGCGGCGCGGAAGATGTCGGCGTACTTCGCGGCGATGGTGTCCCAGTCGCGCCCGTCGAGCCGCGGAGGCTCGCCCGGCGCGTCACTGCGGACGGCCTCGACGGCCCCGTCGATGATGGCCGCCGTGATCGGACCGGAATAGCGGCGGACCCATGCGTCGCCCACCTCTTCGGCGAGCCGCCGCGCCGCACGGCCGTCCCTGACGAGCAGCGGGCGCTCCAGCGACAGGGCGAGGAAGGCGATGGCGCGATCGGCCGGACGCTCGACACCCGGCAGCGAGACGATCTCGGCGGCGCTGATCTCCTGCACCATCGCGGCATCCGAGACGCGCTCCAGGCGCGCCGACACCTTCTCGGGCATCGAGTCGACCGCGCGGGCCGCCGCATCGGCGACGGCGCGGGAGGCCTGCCCGACGAGTCGGAGGGTGAGCCCGGGCGTGCGGGTGACCGAGAACACGCGGACGGGTCGGATCGCCGCCGGGGTCAGCTCCTCCGAGGCGACACACAGCACGCGCCCGTCGACCTTGTCGGCGCGCGGATACCCGAGGTAGCGATCGCGGAAGTGGCCGTACGGCACGAGCTGCGCCCTGCGCCCACCGGGCACCGGCGTATCGGGGTCGAGCACGACGAACGTCGTCGTCGCGCGGTCGACGATCCAGGTCGCCACACGCTCCCACCGGCCATGGCGGGCCGCATTCGGCTCGTGAAGCGTGCGCACGAGGGCGATGCGATGCCGCTTGAGGAGGGCGACGAACGCGACCGCGACGCCCACGCGGCGAAGGCCGCCCGCTGAGCGCCGACCCAGCGGCAGATCGCGGTGGATGTGCACGACGTCACCGTCGTACGAACGCAGCATTCCACCGAAGAATCGGAACTCGATGCCCTGGTCGCCGGAGCCGATCACCTGGTCGACATATGCCGCGCTCGGGTTCGGCTGGCGGTGCGCTTCGTAGACGATGAGACCCGTGTTTTCGGACGTCGTACGGGAGGGCGCTGGCACGGGAACATACTAGGCTGAAGCGTCGTGAGTGAAAAATCCCTGCAGGATGTCTTCGTCCACCTGAGCGGTCAAGACGACAACCTGGGCGACTCCGTTCTGCGTGCCGCGTATCTCGAAGCGGCGCGGGAGCCAGGGCGTCGATTCCACCTCTTCCTGGGATCGCCCACCTCCGACTACACGTCCGGCCTCCCCCTCGCCCCGCACGACAAGGTCTACACCTCGCGCGCCGCGTGGGCCGCTGCCGCCGACGCCGCCGTGCGCCCCGCGCGCCTGTTCAACGCCGGTGAGATCAACCCGCGTCCGAGCGGCTACCCCGACGCGCAGATGGCGGAGGAGCTGCAGCGATCGGTCGACGCCGGAGGGACGCTCATCGTCGCGGGGGTCGGACTGCGCAACACGGAGGACACCTCCATCAGCTACCACCCCGTCTTCCGTGAAGCTGCCGTGATGGCATGGCGCGACGAGCCGTCCCGCGACGCCGCCGGATTCGGAGAGGCCGCGCCCGACTGGGCGTACGCCCTGGGCACCCCCACCTCCGAATGGACGCCCGTCGCGCAGCGGAACCTTCTGCCGGTCACGCTGCGCTTCGATCGCGCGTGGCCCGATGCCTCCTGGTTCGAGGCGGTGCGCTCGCTCGCGGCGGAGACCTCCTCACGCATCGTCACCCTCGCGCAGGTGGCGCGCGACGCGCCGCGTGCCGTGCGCCTCGCTGAAGAGCTCGGCGGAGAGTACCTCACGCCGCCGAGCATGAGTCATGACGACCTCGACGCGTTCGTGCGCGACATCTACGGGCGATCCATCGCGGTGGTCAGCGATCGGGCGCACGCGCTGATCATCGGCGCGACCGAGGGCGCGCTCCCCGTCGCCACCGCGGCCGACACGCAGAAGCTGCGCCGCATGCTCGCGATGGCCGACCTGGATGCCGTCGTGGGGCACTACGACGAGCTCTCCGAGCTGATCCCCCTCGTGGCGACCGCACTGCCGAAGCTCAGCGCGTCGATCGACACGACACGCGCCGCCGTCGACGCGCTGGGCGCGCGCGTGCGCGCTGCGCTGAACGCCGTCGCCTGAACGCGCTGCGCTGACTGACGCGACCGCGGGTACCACGCCGCGCCGGCGCCCCGCCGCCGCGGGCGGGGCATCAGCGATCAGCGATCAGCGATCAGCGATCAGCGATCAGCGAGAAAGTGTGCGCTTCACTCTCCGGGCGAAGGGCTTCACACGACGAGCGATGGGCTTGAGTCCCGGCACGACACGGTAGAGCCGTCGCGCGGTCTTGCGCAGCGGGCTCACCGGCGCCGCCTGCGGCAGGGATGACGCAGAACCCGCGTCGCGCTTCCCCTTCTTCGTGCGGGGCTGGGTGTCGCGCTCCGCGAAGAAGACCATCAGGTCGATGAGGCGCTGCGCGTCGTCGAGCGTGGGCTCGGGAGAGAACTCCGCCGGCAGCGTCCCGGTCACGACCTGCTCGTAAGCCAGAGCGAAGTCGAACGCGCCCAGGCGTCCCGCCGCCTGGATCGATGCCTCCGACAGCCGCGCGTACAGCTCGGGGTCTTCGGCGATCCAGGCGATCTGGCGCGCAAGACCGGCGGCATCGCCCTGCGGCACCGTGATGACGCCCTCGTTGTCGGTGGTGAGCATGAGCCAGGGCATGTCGTACATGACGACGGGCAGCCCCCGCGTCTGCGCCTCGGCCAGCGTCAGCGGATAGCCCTCGATGATGCTGGTGTTGACGAACAGGTCGGCGGCGTCGATGGCATCGAGCAGGTCCTGCCCGCGCAGCGGGCCGACGACCGACACGCGGTCGGACAGCCCCGCCTCCTCGACGGCGTCGGCCAGACGCTCCACCGACATGTCGCCCCAGTCCGGGCCGATGATCTTCAGCCGGAAATCGACCGACAGACGCTGAAGCCATCCCGCGACCTCGACGAGCTGCAGCACCTGCT
Source organism: Actinomycetes bacterium (assembly GCA_023431405.1). Lineage (GTDB taxonomy): Bacteria > Actinomycetota > Actinomycetes > Actinomycetales > Microbacteriaceae > Microbacterium. The sequence goes on from JAEYVZ010000040.1 coordinate 16,573, forward strand.
TGGTGTGCTGCTCGAGGCGTCCCCACCAGATGAGCTCGATCGGCCGCTGAGGCTCCGACCGCGCAGCAACCGTGCCGGCCGATTCGAGGATCATGGGCGACGGCGGGTTGGGCAGGTAGGTCGCGTGGGAGATCCCGCGGAGCTTCCAGAACACGGCGTCGAGCGGCGACAGCGTGACGAGCGTGGCGAGGGCGTGGAGGTTCTTCTCGAGGAACGACGACATGTCGCTGCGGTCGTAGATCGGCCGCAGCGCGAAGTTGTGGATCCACCCGATCGTCGGCACGCCTTCGGCCTGCGCCATCAGCACGAACGCCGGCCACGACTTGTTGTAGAGGATCTGGTGGTCGATGATCACGTCGACCGATTCGACACGGCACAGGTCGGCCCACGCGAGCAGGCGCTCGGCGGGGGTGCCGGACATCTCGATGACGGGGACCCCGTCGGGCACACCCTGCGTGTCGTTGTCAGACCCATGGGTGGCGATCGTGACACGGTAGCCGGCCTGCGTGAGGTAGTGCGCCTGAGAGAGGAGCACTCCCGAGACGCCCCCCGTCCGGAGGGTCTTCGTCGTGAGGAGCACGTGACGCACGGTGCGACCGGCGATCTCGGTGCGCGGGCCGTGGGCGGCGAGGATCTCGAGCGCGCCGGGGCAGTAGGTGGCCGCGGCGAGCACGACGTCGTGGGCGGGCGCCTTGGCGTACAGCATCTCGATGCCCGCTGCGTGCAGCTCCTCGCTGACGCTGCCCTGGAGGTACCCGACGATGTTGCCGAGGATCGACAGACGTGCCGACTCGTATGCCTCGAGCAGCACCTCCGGGTCGGGGCTCGTGTGCGCGAGCGCACGGACGGCCGGCCGGACGCTGTCGACCGAGTCGATGGCGCCGAGGTAGTACATGAACTGCGAGAGCTCGGTGACATGGTGTCCGCTGCCCCCACGGCGGAAGAAATAGCGGTAGAGGCGATCGGAGATGGCCACGTAGCGCTGAGCGAGGGCGGCTGCGAGGAACGTGATCGGAAGATCGTTGATGCGATACAGGACGAGATCTTCCGGCAGCTGCGCGTAGGCGCGCCGCAGCAGCTCGGTCGAGAACAGGTAGCGCCACAGCTGTCCCTGGGCCGGGCGGCCCACGGGGAACAGACCCTGCAGCACGCCCGCCCCCTCAAGAGACTTGTGCACGGGCTGGAGCCGTGTCTGGTACCCGCCCACCGACCGGCCGTCGGAGTCGAGCACCTCGACGCCGAAACCGACGAGGTCGGCCTCCGTCGCCTGGGCCTTCGCGTGCGCGCGGGCCGCGGCTCGCGGGTCGAGCTCATCGTCGCCGTCGAGGAAGAGGACATAGGGAGCGGTGGCCGCGGCGATGCCGACGCGACGGGCCTGGAAGGCCGACTGATTGCGCTCCTGCCGGATCAGCCGCACGCGCGGATCGCGACGGTGGAACTCCTCCACGAGCTCCGGCGTGCGGTCTGTCGACGCGTCGTCGACGCAGATGATCTCGATCTGCTCGAGGGTCTGCTGAGCGCAGCTCTCCAGCGCCTTCTCGATCCAGGCCTCGTCGTTGTAGACGGCGAGGACGATCGAGACGAGGGGTGAGGATGGCATGAAGTCTCCGCAGTCGTGGCGCGCGAAACCAGATGTGAGCCGGTGAGTTCGCGCGCAGAGATGACGATCGGTAAATTCTAACGCGCGGGTGATCGTGGTCGCCCCGGGGAAGCGAGCGCGCGTGGATGAGCTGAATGTCATCGTCCCTCTCCACAACGGGGAGCGGTTCCTGCCGGGCGCTCTGGCGACGATGCGGCACAACCACCGCGACGGCATCCGCTTCATCGTGATCGACGACCACTCCGACGACGAGTCGCCTCGGATCGTCGAGGCGGCGCAGAAGTCGATGCCCTACATCACCTTCCTGCGCAATCCCGAGAACTACGGGGTCGCGCGCAGCCGCAACATCGCCTTCGAGCACGTCGACAGCCGCTACCTCACCTACCTCGATGTCGACGACTGGTATCGCCCCGGTCACCTGGCCGCGCTCATCGACTCCATCGCCCGGCTGCAGACCGACATGGTGCGCACCGATCACGTCCTCAGCGTCGGACTGAGCCGTACGCTCGTCGCCGCGCCCGAGCGCGTGCGCGACCGGCCGATCGCCGCCCGTGCCGGGATCGGCGCACCGGGGGCCAACGCGATCGTCGACTACCCGTTCCTGTGGGCGGGGATCTACGACCTTCAGAAGATCGATCGCTCGCTGTTCACGTTCGACGAGCGCCTGCGCACGGCCGCCGACCGTCCGTGGTTCTGGCGGATGCACCTGCGCACCACCGACTACGCCGTGGCGAGCGGACTGGCGGGCTACTTCTACCGGAAAGACCCGAACCCGCACGCCCTCACTCAGGGCGGCAGCGAGAAGACGCTCCACTTCGCCGACGCCTACGACCTCATCCTCGACATGGTGTACGAATCCGGTGACACCGGGCACATCGCGAAGGCCGCCTACGGCGCACTGCGGATGACGGAGTTCCACCTGGCGCGGCGGGCGAGACTGAGCCCCCCGCTGCAGACCCGCCTCTACGCGCGCAGCGCCGTGCTCCTCAGCCGCCTCGGCGACGAGGAGTTCGAGACCGCCGCGCGCCACCTCGACGACGACATCAGCCGCACGACGCTCCGTCGCCTGCGCGACCACGGCCTCAGCGAACGCCTGCGGCAGGGACGGGACTCGGCGTGAGTGACACGATCGTCGTCGCCCTGGGACTGCCCGAGGCGGCCGCCGCCGCCGCGGCGGCCGACGCGCTCGGCGCCGGCCGTGCCGTGCTGCTGCTGGTGAACGCCGCCGACGTACCCGAACTGTCCACCCCGGCGGCCGATGTGCCGGCCTTCGCGACGGTGGCGCAGCGCTTCGAGCGGGTGCTTCTGCTCAACGACCTCATCTTCCCCGAACATCCCCGCGCATGGTCGCCCGGACGCCGGGCGCGGCGGGGCTTCCGGCAGCGGCTGATCGCAGAATCGGGGCTGGCCCCCGACGCCCGGCTGGCGCTGCCCCTCGAGGTCAGCCCGGCGCTGGCGACCCTCGCGTCGACGTTCCCTCGATCGCACGTCGTGCGCACCCCCGAGGCGACGCTCTCCGGCGATCTCGCCTCCGCGGCGGCTCGCCTGGCCGACGTCGCCCGCGACGACGCGCGCATCGACGCGGCGCTGCGCACCCCCGAGGCGACCGGCGCGGATGCCGACCCGTCGCCGTGGAGACGCATCGGCATGCCCGCCCCGATCGCGCGGATCCTCCCTCGCCGCTGGTTCGAGCCGATGCGCGAATGGTCGCGCCGGTGGGTCTGGCCCCTCGTCATCCGGTGGCGGCGCCGACGTCAGGACTTCGCCGCCGTCGCGCTCCCCGACCTCACCGCCGAGGACTTCGAGCGGGACCTCCGGCCGTGAGCGCGAGGCTGCGCGCACTCCCCCCGATGACCCCGCACGTCACCGCTCCCCGCACGGGATGCGGGCGCGCGCCCCAGTAGGATGGCCCGATGACCGACAGCTCGTCTCGCCCGGAAGACTCGCAGCGCATCCTCGTGGTGGGTCACGGCGTCGCAGGCCGCAGCATCGCGGCCGACGCGCGCGCGAAGGGGAACACCGTCGTCGGCTTCCTCGATGACGACTCGACCGCCGAAGAGGTGCTCGGCACCCTCGCCGACGTCAACGCCGTGGTCCGTCAGCACGACGTCGACGCGCTCTACTTCGCGATCCCCACGATCGAAGCAGGTCGCCTGCGGGAGTTCATCGCCGGGCTCGAGAGCGGTCTGCACCTCACGATGCTTCCCCGCACCTACAAGACCATCAGCTCCAACACGGTGAGCGTCAGCGACCTCACCGATGTCGACGTCCTGCAGCTCGTCGGACGCCAGCCCGTCAAGCACGACCTGCTCGAAGCCCGCGAGATGGTGAGCGGCCGCCGCGCCCTCGTCACGGGCGCCGCCGGGTCGATCGGGTCGCGCCTCGTCGAGCACCTGCTGAACCTCGGGGCAGAGTCGGTGACCGCCTTCGACTGGTGGGAGAACGGACTGTTCCACCTGGCGAACCGCCTCGACGACCCGCGGCTGGAGGTCGTGATCGGCGACGTAAAGAACGCCCAGCGCGTCGAACGCGTCTTCACCACCCGCCGCCCCGACCTCGTCTTCCACGCCGCGGCCTACAAGCACGTGCCGCTGGCCGAGGACAATGCGGGCGAAGCCCTCGTCAACAACGCGTTCGGCGCGGAGGTCGTCCTCTCGCAGGCGATCGCGGTCGGCGCCTCGCACGCGGTCTTCGTGTCGACCGACAAGGCAGTGCGCCCCGCGAACGTCATGGGTGCCACGAAGAGGCTCGGCGAGCTGCTCATGCGCGACCTCGCGCAGTCGTCCGGCGCCACCAAGCTCACAGCCGTGCGGTTCGGGAACGTGCTGCAGAGCAACGGCTCGGTGATGGAGACCTTCCGGCGTCAGATCGAGGCCGGCGGACCGCTCACCGTCACGCACCGCGACGTCACCCGCTACTTCATGACGATCGATGAGGCGGCCCAGCTCATCATCCAGTCCGCGCTGCTCGGTGCCAACGGCGACATCTGCGTGCTCGACATGGGAGAGCCGGTGCGCATCATGGACCTCGCTGAAAGCCTCGTGCGCGCCACCGCCCCTCACGTCGAGATCCAGGTCACGCAGCTGCGCCCCGGCGAGAAGCTCTACGAAGAGCTCACCTACAACCCCGATCTGGCCACGAGCACGAGCAACAGCAAGGTGTACGTGCTGAAGGTGGAGGAAGACACGGCGGCGCCGATCGACGAGATCCGCCGAACGCTCGCCGCGGCACGGTCAGGCGAGCTCGACGACGACGGGACCCGCGCCGCACTGCGCACCCTGGGCTTCACACTCGGGGCCGCCGGCGCTGCCGCCGCCGCACCCGGCGCATGAGCCTGCCATCCGGGTCCACCGCGCTGGTCACGGGCGGCCGCGGACGACTCGGCGGCCTCGTCGTCTCCGCGTTGCGTTCCGCCGGCATCCGCACGCTGTCGCTGTCGCAGTCGGCAGCGGGCGGCGGACCTGACGAGATCTCGGCCGACCTGGGAGATCCGGATGCCGTCGCGGCCTCCGTCGGAGACGCGCCGCTCGACATCGTCGTGCATCTGGCCGCACGCGTGGGTGGCGACGACCTCGCCGATCACAACCGGCGCATGGACACCACGATCGCCGAGGTCGTGCGGCGCCACCGCCCCACGGTCCTCGTGTTCGCGTCCACCGGAGCGGTCTACGGAGACACCTCCCGGGCGGCGCGCACCGAGAGCTCTCCCCTGCTCGGCACGTCGCCGTACGCGCTCTCGAAGCGGGAGTCCGAGGACGCCCTGCGCTCGGTGGCCGCCGACCTGCCCGAGCTCTCGCTCACCATCCTGCGCATCTTCAACATCGCCGGGCCCGACTTCCCCGACTCGCTCGTCCAGCGCCTCCTCCGGGCGAGCGCGGATGCGCCCGCGACGCTCATCCACCCCGACGGATTCGTGCGCGACTACATCCATCAGTCGGATGTCGTCCGCGTCGTCGAACGCGCTGTCGAGGCGCGCGAACCGGGATGCCGCGTGCTGAACGTCGGAGCAGGCGAGCCGGTGTCGACGCGGCGCCTGGTCGAGTCTCTCGCCATCGACGACAGCGCGTGGGTGGAGGCCCCGGGGACCGACACGTTCAGCTGGGCCGACAACTCCTCCCTGACCCGCGAGTTCGGCGTGACCCCGCGAGCCCTCCCGACGCGGGAGTGGGACCGGCCGCACCTGGCCTGACCCGCCCGGCACGCGGTGGCGCCCCCTCCGATTCCGCCCGGATCGCGCAGGTAGAGTGTCGATGTCCCATCCCGCGGCGATGCAGCCTGGTGCGCCGACGGGAATGCCTCGAACCTGAGAGTACGTATGCGCCGCAACCCTGACGTGTCGATCATCGTCCCCACCCACAACGACGAGGCATGGATCGCGGCGGCGCTCGACAGCTGCATCGCGCAGAAGCTGACCGACATCGAAGTCATCTGCGTCGACGATGCGTCATCGGACGGCACGCCCCGCATCATCCGGGAGTACGCCGCGCGGGATGAGCGGATCCGGCTGATCGCCCTGGAGCGCAACAGCTCGGCACTGCAGGCCCGCCGCGCGGGCGTCGAGGCCGCCCGCGCACCGTACGCTCTCTTCCTCGACGGCGACGACGAGCTGACCCCCGACGCGGCGAAGACCGCGCTGGCGCTCGCGAAGGAGCACGACGCCGACATCGTCGGCTTCGGCGTCGACATCATCCTCCCCGAAGGGCTTCGCCCTCCGACGTTCGAAGAAGGCCTTCAGCCGGTCCACGAGAAGCTCTCGGGGTCCGACGTCGTCGGCCAGCTCTTCACGCCGGAGATGCCGGCGCACGGGCACATCTGGGGCTACCTCTTCGCGACCGGCCTGCTGCGCCGGACCTACGAGGCGATCCCGGCGGATGCCTACGTGCCGCGGGCGAACGACCTTCCCGTCACCTTCCTCACCATCGCGGAGGCGTCCTCGTACGTCTCGACCCCGAAGCGCCTCTACCGGTACTTCTTCCGTCGGGGCGCGAGCGGTCACCGGGTGACGTCGGTCGATGACTTCCGCTTCTACCTCGGCGCCATCTCGGCGATCGAGCTCATCGAACCGGCGGTGCGGGAGATCGCGGCCGCTCAGCCCGACGACTCCCCCGTCCTCCCGAACTACCGCTCCGCCCGCCTGTCGATCATCGGCACGGTGCTCGGCTACTGCGCCGGCGCGGTCGACGACGCCCTGCAGGACGAATGCCTGGAGCTGGTCCGCGAGCACGTGAGCGACGAGGACATCTCCGCCGCCGTCGCCAGCTTCCGCCCCGAAGCGCTGCCGCTGCTGCGGCGGGCGAGCCTGCGACAGCCTGTCGCGCAGCGCGAGGTCAAGAGCGTCGTCGTGACGACGGCCGACCTCAGCACCGGCGGGGTGCAGGGGGTCGTCATCTCACAGGCGGCATACCTCCGCGATGCGGGCATGCGCGTGACCATCGTCGTGCACCGGGAGAGCAAGAAGGTCTACGACGTTCCCGACGGCGTCGAGGTGCGGCTCGTCGAAGGAGCGGGGATGGCGGAGCGCCTCGCGTCGTGGACCGAGATCTGCCGCGACGTCGAGGCTGACGTCGTCATCGACCACTGGGTGCTGTACAACCGCAACTGGCCGTACTACGTCATGGCGTCGCGGAAGGCCGGCATCCCCACGATCGGATGCATCCAGAGCTTCGCGCTGCGCCCGGTGCTCAACGACAACGAACTCACGTCGTTCCTCGTCGACAACATGCCCCTGCTGCGCACGGTGACCACGCTGTCGGCCACCGATGTCGCGTTCTGGAAGCTCCGCGGCATCCCTCACGTGGTCACGATCCCCAACCCGCCCTCGCCGATGCTGCGCCAGATCCCCGAACGGACCGAGCCGAAGCAGCCGCCGTCGGGGCGTCTGAAGCTCGTGTGGTGGGGCCGCCTCCAGCAGTCGACGAAGCAGGCGCGCATCCTCATCCCCATCGCGGCGGCGCTGCGCGCACGGGGAGTCGATTTCGAACTCGCGATCATCGGCCCCGACAGCGCCGACCTCACCGCCGAGACGATGAGGGAGGACGCGATCGCCTACGGCGTGGAGGACATCGTCTCCGTGCCCGGCCCCCTGCACGGCCCCGCCCTCATCGAGGCCCTCGAGTCGTCCGACATCTACGTCACGACGAGCGTGATCGAAGGCTCGCCCCTCGCACTGATCGAAGCCCAGACGTTCGGCCTCCCGGTCGTCATGTTCGATCTTCCGTGGCTTGCGAACCTCGTCGGCAACGAAGGCGTGATCACGGTGCCGCAGGGCGATGTGCGTGAGATGGCGCGTCAGCTCGACCTCATCGCGCAAGACCCGCAGCGCTACGTGGAGCTGTCGGCGGGCTCGCTCGCCGCAGCGAGGCGATCCGTCGACTTCGACTTCGTCGAGCTGTACACCCGGCTCGCGAAAGACGAGCTCCCCGCGGAGTTCTCCCCCGAGCCGACCCTCGACCACGCCCGGCTCCTCCTCGAATGGATCTCGTGGTACGGCGAGCGCAACTCCCGCCTCCACGAGCGCCAGTCGAAGGCGACCGCGAAGCTGTACAAGCAGCGTGCGGAGCTGCGCGACAAGGTGGTGGCGTCGCGGCAGACCGCCCGGGAACTGCGCAAGGAGATCGGCGACCTGCGTGCACGCGCCGCGACCTCGCGCACCGAGATCGCGCAGCTGCGCAAGGAGGTCGCCCGCCTGCGGTCACGGCGCTCGGGAGCCAAGGTGGCTGCGTCCTCGGTGAACGTGGACGGCGGCGTCGACGAGGTCGCCCGCACGCCCCGGCGCACCGTGCGATCGCTCGCGTCGTCGGCGAAGAGGCGCATCCGTCGCGTGCTGCGACGCGGACGCCCGTGATCGGCTGACATCCCGTGATCCCGCTGCCGTCCGCCGGTTTCGACGAGAGGGCGGGGGATGCCGGATAATGGGAAGGATGGCCACGTGAGTTCACACCCGGATTCGCGGGGGCCCGCGGGCGGCGACCGGCCGACCGCACGACGGAAGTGAGCACTGTGAGACTCTCTGTAATTGGTTGCGGCTACCTGGGCGCGGTCCACGCCGCGGCGATGGCGTCGATCGGGCACGAGGTCGTCGGCATCGATCTCGACGAAGCGAAGATCGACGCTCTGTCACGCGGTGAGGCACCCTTCTTCGAGCCCGGTCTCGTGGACCTCCTGCGGGGCGGCGTCGACAGCGGCGCCCTCACGTTCACGACCGACATCTCTGCCGCCGAGGGCGCCACGGTGCATTTCGTCGCCGTCGGCACCCCGCAGCGCCCCGATTCGTCGGCCGCCGACCTCCGCTTCGTCGACGCGGCCTTCGCGGCCCTGATTCCGCACCTTCGGCCCGGCGACATCGTCGCGGGGAAGTCGACCGTGCCGGTGGGAACGGCCGCGCGGCTGGCCGACGCCGTCTCGGCGGCGGGCGCCACGCTCGTCTGGAACCCCGAGTTCCTCCGCGAGGGCTTCGCGGTGAACGACACGATCGACCCCGACCGGATCGTGGTCGGTGTTCCCGAGGGCCCCGACGGCGAGCGCGCCGCGGAGCTCCTCAAGGAGGTCTACCACCCCTCCATCGCGAAGCAGACTCCCTACCTCGTGACCGGGTACGCGACGGCCGAGCTCGTCAAGGTCGCGGCGAACGCCTTCCTCGCCACGAAGATCAGCTTCATCAACGCCATGGCGGAGATCGCCGAGGTCTCCGGAGCAGACGTGACCCAGCTCGCCGACGCGATCGGCCACGACAACCGCATCGGGCGCCGATTCCTCGGCGCCGGCATCGGCTTCGGCGGCGGTTGCCTGCCCAAGGACATCCGCGCCTTCTCCGCACGCGCCGAGGAACTCGGGCTGCGCGACTCCGTGGCCTTCCTCCACGAAGTGGACGCCATCAACCTCCGCCGCCGCGACCGCGCCGTCCACCTCGTGGTCGACGGCCTGGGTGGTTCGGTCGTCGGAAAGCGCGTCGCCGTCCTCGGTGCCGCCTTCAAGCCGCACAGCGACGACATCCGTGACTCGCCTGCCCTCGATGTGGCCGTCCGCCTTCACGGACTCGGCGCGAACGTCGTCGTGACCGACCCCGAAGCCGTGGAGAACGCGCGCCGCGTGCACCCCCAGCTCACGTACGCGACCGACCGCGACGAGGCGCTCACGGGTGCGGATGCGGTCATCGTCGTCACCGAATGGGACGAGTACCGCCGCGAGCTCAGCCCCGAGCACACCGCCTCGCTCGCCTCCGGACGCCTGATCGTCGACGGACGCAACTGTCTGGATGCCGCCGCCTGGCGCGCGGCCGGGTGGGACTACCGGGGAATGGGTCGACCCTAGGATGACCGCGTGAGCACCGCACGCACCGTCGCCGTCATCCTCGCCGGGGGGATCGGCGTGCGCGTCGGTCTGGGCGTTCCGAAGCAGCTCATCAAGATCGCCGGCAAGGCGATCGTCGAGCACACCCTCGAGGCCCTCGATTCGAGCGAATACATCGACGAGGTCATCATCATGATGAACGCCGAGTCGATCGGCGAACTCGATCATCTTCTCGAGAGCGCCCGGTTCCCGAAGCTGACCCGCATCCTCCCCGGGGGTGCGACGCGCAACGACACGACCCAGCTCGCCATCGCGGCGTTGGACGGCGACGACACCAAGGTGCTGTTCCACGACGCCGTGCGCCCCTTCATCGACGAACGGATCATCCGCGACTGCGTCGACGCGCTCGACACGTATGAGGCCGTCGACACCGCGATCCCCTCCGCCGACACCATCATCGAGGTGGATGCCGAGCGTCACATCACCGCGATTCCCAGCCGCGCCTCCCTGCGTCGCGGTCAGACCCCCCAGGCCTTCCGCCTGGGCACGATCCGGCGGGCCTACGAGCTGGCACGTGAAGACGCCGGATTCGCCGCGACAGACGACTGCGGCGTCGTGTTCACCTACCTTCCCGACGTGCCCATCTTCGTGGTCGACGGCACGGCGGAGAACATGAAGGTCACCGAGCCGATCGACGTGCACATCGCCGACAAGATCTTCCAGCTGCAGTCCCACAGCCTCTCCCTCGACAAGCTGGTCACGCTCCCCGATCTGACGGGCAAAGCCGTCGTCGTCTTCGGCGGCAGCTACGGGATCGGGCTGAGCATCGCGGAGCTGGCGCGTGAAGCGGGCGCCGACGTGATGGAGTTCAGCCGCAGCTCCACCGACACCGACGTGCGCGACGAGAACGCCATCCGGCAGGCGCTGGAGACGGCGCACCGCGCACACGGGCGGATCGACGCCGTCGTGCTGACGGCGGGGGTGCTGCACATCTCCCCCCTCGTGGAGGCGTCGTCGCAGGACATTCAGGAGACGATCGAGATCAACCTCCTCGCCCCGGCGCTCCTCGCCCGCGCGGCATACCCGTACCTGGAGGAGACGAACGGGCAGATGCTGCTGTTCACCTCCAGCTCGTACACGCGCGGACGGGCGGGGTACAGCACCTACTCGGCATCCAAGGCCGGTGTCGTCAACTTCACGCAGGCGCTGGCCGAGGAGTGGGCGGACACGGGGGTGCGCGTGAACTGCATCAACCCGCAGCGCACCCACACCCCGATGCGCACGCGCGCCTTCGGCGACGAGCCCCGCGAGACCCTGCTCGACCCCGCCGACGTCGCGCGGGTGACCCTCAACGTCGCGGCATCCGACCTGACCGGTCAGATCATCACCGTGCAGGTCGCTCAGATGGCCTCGACGCGGCGCGCAGCCGACCCTGCCGCGGCGGGCTGAGCGGCATCCGGCAGGTCAGCGGTCGATCTTCTCGAGCGCTTCTTCGATCGGACCGTCGAAGATGACCTTGCCTTTCTGGATGACGATGCCGCGGGTGCACAGCTGCTTCACCTGCGACTTGCTGTGACTGACGACCATCATCGTCACTCCGCGAGAGGCGAGCTCCTTGAGCTTCGCGTTGCACTTGGCACGGAAGGGCGCGTCGCCGACGGCGAGCACCTCGTCGACGAGCAGCACGTCCAGCTCCACGTGGATGGCGACACTGAACGCGAGGCGCATGAACATGCCCGACGAGTAGTGCTTCACCTCCTGGTCGATGAAGTCGCCGATCTCACTGAAGGCGACGATCTCGTCGAAGCGCGCCTTCGTCTCCTTCTCGCTCATGCCGAGGATGGCGGCGTTGAGGAAGACGTTCTCGCGCCCGGTGAGGTCGGGATGGAAGCCCGCGCCCACCTCGATGAGCCCGGCGACCTTGCCGCGCGTCAGCACACGCCCCTCGTCGGGCTCCAGCACGCCGGAGACGAGCTTCAGCGTCGTCGACTTCCCCGAGCCGTTGAGGCCCATGACCGCGACTGATTCGCCTTCACCGATCGTGAACGACACATCGTCGAGCGCCTGGAACTGCGCGGACCGCACCGCGGTGCGCCGCACGACGCCGATGAAGGCGTCTTTCATGGAGCGCGTGCTGCGCTTGTTGAACCATTTCGAGACGTGCTCGACGACGATACGCGGTTGGGGGTTCTCAGTGCGGGTCATCACAGATCCTGGGCGAACGAGCGCTCGGCGCGGCGGAAGGTCAACTGGCCGACGACCAGCGTGACGATGACCACCGAGACGGCGGCCACGACGTTCCACCCGAACTCCGGCGGCCAGCCGATGTTCGGCGGGACGGGGGTGTGCGCGACCACGTCCGGCAGCTGCGCCCAGAACGCGTGGTGGAACATCTCGACGGCGACGGCGAGCGGATTGGACATGTAGATGTGGAACAGCCACGGGATCGACTGCGCACGCTCGTAGACCATCGACCAGGTGTAGAGGATGGGCACCGACCAGGTCGCGACCGTGCGGATGATGTCGACGACGTTGCTCGCGTCGCGGTAGCGCACGTTGATCGAGGAGAAGAAGAGTCCGAGCCCCACGACCCACAGCACCACGATGGCGATGCCCCCGAGGACGAGCCCGACGGCGGCCAGCGAGGGCAGCCATCCGAAGATGAGGCTCACGATGATGAGCACGGCGAGCTGCGGGAGGAAGTGCGTGAACGCGCCGATGATGGCGGCGAGGGGGAAGAGCTCGCGCGGCAGATAGATCTTGCGCACGAGGGCCTTGTTCGCGACGATCGAGCGCGTCGCGTCGGCGAGGGTCTCGTTGAACAGATTCACCAGGACGAGACCGCTGAACAGATACACCGGGAAGAACGGAACGCTCTTGTGCAGCGCGAGGATCTGGCCGACGACGATGTAGTAGACGAGGAACTGGACCGTCGGACGCACGTACGACCAGAACCAGCCGAGCACCGAGTTGCGGTAGCGCAGCGACGTGCTCTTGCCGATCAGCAGCCGCAACAGGTAGCGATAGCGGAAGACGTCGAGGATTCCGCGACTGCGACCGGGCGTGTCGAAGGCGCTGTAGTCGATCTGGGTCACGGCATTCCTTGAATACGGGTTAACGCCCGAGGTGAGGCCTCGGGTAGGCCACGCGCAATCCTAACCGAACGAGACTGCGTCCCGCCTGTGCGCACCGCCGATGCCGAGGTCGGCACCGGCGGTGCGCACGCAGGCGCGGCTAACGGAGATGAGAGGCGCCCGCGGCTAACGAAGATATGAGCTGTGCAGCCAGCCGGTGCGTCCGCCTACGCCGACCTTGCGCCACGCGCCGCTCTTGGCGGTGACCCTCACCTTTGTCCCCTTCGGAAGCACGGTCAGCACGCGGGCAGTCGTCGAGGCCGAGGCCCGGAGATTCAGCGAGACCGTCGTGGTCATGGTCACGCGCGTCGAGCTTGAGCTCGTGCTCGTGCTCGTGCTCGTCAGATAGTCGCTGTGCACCCATCCGACCCGCGTGCCGACCTTGACTTTGCTCCAGGAGCCCTTCTTGGCGGTGACGGTGAGCTTCGTGCCCTTCTTCAGGGTCACGATGATCTTCGCCGAGGTCGACGCCGACGCGCGCAGGTTGACCGAAGACGTCGTCTTCATCTGCTTCGCCGTCGACGAGACGGCACGGAGCGAGCTGGCGAGCACCCATCCCCTCGTGCTTCCGACCTTGACGGCACGCCACGTGCGGGTGCTCTCGAGCACCGTCACCTTCGTGCCGGCGGCGATGGTCGTGACCGACGCGGCGGAGCTCGAGACGCCGACCCGCATCGTGGTCTTGCCCGTGGTCTGCATGGTGGCGGTCTTGGGCGTCGCGGGCTTCTTGGCGACCAGTCGCGCGCTCTCCACCCATCCGGTCAGACGCCCGACCGTGACGTTCGCGTACGAGCCGCTGGTCGAGGTCACGGTGAGCTCCGTGCCGGTGCGCAGCGTGGAGACGAGGGTGCCCTTGCCGCGCTCCGTGAACAGGTTCGTCGGCGAGGTGACGTACTTCGTCACGGCGACCGAGCCGCCGCCGGGGTCGGGAGTGGGGGCGCCCGGGGTCGGCGTCGGATTCGGCGTCGGCACCGGTGCGGGCGACGAGGTCGTCTTGAGCGTCACGTACTGGCTGTGCACCCAGTAGGGCGATCCGCTGATGGTGATGCGCCACCAGACGGCGCCGCCCGTGCTGTACGTGGCGGTGCGCGCGTAGCTCGCCCCCATCGTGATCTGCTTCTTGCCCGTCTCGCAGGAGGTCGTGGGCGCCTTGCGTGCATTGAGGGTGCCGGTGGTGACGACCGCCGTTCCCGACGCCTTGGTCACGCTCGACTCGGCGGGCAGCGCGCAGCTGCTGCCGGAGGCCGGGGTGCCCGTGCCGATCTTGAGAGACGAGGTCAGCACCCATGTGGTGGTGGAGCCGCTCTTCACGCGCTTCCACGCGCCGTAGGTGCCCGTGAGGGTGACGGTGGCGCCCTTCTTGAGCGAGGTTCCGCCGGAGGTGCAGTTCTTGGTGGGGGCTTTCTTGCCCGTCGTGTCTGCGGTGAGGGTGGCCGTGCCCGAGGCCGCCGTGATGTCGGCGCTCACCGGGACGGTGCACGCCGGCACCTGCGCCGGGGCCCCTGTGGCGGAAGAGGCGTCGGGCGCGAACCACGACACGTAGAAGTTGTAGAAGTTGCGGTTGCCGTATGTCGAGCAGCTGTCGCCCGTGCCGGTGCCGGCCGCGAGGGCCGCGACGTTCGGTCGGTACGGCGTGTAGATGTACAGGTTGGCGGTGGCCTGGTTCTTGATGAAGACCTTGGACGATCCGCAGGAGCTGGTCGGATGCCACTTGATGGTGTTGGTCTGGCCGGCGCGGTAGTTGAACTTCGTCGGATTGTGCGTGTACACCTGCAGCTGACGAGCACCCTTGTACACCTGGTTCACGAAGCCTGCGGCGGCCTCGTCGCACGGTGCGGTGTCGGGGCACGCCTGGCCCATGGCGGCGCGGTACGACCACTCACTGGGCGCAGACGACAAGACGAGCCCCTGCTCCTTCTGGAGCATGACGAGGATCACCTTGGGGTTGATGCCGCAGGCCGCCGCCACGGTGGCGATCACCTGCGCGGCCGTCGCGTCCTTCTTCGCCGCGATCGCCTTGCAGTACTGATCGGCGGCGATCTTCGGGAGGTCGGTCTTGAAGCTCTTCAGGCAGGTGGGGCCGGTGGTCGCCTTGCAGGTGGTCACCTTGCCGTTGAGGAACTTCTGGATCGTCGAGGAGGTCATCGAGTCGCTGTCGAAGAACTCGGCATCGCTGATGATGTAGCCGCCGTCGACGATCGATCCCGGGAGCGCGGCCGCCTGTGCCGGAGCCGGGGGGACGGCACTCAGCATCCCGACGACGAGGGACACGACGGCGACGACGAACGTCACCGGGGACAAGACGGGGCGGCGTTCACGTCGGGGGGACATGTGACCATTGTGACGGAAGTCAACTTTCGATACCACCCTTATTTGGGGATCCGAATCACGACACGCGGGTTCGGGTGGGCTCGAAGGATGTCCCAAGGTTGCGGTTCAGGCACTCCCTGAGAGCGTGGCCGCTACAGATCGGCGTGCAGGCTCCAGACGCGTTCGGCCGCTCCGGCCCACGAGAACGCGCGGCCGCGGTCGCCGGCGAGCACTCCGAGCCGCTCGACGGCCGAGGTCGACCCCAACGCGGACGCGAGGGCTTCTCCGAGCGCCTCCCCCGACGGCGCGGCGAGCAGTCCCCCCTCGGCGACCACCTCACGGTGCACGTCGGAATCGGATGCCACGACCGGCACACCCAGCCGGAGCGCCTCGATGAGCCGCCACGGGAAGGCCGACGACACCGCCGGGGCGACGAAGGCCACCGCCCCGCCGAGCACTGCGGCTCGGTCCCACGGGTCGAGGTTGCCACGCACGTGCACGCGCCCCTCCGGAAGCCCGGCAGCGGCGGCGAGGTCTGCCAGCGCCGGCTCCGCCCCCTCGGGCGCATCGACGACGACCACCGGGAGGTCGGCGTGCGCCTGGACCACCGCGGTGAAACCGGCGGCCAGATGCGAGGACGCGGATGCCGAGCCGGCCAGCAGCACGAAGCCCTCCGGGAGGCCCAGCGAGCGACGACGACCGATCTCGTCGGAGGGCACCCGGAAATCCTCCGGCGGCGCCCCGGCGATGACCCGGACGCGGTCGCCGAGGCGGGTGATCGACGCGAGCTTCTCGGCTGCAGCGTGCGTGGGCACCACGACGGCATCCGCGAATCGCGCAGCGCGTTTGAGGAGCGCCTTGTGGGAGAGGACGTGCGCGCGGGGCAGTTCGTCGGGGCGCTCCCACGCGTCGAGGTCCCACAGGGTGATGACCGTCTGGTCGTTGTCGTTGACGCGGTCATGGCGCACCAGCGGGGCGACCAGGGAGGGCGCGTGGATGAGGCCTCCCCCGACGCCGGCCGGCATCCCGAGCTGCCAGGCCGCCAGCAGCTCCCGCCGCGGGAGCGAGAGGCGACTGACGCCGGCGAGTCCGGGGATCACCGCTGTCGGATCGTCGGACGCGCCGCCGGGCACGATGGCTTCGACTTCGCAGTCGTCGGGGGCGGTGGCGACAAGACCGCGGGCGAGCTCGACAGCGGCGGCGGCGAGGTCGGAGTCCGCGGGAGACGTGCTCCGATCCAGCACGATGCGCAGGGTCGCGGTCATGCGATGAGCCTAGCGCGCACGTGCGGCCCGCTTCAGTGTCCGAGAGCCTCAGGCGTCGGGGTGGGCGTGGGCGGATGCAGCGCTTCGTCCACCATCTCGTGGATGCGGGTGAAGTCGGGATCGTCGGGGTCGACGTCGTTCTCGAGGGTGAGCTCGATCGTCGTGACCTTCTGCTCCTTCGCTTTGACCGCGAGGTCGGCCAGGTACGACAGCATCTCCGGCGGGATGTCGGTGTGGACGATCTCCGACCCGGCCTTCGCGATGTCCTGGAAGCGGGTGAGGACGGTCGTCGGGGTGAACTGGTCGAGGATGGCCTGCTGCAAGATGCGCTGGCGCTTCATGCGGTCCCAGTCGCTCGTGGTGTACCGGGAGCGGGCGTACCACTGGGCGGTGTCGCCGTCCATGCGCTGCGTGCCCGCTTCGATCCAGCCGATGACGCCGCGCAGCGATCCGTCGGCGTTCTTGCTCAGCTCGCCCTTGGGCAGGCGCTCCTTCACGGTGATCTCCACGCCGCCCAGCGCGTCGACGAGGGCGGCGAAGCCGTGCATGTCGACGAAGACGTAGTACTGGATCTGGATGCCGAGCACGCCCTCCGCCGCATCACGCGTCGCTTCGATGCCGGGGGTGGAGCCGATGTCGGCGGCATCCGGGTACAGCGCCGCACCGTCGAGGCAGACGCCCACCTCGGTGTTGAGCTGATTGATCTTGTTGTCCCAGCCGCATGACGGGTCGGCGTGACCACGGTGACCGTCGGGGTACTTGTCCTGCATCGGCCCTTCCGAGAAGGGCACGTTGCGCATGTCGCGGGGGATGCCGGTGATGGTGACGGCGCCGGATTCGGCGTTCACCGACACCACCGAGATGCTGTCGAACAGCATGTGCGTGCGGCCCTTGCCGCTGTCGGCGCCGAGCAGCAGGAAGTTGTAGTAGCCGTCGGAGGCGGGCATGCTCGGGCCCGCCCCGAAGACGGATGCGATCGTCTCTCGGGCAGACCCTGCGACCTGGGCGCCGTAGACCGCGGACCCCGATGAGACGACGAGGAGGGCGACGCCGAGGGCGGCGACGCCGATGCGGGCGCGCGGACGCACACGGACCAGGCGGGCAAGGCGCAGCGTGTCGATCGTGAGGATGACCCACAGCACGGCGTACGCGAGGAGAACGCCTTGAGCCAGGAGCAGCACGAACCACTGCGAGAGCATCGCCAGCAGCGTCTGCCATGACGCCACCGCCATGGCGAGGCCGGAGATGACGAGCACCCACATCACCATCGTCGCGACCAGTCCCACCCGTCCCAGGCGGCGATCGCCGGCGAGCGACTGCGCCGAGCCCGGGAGGAGGAAGTTCAGCAGCACGAGCCACCACGCGCGGCGGGTCATCACGTCCGGCGACGACACATCGGGCCGGCGCAGCGAGTACTCGCCCCACATCGCTCCGGCGAGACTCGACGGGCGGGCGGCGACCTGCCGAGGGGGGCTGGCGACGCTCATCCGGCGACCCTCACAGGGAGTCCTTCAGGCGGCGGTTCTTCTCCTCCACCTGCTGCTCGAGCGTGCGGGCGTACTGCTCCATCCGGTCGGCCAGTCGATCGTCGGATGCCGCGAGGATGCGGGCGGCGAGGAGTCCTGCGTTCTTCGCCCCGTTGATCGAGACGGTGGCCACCGGGATCCCTGCGGGCATCTGGACGATGCTCAGGAGCGAGTCGAGTCCGTCAAGGGTCGCGAGCTGCACCGGCACACCGACGACGGGGAGAGGGGTGAGGGAGGCGAGCATGCCCGGCAGATGGGCTGCCCCGCCCGCACCGGCCACGATGACCTTGAGTCCTCGCGACCGCGCCTCACGTCCGTAGCTCAGGAGCTTGTCGGGAGTGCGGTGAGCGGAGACGACCTCGACCTCGTGCGGCACCGCGAAGTCCGACAGCACCTGGGAGGCATCGCTCATGACGCGCCAGTCGGAATCCGAGCCCATCACGACGCCGACGAGCGGTGCGGCGGACGAATGCAGAGGTCGAGTCACCCGTCAAGGCTAGGTGCCATGTCTGCGAACTTCCCGCAACGGCGCGGCACGTCGCCTGGGTTTCAGGGACCCGGTTTCAGGGGGCCGGGGGCGGGTCAGTCTGCGAAGAAGGCGGCGGCGGCGCGCGCTTCGTAGACGACCGCGTCGAGGTCGTCGCCGACCGCGTTCACATGGCCCACCTTGCGGCCGGGGCGGGGCGCCTTGCCGTAGGTGTGGACCTTCACCGCGGGGTGCGCCTCCAGCACCTGGGGGAACCGGCTCTCCAGGGAGTCGGCCGCGGGTCCTCCGAGGATGTTGACCATGACCGCCCACGGCTGGCGGGGGGCGGGGTCTCCCAACGGCAGGTCGAGCACGGCGCGCACGTGCTGCTCGAACTGGCCGGTGACCGCGCCGTCCTGCCCCCAGTGCCCGCTGTTGTGGGGGCGCATGGCGAGTTCGTTGACGAGGAGGCGCTCGTCACTGGTCTCGAACAGCTCGACGGCGAGCATGCCGGTCACGCCGAGTCCGTCGGCGATGCCCTGCCCGATCTGCGCTGCGACCGCGGCGAGCCTGCCGGTCGAGTGCGGCGCGGGTGCGATCACCTCGGCGCAGACGCCCCCGCGCTGCACGGTCTCGACGACCGGATAGGCGACCGACTCCCCCGACGGCCGGCGGGCGATCTGCTGCGCCAGCTCCCGCGTGAAGTCGACGAGCTCCTCCACCAGCAGGCGCCCGCCGTCTCGCAGTCCGTCGATCCAGTCCTGCGCGTCCTCGGCGCGGTCGACGACGCGCACACCCTTGCCGTCGTAGCCGCCGCGGGGCGTCTTCACGACCGCACGGCCGCCGTGGGCGTCGAGGAAGGCCTGCAGCCCCGCCAGGTCGGACACCGCCACCCAGTCAGGCTGCGGCATCCCGAGCTCGTCGAGTCGGGCACGCATGAGGAGCTTGTCCTGCGCGTAGAGGAGCGCGTCGGGTCCGGGGTGCACGCGCACGCCGTCGGCGACGAGCGCCCGCAGCACCTCCTGAGGCACGTGCTCATGGTCGAAGGTGATGACGTCTTTGCCGCGCGCGAAGGCACGCACCGTCTCGAGGTCGCGATAGTCACCGACCGCGGATGCCGCGAGGGCCGCTGCCATGCCCGGCTCTTCGGCGAGCACATGCACGTTCACGCCCAGTTCCACCGCCGGGGCGATCATCATGCGGGCAAGCTGCCCCCCACCGACGATTCCGAGCTCCATGGCCATGCGTCTCCCTCCGCTGCCTCCATCTTCCCAGTTCCCCGAAGCCTGAATCACGCCCGCGGGACGAGTCCGTTCTCGTCGGGCGGGGTGGAAAGCGCGTGCCCGTCGCGGTGCGCGAGGATCTGACTGATCTCGACCTGGTCTGCGAGGGTCTCGTGGACCAGACGCACCGACGGGATGTCTCGCAGCACGAGCGGAGCCTCGACGCCGTTGGAGAGGACGAGCGTGCCGGCGCCCCACGCACGCTGCAGCGGGCCGCGTCGCTCGGTGATCGTGTAGCCGCGGGCGTGGCCGAGCTCACGACGGCTCCGCCCGATGAGCCCGGACTGCTCGACGACGCGGCGGGTCGTGATCGTGTAGGTGTGGGTGAGCCAGCGCAGATACGGGACGATCACGAGGGACACGACGAGCACGACCGCCGCGCCCCACACCAGCAGATCCCAGACGAGGATGCCGCCCAGCACGCGGTCGTCGAGCACCTCCCGGAACGGGACGCTCTCGCCGAAGGCGGGGATGTTGCCGGCGAAGAACCCCGTCGCGGCGGCGACGGCGACGAGCACGACCGCCGACCAGAAGAGCCCGCGCGCGTGACGGCGGAACCGCGCGAGCCGACGCTCGGGCGCGGTGGAGCCGGGCGCCGGCGTCTGCGGCCTCCCCGGGTACACGCTCGGCTGGGTCACGCGTCCATTGTGTCGGAGGGCGCCGACACGGCCGTCTCGGCACGCCGCAGGGGCGCGCCCGCCCTCAGCGCCGGCCGCCGGTGCGCACGTGCACGACGTCGCCCGCCGACACGATCGTCTCGACGCCGGCGGTGGCGATCACGAGCCGCCCCTCGGCATCCAGCCGCTGCGCGATGCCGACGAGCGTCGTCCCGTCCGGAAGCGACACGCTCACCTCGGCTCCCACCGTCGAGCAGACGCCCTCGATGCGCTCGTGCACGGCGGCGGCACCCGACACCGCCAGTTCGGCGACGCCGTCGCGCAGCGCCGTCAGGTAGTCGGCGAGCAGGCGATCCTCGTCGGCCTCCTTGCCGAGGGCGGCGAAGGAGGTGGCGGAGGGCACCGGCAGGTCGACCGGGGGCATCGCGGTGTTGACCCCCGCCCCCACCACGACGCGGTGGGGGTCGGCGGGAAGCACCTCGGCGAGGATGCCGCAGATCTTGAGGTCGTTGACGAGCACGTCGTTGGGCCACTTGAGCGTCACGGGGAGGTCGCCGAGCTGCGCCGCGATCGCCGACCGCATGGCGTCCCCCGCGATCAGGGGGATCCAGCCACGGTCGGCGACGGCGACGGCGCCGACGTCGAGCAGCGTCGAGATCGCCATCGCTGTGCCCGGAGGCGTCGTCCACGAGCGGTCCAGCCGGCCGCGCCCGCTGCGCTGGTCGCGCGTGAAGACGACCGAGAGATGGGGGTGCCCGTCAGGGTCGTCCGTGGCGTCCCGCACCAGCTTCGCGTTCGTGGAGTCGACGGTGTCGACGAGGTGGAGACGGGGGGTCACGGCGGCGGCGAGCGGGTAACCGGTTTCAGGGAACGACATGGCGGACACGATACGCCGTGGACATGCTCGACAACGGATGCCGACACTCATTGTGGGTGTCCGCCAACCCCACCCGATTCCTGCTCGCTAGGGTGGAACGCGTGACCGATCAGCCCGACATGTCCACGACCGCCGGCAAGATCGCCGACCTCCGCGCGCGGTACCAGGAGGCCATCGTCGATGCGGAGGTCGCCGCACGCGAGAAGCAGCACGCGAAGGGCAAGCTCACCGCCCGAGAGCGCATCGAGCTCCTCGTCGACCCCGGCTCCTTCGTCGAGCTCGACGAGTACGTGCGCCACCGCACCAACGCCTTCGGCATGGACCGCTCACGTCCCTACGGCGATTCGGTCGTCACGGGTGTCGGCACGATCCACGGCCGCACCGTCGCCGTCTACGCGCAGGACTTCACGACGTTCGGCGGCTCGCTCGGCGAGGTCGCCGGCGACAAGATCGTCAAGATCATGGAGTTCGCGCTGCGCGGGGGGATGCCGATCATCGGCATCCTCGACTCCGGCGGCGCCCGCATCCAGGAGGGTGTGGTCGCGCTCGGAAAGTACGGCGAGATCTTCCGCCTGAACACGGCCGCCTCCGGCGTCATCCCGCAGATCTCCATCGTGATGGGCCCGGCGGCCGGCGGCGCGGTCTACTCCCCCGCCCTCACCGATTTCGTCGTGATGGTCGACAAGACCAGCCAGATGTTCGTCACCGGCCCCGATGTCATCAAGACGGTCACCGGCGAGGACGTCGGCATGGAGGAGCTCGGCGGCGCGTACACGCACAACACCCGCTCGGGGGTCGCGCACTACCTCGCCGAAGACGAGGACGACGCGATCGACTACGTGCGCACCATGCTCGGCTACCTGCCCGACAACAACATGGCCGAGCTCCCCGACTACGAGCATGCGTTCGAGTTCGAGACGACGGATGCCGACCGCTTCCTCAACACGATCATCCCCGACTCCCCGAACCAGCCCTACGACATCCACCAGGTGATCTCGCACCTCACCGACGGGGGCGAGTTCCTCGAGGTGCAGCCGCTGTTCGCACCGAACATCGTCATCGGCTTCGGGCGGATCGAGGGGCGCTCGGTGGGCATCATCGCCAACCAGCCGTCGCAGATGGCGGGCACCCTCAACATCGAGGCGGGCGAGAAGGCGAGCCGTTTCGTGCGGTTCTGCGACGCGTTCTCCATCCCGATCGTGACTCTCGTCGACGTGCCCGGATACCTCCCCGGCACCGACCAGGAGTGGACGGGTGTCATCCGCCGCGGCGCGAAGCTCCTCTACGCCTACGCCGAGGCGACCGTGCCGCTGGTCACCGTGATCCTCCGCAAGGCCTACGGCGGCGCCTACATCGTGATGGGCTCCAAGCAGCTGGGCGCCGACATCAACTTCGCCTGGCCGACGGCGGAGATCGCCGTCATGGGTGGCCAGGGCGCCGTCAACATCCTGTACCGCGGCGAGATCAAGAAGGCCGAGGAGGCCGGCGAGGATGTCGCGGCCGTGCGCACGCGCCTGGCCAACGAGTACACCTACAACGTGGCGTCGCCGTTCCTGGCTGCCGAGCGCGGCGAGCTGGACGGCATCATCGAGCCCGCCGCCACACGTGTCGCCATCGCCAAGGCGCTGAGGTCGCTGCGCGGCAAGCGTGCGAGCCTGCCCGCGAAGAAGCACGGGAACATCCCCCTGTGAGCGACGCACCGACCGACGAGACGCTGCGCATCGACGTGGCGCGGGGCAACCCGACCCCGGAGGAGATCGCCGCCGTCATCGCGGTGGTCACCGAGGCGTACGCCGGGGAGGCTGCCACGGCGGTCGCCCCGCGTGTGCGCCGTCCCAGCGCCTGGCAGGTCTCGGCGCGAGCACTGCGTCAGCCGCTGCGTCGCGACGTCGGCTGGGGCACTTTCGGCGGCTGAGCGCGTCGCGTACGCTCGGTGTCGCGGGACTCGTTCACCGTCGTTTCTGTGACATATGGGCCGATGTCCCCCAAAATACCTACAGACATTCCCGGGGTGCCGCCCCAGACTTATAAGTGCTGGAACGCTTCTGCGTTCGGTTGCCAGGGTCCTCAGGATCGGGCGACCTGCGAGCCGGTTTTCGGGTAACCGCTCGCAAGGCGAGGGGCGGGCGGCTTCGCCGCCCCTCGCCTCCCTCTCTTTATCGCCCGTCTGGCGATCTTCATCGCCCGTCTGGCGATCTTCATCGCGAGTGCGGCGATCTTCATCGCGAGTGCGGCGATCTTCATCGCCAGCGCGGCGATCTTCCTCGCCAGCGCGGCGATCTTCATCGTGAGTGCGGCGATCGCGGCTCGGCGCGAGACGCGCGGCACACGCCTGCGGCCGCTCAGGCGCCGGCCGTGTCGGCGGCTGCTTCCGCGGAGGGCGCCGGCCACCGGATCTCGTGCCAGAGGTCGACGATCTCCTCGCCGTCAGGGTCGTCCTCGCTGCGCGAGCGCCCCACGACCGTCACCGCGATGCCCTCGTGCTGCGCCGTGCGGATGAACACCCGCTCCGAATCGGCGTGCTCCAGGGTCGAGGCCAGCTCCTCCCGGATCGCCGCGAGCTGGTCCTCTGCCACCTCGTCGAGACCGCCTTCGTCGAGCATCGTCACATCCGTGCCGCGACGCCGCATCGCCTCCAGCTGCACCCGCACGCCGTCGTCGAGCAGACGACGCCCGCGAAGCTCGTCGCGCAGCTGTCCTTCTGCCAGGCGCGCCTGCGCGCGTTCCGCGTCGTCGAGATCGCCTCCGGTCTCGATGACACGGGTGAGCACCGGTCCGGCCAGGGCGATGGCGCGCTGCACCGTCACCCGCCGTTCGCGACGGCGCCCCGCCTGCGAGGCGAGCCACTCCGACGAGGAGCGCTGCAGAGCCGTGAGTTCGGCGGTGTCGCGCGCCGAGCGCGCCATGAGGCCGGTGACGAGCTGCGCGATCCCCACCCAGACGACGGCGCCCACGGCTCCGAGCGAGAGGGTGCTGGCGATGCCGATCCAGAAGGTGCCGGTGATCGTGATGATCGCGACGCCGACCCACGCCGCCCACACGCGTCGGCGGACGACGAGGATGGTCAACAGCGCGCTGATGCCGCCGAGGCCCCACGTCGCGTACGGCTTCAGCACGGCATCCGGGCCCGCGCCGTACCAGGTGGCATTGGGAACGAGCACCGCCGCGGCGAGCGCCATGACCACCAGCCAGCTCGCGAGGGGCTCGGAGGCCGGCCCCCAGAAGATGCACAGCCAGGTGGTGACGAGGTACAGGCCGATGGCCGCCGCGACGACGAACGGCTGCTCCGGCATCGGCGACCACACGAACCCGCCCACGGCGAGGTACGCCGTGAACACGACGCCGAGCGCCGACAGCGCCGACCGCATCGAGACCTTCACCGCGTCCTCCCCCAGTACAGCGTCACGCGCGTGCCGTCGAAGCCGCTCTCGACCTTCGCCGTCCCCCCGACCGCGGCGACGCGCGCCGAGATCGAGCCGCGGATGCCGAGACGGTCGTCGGGCACGGCGTTCGGGTCGAAGCCCGGCCCGGCATCGCCGATGAGGATCTCGACGTGGTCGTCGGCAGCGGCGACGGTGACGATGAGCCCGGCTGCGGCGGCGTGCTCGACGGAGTTGGCGATCGCCTGCGTGGTGGCCAGCACGAGCGCGCGGGAGACGCGTCCGGGAAGCGACCAGCCCTCCGGCGGGAGCTCGCTCATCACCTTCGGACCGCCTGCCTCAAGCGAGGCGCGGGCGAGGTCTTCGACGAAGGCCTCGAGCGGCACCGGGGCGTCGGGGCCTTCCCCGGCGTCCTGATCGACGTTGGCGAGGCGAGTGAGCGCCTCCCGTGCCATGGAGACGGCGAGCGAGCGCTCCCGCGGCGTGTGCGCGCGCTCCGCGGCGATGAGGGCGGCGAGCACGCTGTCGTGCATGAGGGCGGCGACCGCCACCCGCTCCCGCTCGGCCGCATCGGCGGCAGCGGCCTCCGCGTAGGAGCGCACCGCTTCGCGGCGCGCGGCGTCCATCTGCACCGAGATGGAGCGCAGCATCCACCCGAGGACGACGAACACGAGGGCGAGGATGATGGCGAACACCACGTTGAGGATCGTCGCGAACAGGTCGTCGGTGCCGACCTGGATCGTGCGGACGACGCCGTAGAGCAGGGGGATGAACCCCGCCCACAGGATCTGTATGGGCATCGGGAAGGCGAGCACCGCGGCGGCGGTGCCGACGTTCAGCAGGAACCAGATCCACGGCTCGCCGGCCGAGTACTCCTCCCGCCCCGCCGTGGCGATCGGCCACACGAGGAGGACGATGGGGAAGACGACGGCGAACACTCCCGCGCAGGCGCGCACGGCCAGGCCGCTGCACGCCGCGACGACCATCACGATGAGGGGGACGAACACGGCGACGACCAGCGCCACGCGCCACAGCTCGCCCTCCTGTTCGGAATTGATCGAGTTGAGGAAGGCCTGGGCGCCGAGCACGGAGCAGCCGAAGCCGATCACGAGGCCGAGGATCCGCTCCATCCGCGCCTGCGAGAAGCGTTCGCTGCCCGCGGCGGTCGCCTCCCCGAGGGGGAGGACCGGCCTCAGCGCCACGGGGCCCGACAATGCAGGGCCCGAGAACGCGGGGTCAGGCGTCACCGTCACCCTCGGCCACCAGTCCGTCTTCCATGGCTCGCCGAAGGAGATCGACCTTCGTGGGCGCCGGACGGCCCACATCGATGTACTTCACGCGCACGCGCGTGATGTTCTCCTTCGCCGTCGAGTAGGCGATGCCCAGGCGATCGGCCACGGCCTTCAGCGGCAGTCCCGCCGCGTACAGGCGCAGCACGTCGCGCTCACGCGCAGACAGCTGCGCGTCGGCGAAGGCGCGGTCTCCGTCGACCGCGCTCGCCCACTCGACGTTGTCGAGCGGCTCTCCTCGCGCGACGATGCGGATCGCGCGGATGACGTCGTCGATGCGAGACGACTTGCTGACGACGCCGGCTGCCCCCGCCGCGAGCGCTTCACGCACGGCGGCGGGCCTGTCGGCGACGCTGTGGATGATCACCTGTGAGCCGTCGCGCACGAGACGCGTCACATTCTCGGTGACGGTCGTGCCGTCGCCGAGGGTGAGGTCGAGCACCACGACATCCGCAGGGCCCGTGCGGGACGAGACCCGCCATTTCAGGTAATCGGTGACGGTGTCTCCCGAGAAGACCACGTCTTTGTTGGGGTCTCGGCCACACGCGGCTTCGAGCCCCAGGCGCACGGATTCGTGATCGTCGATGAAGGCGACACGAGTCATGGGGATCAGCCTAACGATCGGCGCGGTCGCGAGTGAGCAGAACCACCGCTTCGACGTGGTGCGAATGCGGGAAGAGGTCGAAGGCTCGCACGTCACCGGCGGCGTAGCCGAGCTCCCGGAACGTGCCGAGGTCGCGCGCGAGCGCCACCGGGTCGCACGCGACATACGCGACATGGGCGGGCCTGAGCGCCACGACGCGGCGGACCACGTCGCCGCCGGCGCCGGCGCGCGGCGGGTCGAGCACGACGATGCCGCGCTCCAGACGCGCGCGCTCGGCGGCGGATGCCGTGTCTTCCACGTGAGCGAGCCATCGGTCGACCCGGCCCGTCTCGGCGCGGGCGCCCACCCAGTCGGCGAGATTCTCGCCGGCGTGCTCGGTGGCGCGGGGGTCGGACTCGACCGTGGTGATGCGCGTGCCGCTGCCGCCGATGGTCGCCACCGCCGCCGCGAGAAGGCCGACACCGCCGTACAGGTCGAGATGCCACGCGTCCGGATCGACGATGCTCCGGCCGCCACCGCCGAGCACCTCGGTCAGCGCGGAGGTGAGGGTGTGCGCCGCAAGGCGGTGCACCTGCCAGAAGCCGCCGGCATCCACTCGGAACTCACGCC